>JADGCH010000033.1 GCA_015229115.1 Magnetococcales bacterium
CCTTCGTAAACGAGTACCGCGAATTTCATCTGCTTTTCAACCTCCATCCGGTCCTGGAAATCCCTAACTCTGAGTCTATTAGCATATCATGCTTTTTTGATATTCGTCATGAAAAAAAATCGGAATGACATGACAGCAGTGACTTACTTCAGTCAGGATGGGCAACTTCAGCCCTGATCCGGTTGGCCATCCACTGAATGGCACGACCCATACGCACCGTGTCGCCGATGTAACCGGACAGGGCCTGTTGGGCACGACGTTCGAACCGATCAGCCGTCACCAACTGCGCACGGGCCAAGTCGAGAATATCCTCCTGGTCCTGTGCCGTTAATCGGGCCACCTTGGAAATCGCCAGGTCAACCGGAGCCAACACGTAGAGATGGACCAACCTGTTCTCGTTGCCGATACCGGCCCACTCCGTGGCCTCTTCCTCGTGGTCCTCGTGCGTGAGTGCAAACGTGCTGTTGTAGTTCTGGTCAAGATACAGGAAAGCGTGTCCACCATCCTGACGCTGATAGTCAACCACCAGATCAGCGTACGGCAGCAGGATACGATGGGAGAAAGAGGCGTCGACATCCTCCGTGTGGCGAGATCCGCAGTAATAATTGACCGCTATGCCTCCCGCCAGATACATGCGTACCGGTGCCCCACCATAGCCGGTATGGCGGATAACGGCGTCGATCCGGTCCAACAGGCAAGAAATCGCTCGTGTTAGCTCAGGATAGGGTCGCGGCATGACTCAGCCTGGTTCTCAGCCGGTTGGAAAAACGGCTACAATCGAAACCGGTCTGCTGTACCAGGGTGGCCAAATTACCGGCACAACCCGGTTGTAACTGCTCGGCGACCTGTGCCAGCTCATGCGGGTGACCATACCACGCCACTCTGGCCAGAAACAATGCCACCGCTGCCAGTTCCTGCCGACTGGGATGAGGGTATGTCAACCAGGCGACCGGGTCGAAATCGACCCGCTGCCGCAGGCAGAAATCGATCAGATCCTCTTCGTCACAGCGCTTCATCACCACTCCAGAAACGCGCTAGAAAATCGGCCCATCCCGGGGCGCCCTGGTGGTGAATATGGGCATAGGAGGCCAACACGCGCCGATGAATCAGGCCATCGTGCTGGCCATCGATACCAGTACCCCGTTCGACCCGATAGGCAAAGCGGGCGTCATCCGGCACGCCGCGCAGACGCGAATAGTGAAACTCATGGCAGGGAATGGTGGTTTGTGGCGGTGGCCACGATAGCGCTCCGGTGCTGGACAGGGTCATATAGCCGTAGCCCTGTGGTCGAGGACACATCTCGACATCAACCGGCAAGGCGCCGCACAACTCCACCGAGCGTTGTTGCCAGTGCAGACGCTGTGACAGCAGCATCAGTCCGCCGCATTCGGCATAGACCGGCCAGCCGGCTTCGATGGCACGGCGCAGCTGTTGCAGCAGGTCATGGTTGGCGGCCAACGCTTCCATGAACATCTCCGGAAAACCACCGCCAATGTAGCAGCCATCAACCTGGGGCAACGGTTGCTGCTGCAGCAGGTTCACCGGCTGCAACTGTATGCCTCGTTGCGCCAGCGCCTGCAAGTTTTCGGCATAGTAAAAGTGGAAAGCAGCATCAGCGGCATAGGCAATGGTCAAGGGTCGGCTGGTAACCACGGGGGCGGGTTGTTCTGTTGGCTCAGTGGTGATCATCGATACGGACGATCGCACTGCAATGGCACGCACGCTATCGAGGTTGACGTGACTGGCGATAAACTGTGCCAGGGTAGCGATGCGATCCTCAATCTGCTGCTGCTCGGTGGTGGGCACCAGCCCCATGTGGCGCTCATCAATGGCCATGGCCTCGGCACGAGGCAGCACCCCCACCACTTCCAGATCACCGCCATAGTCGCGTACGGCCTGCAACAGCCGCCGCTCATGACGCGGCGAAGCCACCCGGTTGAGGACGACGCCATCGATACGTCCGCCACCCGGATAGCCTGGAAACTGGCGATGGCCAAACAGCAGCGGGGCAAGGCTGCGCGCCAGCCCGCGGCAATCGATCACCAGAATGACCCGTGCCTGCAACAGTTCAGCCAGTCCGGCGGTGCTGTCACTGCCATCGCTATGCTGGCCATCGTAGTAGCCCAGATTGCCCTCAATGAGACACAGATCGGCATCGCTGCCATGGTGACAGACGCTGGTCTGGATCTGTTGCGGGGTCATGACAAAAAAATCGAGATTGTGGCACGGCCGCCCCGTCGCTGCCGTCAGCCACATCGGATCGATGAAATCGAGTCCCTTCTTGAACGGAGCCACTACCTGACCGCTGCGGGTCAAAGCCGCCGCCAGACCGGTGGTGACCATGGTCTTGCCGGAACTCTTATGAGGAGCCGAAATGACCAGACGCGCTCCCTGCAGCCGGTCACACGGCACGAGCGGCCACCCTGTCAACCAGCTTCCTGGCGATGTCGCAGTAGATCTGCGCTAGCGTCGATTCGGGTTGCGCCTTGACCAATGGCAAGCCTTCATCGCCACAATGGCGGATGTTCCTGTCCAGCGGGATCGCCCCCAGCACTGGCAAGCCATATTCACCGGCCACCCGGTCTGCCCCGCCGCTGGCAAAAAGATCGGTCGACTGTTGGCAATGGGGGCAGACAAAACCGCTCATGTTCTCGACAATGCCGAGAATGGGCACGTGGGCCAGATTGAACAGCGCCACCCCACGCCGCACATCGGCCAGGGCTAGTTCCTGGGGCGTCGTGACGATGATGGCCCCGGTCACCTCCACCTGCTGGGCCATGGACAGCTGGATATCACCGGTCCCGGGTGGCAGATCGATGATGAGATAGTCAAGCTGGTCACCATAACCGGTCCAGCGCACTTCGTGAAAAAATTGCTGCAACACCTGAAACAGCATCGGCCCACGCCAAGCCAGCGGTTGGCCAGCATCGACCATGAATCCGATCGACATCAACGGCATTTTATGGGCCATAACCGGTTTGATACGCCCCATGACATCCGGTTCCGGACGCTGGCTGACACCGAGCAAGGTCGGTATGCTGGGACCATAGATATCGGCATCCAGTAGCCCCACCTTGTAATCCAGTTGCTGCAGGGCAAAAGCCAGATTGGTGGCGACCGTCGACTTACCCACACCACCCTTGGCGCTGGAAACGGCGATGACATGCCGGACGTGGTCAATTTGCTGCTTAACCGGCAGGGGAAAGGCCTCGTGGTTGGCGGCACCGGGCTGCTGTTCGTTCATCAATAGATACCTCGTTATGTTGGCAGAAAAGGGGCAGGATCTCCAGCCCCGTGGCGCAAGATCTGTGGCACCGAGCCAGTCAGGTCAACTACGGTTGACGGCTCACTCAACAGGATGCCTCCATCAATAATCAGATCAACCATGGATGCCACCTGTTCCCGAATCAGATCCGGATCGGTTAGAATGTCACCACTTGGTAACCGCATCGAACTGGACAACAGCGGCCGTCCCAGCTCGCGCAACAGGCTAAGACAGATGGGGTTGGCCGGAATACGTAGCCCGATGGTACGTCTTTTTGGTAGAATAGTGCGAGGCACATCGTGCGAAGCCTCAAGAATGAAGGTATAAGGGCCGGGCAGGAACCGTTTCAGCAGCCGATAGGTCCTATTGTCAACACGGGCCAGATGGGCGATTTCGGACAGATCGGCACAAAGAATGGAGAACTGGTGGTTGGCGGGCAGTTTCCTGATCTGGATAATGCGCTCGACACCACGGCGGTTGGTGAGGGTGCACCCCAGGCCGTAGGTGGTATCGGTCGGGTAGACCAAAACACCATCCTCCTCCAGAATCGTCACCGCCTGACGTAACAGGCGTTGTTGCGGTGTCTGTGGATGGATTTGGATTTGCAAACAGGGTGTTGATGGCATGGCGCCAGCCTTCTCATGATTTTGACCGTTTTGTCCGATGACAGTATAACCGATATGGATAGCAGAAAGGAACCTCATATGCCAGAGTACCGTTCACGTCTTTCGACCCATGGTCGCAATATGGCTGGAGCCCGGGCGCTCTGGCGTGCTACCGGTATGCGTGAGCAGGATTTCGGCAAACCGATCATTGCCGTGGCCAACTCGTTCACCCAGTTCGTGCCCGGGCATGTCCACCTCAAGGATGTCGGTCAGATGGTAGCACGCGAGATCGAGGCTTGCGGTGCCGTCGCCAAGGAGTTCAACACCATTGCCGTCGACGACGGCATCGCCATGGGTCATGGGGGCATGCTCTACTCCCTGCCGTCACGGGATATCATTGCCGACAGTGTTGAGTACATGGTCAATGCTCATACCGCCGATGCCCTGATCTGCATTTCCAATTGCGACAAAATCACCCCCGGCATGCTGATGGCGGCTCTGCGCCTCAACATCCCGACCGTGTTCGTGTCGGGTGGTCCGATGGAATCGGGACGTACTCAGCTCTCGTCCGGTGTCGAACAGAAATTGGACCTGATCGATCCGATGATTGCCGCTGGCAACCTGTCCATCTCTGAAGAAGATCTGGGACGCATGGAACGGTCGGCCTGCCCCACCTGCGGCTCCTGCTCCGGTCTGTTTACCGCCAACTCGATGAACTGTCTGACCGAGGCCCTGGGGCTGGCACTGCCGGGCAATGGTACCCTGCTGGCTACCCATGCCGATCGGCGCGAGCTGTTCCTGCAGGCGGCCCGTCAGATTGTCACCCTGACCGATCGCTATTATCGTCACCATGATCTGTCAGCCCTGCCGCGTACCATTGCCAGCTTGGCCGCCTTCGAAAACGCCATGACGCTCGATATCGCCATGGGAGGTTCGACCAATACCGTGCTCCATCTGCTGGCCGCTGCCCATGAGGGTGAGGTGCCCTTCACCATGGCCGACATCGATCGGCTGTCACGTCAGGTACCCTGCCTGTGCAAGGTGGCGCCCTCCAGCAGCTACCACATGGAAGACGTACACCGTGCCGGAGGGATCATGGCCATCCTGGGTGAACTGAAACGGGGCCGGTTGTTGCACGAGGAGTGTGCCACGGTACTCGGTATCACCTTGGGCGAGCTGATTGACCGCGAAGACATTGCCTCACCCCAGGCCAGCGCACAGGCCCATCAACGCGCCTTGGCCGCTCCCGGTGGTGTACCGACGTTGGAGCCGTTCCAGCAGCAACGCCGCTGGGACAGCGTGGATAGCGATCGTCACAACGGCTGCATCCGCTCCATCGAGCAAGCCTACAGTCGTGACGGCGGATTGGCGGTGCTGTTTGGTAACATTGCCCGAGAGGGTTGTATCGTCAAAACCGCCGGGGTCGACCCCTCCATCTGGCAGTTTACTGGTCCAGCACGCATCTTTTCCAGTCAGGAAAGCGCCTGTGAGGCCATTCTGTCCGACCGTATCCAGGCTGGTGATGTGGTGGTGATCCGTTACGAAGGGCCCAAGGGAGGACCCGGCATGCAGGAAATGCTCTATCCCACCAGTTATATCAAATCAAAAAATCTCGGCAAAAGCTGTGCCCTGTTGACCGATGGCCGCTTTTCCGGTGGTACGTCTGGCCTCTCCATCGGTCATGTCTCACCAGAGGCCGCTGCCGGCGGGGCCATTGCCCTGATCGAAGAAGGCGATCTGATCCACATCGATATTCCTAACCGTACCCTGCACCTCGATGTATCGGATGCACTGCTGGAACAGCGGCGCCAGCAGATGGAACAGCGCGGCCCCGATGCCTATCGTCCCCTTGATCGCCAAAGGCAGGTATCGCAGGCATTGCAGGCTTATGCCGCCCTGACCACATCCGCCGCCCGTGGTGCGGTGCGCGATTTGGATCAAATCAGGAAGCTGTCGCCTAGGGCGCCTTCGGGGCGCATGACCTCATGAATCTTACTTCATACAAGCCCCAGCGGGGCGATTCAGGGTTAGCCTGGGGCATCGCCCCAGGTATATTGGTCGAAACCAACGCCCTCAAAGTCATGGCCTCATCCAAATGTACCAACTTGGAAGCGGCCTTGTGGATCACTGAACTGGAACGATGTAGAGCTTTGACCCCAAGACCTCTCAGTCAACCATCGGAAACCATTATTCGTGCCATCAGGGATGAGTCATGACCAACCAATGGAATACCCTGTCCCCATGACCATGCACGATATCCAGTTCATCGACGCCTCGGTTGATATGAGCAAGGCCCTGTCCGGCTACTACGACCCGGTGCTGGTGGTGCTGGCGCTGGTCGCAGCCTACCTGGGTTCTGCTGCCTGCCTGACCACCATCGGGCGTATCCGTACCGCCAACAATCGGTCCAAGAAAGCGACGTGGCTCGCTTTTGGCGGTCTGGCCCTTGGCAATGGCGTTTTTGCGATGCACTTCATTGGCATGCTGGCCTACCGGTTGCCCATTCCCTTTACCTTCGACCCTCTGATCACAGTCTTATCAGGCCTGCCCGCCATCATGGCGGGTATGGTCATGCTGCACCTGATCAGTCGCCATACGGCTGATGTGACCTCGAACGATCGTTGGATCGGTGCCATCATTGGCGGATTGGGCATCGGTATCATGCACTACAGCGGCATGATGGCGATGCAACTGGATGCCGTCATGATGTTTGAGCCGATCATGACAGTGGTTTCTGTTCTGGGATCGGTTGGGCTAAGCCTGCTGGCCCTGCATGCGAGAAAACTGATCCGCGCCATCAAGCTGGATCCCTACACCGGCTATGGCCGCCACATCAGTCCGTTGATCTTTGCTGCAGCCATATCCAGCATGCACTACCTGGCTATGGAGGCGACTTACTTCTTTCCGGTAGCCTCTGGTTGTTCCGCTACCGAAGCCTCCCTGGAACATACCGTGATCGGCGTGTTGCTGACCACCCTGTTTTTCATCCTGATTGCCTTCAACAGCCTGTCGGTTTACTTTGATAACGACAACGAACGTACCTCCATCGGCCGGAAACGGCTGCTGCGCGCCCTGCTCAGTCGGGCAACAGCAACCATTTACCTGAAAGTATTCAGCATCACCCTGTCGGTGTTTGTTGTGATCGCCATGATTGTGGCCTATCTCTACCATGCCTCAGAAATCCACCACCAGAAAATCGCCGGAGAAGTGGCGGTCGATACCGCCATCAGAACGACTGGCCAGGAAATCAGAAGAGTGGTCGCCGACATGAACATCCTGCTCGGCAGTGGCGACCTGGATGAGTTCTTTCGTTCCGGTGCCAAAAAACGGCTGATGCGACAGATCACGACCATGATGCGTGAACACCCTGTTTACGACCAGATTCACCTGCTCGATAACCAGGGGATGGAGGTCATCCGCATCCGTTCCGACCAACAGGGAGGTGATGCTGTACCCATACCGGACGCTGAACTGCGCCATCGCTCCCGCCAGGATTATTTTTTACAGGCCGTGCCCCTGATTAAGGGCAAACTCTACCTGTCACGTCCCCACTTCAACCATATCGATCAGGCATCACAACCAGTAATCCGGCTGGCCGCGCGAGTATTTGATGATGATGGACAGAAACAGGGCATTCTGGTACTGGATTATTTCAGTTCGGTGCTGCTCAACAAGATTCGTACCATATTCTGGAACACCCCCTACCAGCTCTATCTCATTGATGAGGAGGGACAGTTCCTGATTCCAGGCACTACACAGGACCAGATGGCAGAGTTTCGGGAACAATTAGCTGATGTTTGGCCGATGATGACCAGCCAGGAAAGCGGCAAGCTCAACACCAGAACAGGTCCTGTTATTTTCGGCACCATCGCTATGACCGCCCAGGATTCTGGCAGGAATTGGAAAATCATTCTCCGCGGCAACTCCGAAATCTGGTGGCACAATCCCGATCGGCATTCGATCGCCATTGTACTGCTGATCTGTGGTTTGATTCTGTCGGCATCGATCGCTGCTATCATCACTTTATTTGTTGTCTCGCGTCGTATCTCCGAACAGGCTGAAAACGAGGCCTTGCTAGAGCTGGAATTTCAGAAACGGGCTCTGGACGAGCACGCTATCGTCTCAACGGCTGATACCAAGGGCAACATCACCTACGTCAACGACAAATTTGTCTCCATCAGTGGTTATAACCGTGAAGAGCTGATTGGACGCAACCACCGCATTGTCAAATCGGATGAGCATTCGGCTGATTTCTACCGCGAGATGTGGCAGAGCATTGCCCATGGACAACCCTGGCATGGTGAAATCCGCAATCTGACCAAAGAGGGTCAGGACTATTGGGTGCGGGCCACCATCGTACCCTTCCTGAACGATAAGGGTAAACCTTTCAAATACATATCGGTACGTACCGATGTGACAGCCATGAAGCAGATGGAGCTGGAGCTGCGTCATGCCAAGGATCTGGCCGATGCTGCCGTACAGGCTAAAAGTAATTTTCTGGCCAACATGAGTCACGAGATCCGTACACCGATGAATGCTGTCATCGGTCTCAGCCACCTCTGCCTGCAGACACACCTGACCACCAAGCAAAAGGATTACCTGCTCAAGATTTATAACTCAGCCACGGCTCTGTTGCGCATTCTCAATGATATTCTCGATTTTTCCAAGATCGATGCCGGTCGACTCGATATGGAATCGATCGACTTTACCCTGGAAGATGTGCTCGGCAACATGGCCGCCATGATTGCCATCAAGGCACAGGAAAAGCAGATCGAATTTCTGATGGAAACGGACCCCGGCATTCCACCCAGTCTGGTTGGCGACCCTCTGCGACTGGGGCAGGTATTGATCAATCTGGCCAACAACGCCATCAAGTTTACCCATCAGGGTGAGGTCGTCGTGCTCACCAAGGTGCTGGAACTGGATCACAGTGGCGTACGGCTACAATTTACCATTCGCGATACCGGTATCGGCATGACCGAAGAACAGGTAGGTAAACTGTTCCAGGCCTTCAGCCAGGCCGATAGTTCCATCACCCGTCAATATGGTGGCACTGGGCTGGGGTTGACCATTGCCCAGCGCCTGATTGGTATGATGGACGGTACCATACGGGTGGAAAGTGAACCAGGCGTTGGTTCCAGGTTTATTTTTGATGTGCGCATGGGTGTATCGCAGCGCATGACCCAGCCGGTGCTACTGCCTGCCCAGGATCTGCGCGGTATTCGGGTGCTGGTAGCCGACGACAATGACAGTGCCCGCAGGATTATGGCTGATTATCTGACCTCCTTTACCTTCCACGTCACCACGGTCAACAGTGGCCAGGAAGCTGTTGTGGCAGTACAGCAGGCTGAGCTAGCCGATACGCCTTTCGATCTGATTGTCATGGACTACATGATGCCTGGAATGGATGGGATCCATGCCGCGTCCACCATCAAACACGATCTGGTGCTGAGTCATGTGCCGTTGATCATCATCGCCACCGCCTATGGTGATGAAAGTGTGGTCAAACGCGCTTCCCAGGAGGCTTTTGTCGATGGGTTTCTGGTCAAGCCGATTCACCAGAGCCTGCTGTTCGAATCCATTCTGGAGGCCTTTGGCCACACCAGCGACGGCGACCATCGCAGTACGCGGCACACGGCTGACCATCAGACAGCCCTTATTACGGCTCTCTCCGGTGCACGCATCGTGCTGGCAGAAGACAATGAAATCAATCAGCAGGTGGCCCAGGAACTGCTTGAGCAGGCCAACATCACCCTGTTGCTGGCCAACAATGGTCAACAGGCCGTCGATCTGGTCCTACACGAACCGTGCGACGGAGTCCTGATGGACATCCAGATGCCGGTGATGGATGGCCTGACGGCTACACGCATCATCCGTCGGGAGCCACGCCTAGCCCATCTACCCATCATCGCCATGACCGCCAATGCCATGGTAGGTGACCGGGAGCAGTGCCTGGCGGCCGGCATGCAGGACCATATCGCCAAACCCATCGACCCGGACGCCATGTTTGCCACCCTGCTCAAGTGGGTCAAGCCTGCCAACCCAGCCGCCACTCCGGCAGTAGCCATGGCCCCTGTCGTCCGCGATGCCAGCTACGTACCTCCTATCGACGGAATTGACACCCAAACCGGTCTGCGCCGTATGGGAGGAAACGCCAAGCGTTATCGGGAGCTGCTGGCCAAGTTCCGTGCGAACCAGCAGTCAACGGCTCAAGCCATTGACGAGGCAATCAACACCCAGGATCAGGAAGGTGCCAGACGATTGGCCCACACCCTGAAGGGGCTTGCCGCTACCGTGGGTGCCGAACAGCTGTCCCAACAAGCCGCCGCCCTGGAATATGTGATTCGCGACAACTGGCACGATCGAGCTGTGCTGACGGTGTTGCTCAACAAACTGTCTGAAGAACTGGACCGTATCTGCCAAGCACTGGAACCGTTGCAGATAACCTCCGATGTGGGGAATACTGCCAACATCGTAGTGACCGATGCACCAAGTCATGAGATCACCACGGCCGAGCAAGCGGCCCTGCTGCGTCAGGCGGCAC
The DNA here is from genome assembly GCA_015229115.1 of Magnetococcales bacterium. Lineage (GTDB taxonomy): Bacteria > Pseudomonadota > Magnetococcia > Magnetococcales > JADGCH01 > JADGCH01. The sequence goes on from JADGCH010000033.1 coordinate 10,415, forward strand.
AACAACTGGCCGTTTTCGACGCCGATGTTGACAACACCCTGGCGGCACTGCGCCAGATCTCGATGCAATCCCAACCATGGCTGGCGTGGATCGAAAAAATGGAACAACAGGTATCCCGTTACGATTTTGACTCCGCCGCAGCCATTTTGCTACAATGCGCCGAGGCCATGCAAGTACAGTTGGACAAGGAACCACTGCCATGAGTTATATCTCTCCAGACAAGCCCATTATTCTGGTGGTCGATGATACCCCTGAAAACATTGACGTTCTCAGAGGGGCCCTGTCAGGAGCCTATACCATCCGACCAGCCCTCAGTGGCCATGTAGCCCTGAAGGCAGTGGCCATCGCGCCTCATCCCGACCTGATCCTGCTCGACATTATGATGCCTGGCATTGATGGTTACGAGACCTGCCGTCAACTCAAAGCCAATCCTACCACCAGCTCCATTCCGGTTATCTTTGTCACTGCCATGAGCCGCGATACCGATGAGCTGCTTGGCCTGCAACTCGGTGCTGTCGACTACATCACCAAGCCGTTCAGCATTCCCATCGTCCAGGCCCGCGTAAAAACCCATCTGTTGCTCAACAACCAGAAGCGGTTACTGGAAGATCAGGTCGCCGAACGTACCGAGCTGCTGCAGCGACGCAACCGCGAACTGGAGGCAACCCGTCTCGAAATGATCCGCCAGCTAGGACGGGCCGCCGAGTACCGCGACAACGAGACCGGCCTGCACGTGATCCGCATGAGTCACTTTGTCCGCCTGCTGGCCATCCAGGCCGGGGTTGCCGTCCACGACGCCGATCAGATCATGTTTGCCGCCATGATGCACGACATTGGCAAAATTGGCATTCCTGATCAGCTGCTGCTCAAACCTGGTAAGCTGACCGACGACGAATTCGCGGTCATCCAACAGCACCCCGACATGGGTTACAACATCATCGGACCGCAGGACTCCGAGCTGTTGCAAATGGCAGCGACCATTGCCCGTACCCATCATGAGAAGTGGGATGGTAGTGGCTACCCACTCAGGCTGCGTGGTGAGGATATCCCGTTGGTAGGGCGGTTGACCGCATTGGGAGATGTCTTCGATGCTCTGACCTGCAAGCGCCCCTACAAGGAGCCGTGGCCCGTTGACCGTGCCCTGGAGCTGATCCACGATCAAGCCGGCCGACATTTTGATCCGACACTAGCCACCCTGTTTGTGCAGCTCAAGCCCCAACTGATGGCCATCATGGAGCAACATCAGGATGGTTAGCAACCGGGTTGGCAAACCTGTCGTGCTGGTCGTTGATGATACACCGGAAAATATTGATATCCTCAAGGGGGCTCTGTCACAGGATTATAGCATCAAACCGGCCATCAATGGCGCCACAGCCCTGAGGATTGCCGCTGCACTGCCTCAGCCCGATCTGGTCCTGCTCGATATCATGATGCCGGAGATGGATGGTCATCAGGTGTGCCAGCGCCTCAAGGCCCATGAGTCGACCCGTGACATTCCGGTGATTTTTGTCACGGCCATGAGCAAGGATACCGATGAGCTGCTCGGCCTGCAACTCGGTGCCGTTGACTACATCACCAAGCCGTTCAGCATTCCCATCGTTCAGGCCCGCATCAAAACCCATCTGGCGTTGCGCACAGCCCACAGGGCCCTTGACCATCACAACCAGTTGCTGTTGCAGGAGCGGCGCATCATCGAGTCGATCATCCTGAAGATGCGTCAGGCCGATGTTGTTGATCAGCGCTATCTTAACTTTCTGGTGGCACCAGTGGAACGGACCGCTGGCGACATGCTGATGGCTACCTTCACGCCCGATGGTCGTCAACTGGTGATGCTGGGTGATTTTACCGGCCACGGGCTATCAGCCGCTATCGGCGGACCGCTGGTGACCTACATTCTCCATGATATGGCCCGGCACAATGCCTCAGGAAATGAGCTGTTACAGGCCATCAACCAGCAGCTCTGTGCCCGCCTGCCCGCCAACCTGTTTTTTGCTGCGGCACTGCTTGAGGTGTCTCCCGATCGAGGTCAGATCCAGCTGTGGAATGCTGGCCTGCCAGAAGGTCTGCTGCTGCGGCATGAACAGCTGCTGGCTCGCCTGCCGTCCCAGTTGCCCCCCTTAGGGATCATGGATCCCCTGGATATCAGCAGTGCTTCGACCACCGTCATGGTTCAACCAGAAGATCGTTGCTATCTTTTCTCGGATGGCATTATCGAAGCCCGGTCACAGCAAAACGAGATGTTTGGCGTGGAACGACTGCAGCTGTTCCTGGCACAACTGGCGTCAGGCCACTGCACCATCGACGAACTGACCAGACAACTGGTCGATTATACCGGATCGGTCACTTTTGAGGATGATGTCACCCTGGTCGAGGTGATCTGCTGACATGATGCGGCGGCGGAAGTTGACGGGAACTGAAGTCCCGTCAACGGTAAGTCATGGCGTGTAGTAACAGGTGTCAACGCCAAACCATAAACAGGATTGGACCCGAAACAACCTGTAAACGGGACAACGCCCGACGAAACCGGTCACCAGTGGAAACAGGCCAACCCAGCCCCAGACCGTCTGGGGACCGATCAGCACCAGTGACAACAGGACTACGCCCAGTACAATACGGACGAACCGGTCCACCGAGCCAACATTCTTTCTCATGATCATCTCTTTCGACCGGATTATCGACGGGTTACAGGACAGAATGGGAACTCGGCCCCATCCTCGTCCAACTCACCCGACAACATTTCATGGATTTCACAGGCCAGCGACCAATCCTTAACTCCCTCAAAGAAGCAGTCATGGCCGTGACAGATGCTGTAACCATTTTCCATCAGTTCGATATGGATTGTCATTTTCTTATACTCCTCTTTTTTTAAGAGTACTCCAATCGTACTCTTTACGATCACTATTTTCTTCGCTTATGTACGGTTAGAGCGGGAGTATGACAGAAAAGTTCAAAAGGGTTCAGGATGAGTCCTCATCGCGCGTCAATTCGCAGCCCATATCGCGCAAAAACTGCTGTGAATGGGCACTTTTTTTTGTCGTTGCAACACTATTACGACTGCTGAAATGTTGCATCGGTACAGCCGCAATGGGATGGGACACCCCCTGTGTCGAGCTGTATCGTCCAGGCGTGATGAACAGGCCCTGGCCATCCGACAGAAATGTCTCGCCCGATTCTCCCAGTTCCGGTGTAGCAATGAAGATGTCGCGAATGGGCTGGAAAGACAGCACCGCCGTCAGCCTTAGGTGGCTGTCAGCCCGTTCACGAGAAAATCCTGCAGCCGCTGCTGATTGGCCTTGAGGGTCGTCACCAGTTGCTGATGACGCATATTGGCCACCTGCCCGACAATCCGGATGCGGTTATTTTTGAACTCGTTGAAGGAAAAACGATAGGCCGCTCCCCCCACCACCAGGGTAGCTGACAGCACCAGCAACAACATGATGCCGATATATCTGGCGTAGGGAATGAAACATACGTTTACTCAGCACTTTCTGTGTTCAAGATGGCACATAATTGCTGAACAACAAGCATGCGGAAAGAATCTGAAACCTGGGCAAATATTCCTTCTATCCGCACTGCATTCAATGTGAAAATCTTATCTAATGAAAAAGCCACCATGACCAAATCACCAAGTTGGTACTTCATTCCAGATTTCATCATCGATGTTATCCCAGACATGGTGCATAGCCTCCTGCTGAGCAGCCATCATAGCCTCCGTATCAACGTCAGGGTTCAATCTATAGCGATAGCTGAGATACCCGATAAATGCCAACACCTCCCGAAGTAACGGCTCTGGTAGACGATCTACCTCATCATTAATTTGTTGCGCGAGTTTTGTGGCCATCGAATCTCCTATGATGATCAGCCCACCGCATGAATCAGCGGGTTCATGCGAGGATCGTTGTACATTTTATGCTGACGATAAATCTTGAAGAAAGCCTGACCGGCCGCGCAGGACTGCAACAGGTGGTCCAGGCAACGCTCCAAATCCTGCTGCTGCTGAAGCAGCTGTGCCTGCTTGTCCCGACATAACACACGGTGTTCATCGGTGACGTCGTCACGCTCCAACTGCAAGCCCATGTGATACACCTTGAGGCTGAGAATGGAGAGTCGATCAATGATGGCGCCAGCGGTTTCACTGTTATGCCAAGCTTGGGGCTGCAACGGCACATCAGCCAGCTGCTCCAGGATCAGCCGATCGATCTGCTCAATGCTGTCATTACGCAACTGGTTGTGCCGATCGATGGTGCGCTTGTTGAGTACAATCTCCTCAGCTGGAGCATTTGTCCGTCGCGCCAGATCTTCCTGCCGCCACAGAATGGTATTGAAGCAGTGGTTCTGTTCAATAAAGCGCCATAATCCCCCATCGAAGTGCGGAGCAGCCTGCTCTGGCCAGTCGGCCTGCTGCAGACACTGCTGAAAAAAATCGCGTAGCTGTTGACCACTGGGAAATTGAGAAAGCATCATCTTGCTCCATACCATCCTGAATTACTGTTTTGGACATTGAGGCCTTCCACTCAAGCAGGGACAGTTACCTGGGCGATGCCCCAGGAAACAGAAACAACCTCCATCATCGCAGTTGGCCGAAACTGATGAAGAGGAAGACCGATATTTACGGTAGACCGATATTTGCGGTATTGTATCACAAAAACAGTGGCCAAGCATCCTGTTTTACCGTTATGATACGCAGCGTGGTGCTTGGGGTGGGACACTCCTCCGGAATCTTTAGATGGCAACAGCAGGGATGAACAGCATATTCCTATGAAAATTGGCATTATATCTGACTCACACGACCATCTGGAGCACATGCAGTTGGTCGCCGATGTATTTCGTAGCGAACAGGTGGATCTGGTGGTGCATGCCGGCGATTTTGTCAGCCCATCCATGGCGCTGGCCTTGTCCGGTTTGCCGGTATCAGCCGTGTTCGGCAACAACGATGGTGAAGTGCTGGGACTGCTCAAGGTCTTTAAAAAGATATCCGGCCACATTGAGGGGGATTTCCTTGAAATTGAAGCACCGGAAGGGATGATCGCGCTCTATCACGGCACGGTACGACCGATCAAGGAAGCCTTGGTGCTGAGCCGCCAGTATCATGCCGTCATCTGTGGCCACACACACCGGATCGAAAACCGCTACGAAGGTAAGACCAGGGTACTCAATCCAGGCACATTGCACGGCTTCGGGGGCCAGGCGAGTTATATCCTCTACGATACGGCCCAGGATGATGTGCGCGTCATGTTGCTCAAATAATAGCCCACCAACATGGCCAATCAGCCGCTTTTCCTGATCGCTGACGATGATGACGTATCCCGTTTGATGCTGAGTCGTTTTCTGCATCGTAATGGTTACGATGTCATCGCGGCCGAGAGCGGTGAGGAGGCGATCCAGCTGTTTGATGCCCGTACCCCCGACGTGGTGTTGCTGGATGGGCGCATGCCCGGCATGGATGGTTTTGCCACTTGTGCCATGCTGCATGAACGACGCGGGCAGCGTCATATCCCGATCATGATGATTACTGGCCTGCACGATGTCACGTCGATTGAACGGGCCTACAGTGCCGGGGCCATTGACCTGATTACCAAGCCGATCCACTGGGTCATCCTGCGTCACCGGTTACGCCATCTGCTGCGGATTCTGGAAGCGGAGCGGCAGCTGCATCTAACCGCATCGGTGTTTGATCATATCACGGAGGGCCTTGTCATCACCGACCAGTCCATGGTGATACAGGCCGTCAACCTCGCTTTCTGCCGCCAGTCCGGCTATAGCGAGGCACAGTTGGTGGGTCATCCCCTGCGCATGGAGCAATCGCCCCTGCTGCAGGAGGACACCGTCTCTCCCGCCCGTATCTGGGAGTTGCTGCAAGAGTTTCAGTGCTGGAGCGGTAACATCTGGCAGCGTCGTTGCAGTGGGGAACGTTATCTGCAACGGTTGACCATCAACGCCATTCGCAGTGCCAACGGGTTATTGACCGGTTATATCTGCGTTTTTTCGCACATGACCTCTGTGGCTGAGTCGGCTCCACGCCTGTTGCAGGCCGTTGGTTACGATGCCCTGACCCGATTGCCCAACCGGTTGCTGTTTTATGCCCGCTGTGACTACCTGATCATCGAACAGCAGCGCTGCCACTCCGACTTGGCGCTGTTGCTGCTTGACCTGGACGGTTTCAAGTCCATCAACCAGTCGATCGGTTCGCAGGTGGGTGACCAGGCCCTGGTGATGTTGGCTCGTCGCCTGACACCCATCGTGGCACAGCATGCACGCAGTACCCTGTACCATCTCGGTAGCGATGAGTTTGCCATTCTGCTGCCCAGTCCAGCCTACCAGCCCTCTGGACCCGATCCAGTCGCTGATCTGGCGCACCATCTGGTCGCCATGGTCAATCGGGTGACCTGCGACGGCCACGATGACTACCTGTGGAACAGTTGCAGTGTTGGCATTGCTCTCTGCCCACTGGATGGGACCTCCGTTGACCAGCTGATGCAGTGTGCTTATGAGGCTTTGGCCGAGGCCAAACGGCTGGGGGGTAATCGTTATCACTTCTATCGAGTTGATCTATCATGAGACTATGGTTCAATCGTTACCTGTTGCCGGCGGCGTTGCTGGCAGGAGCCTTGCTGGCAGGCGGGACGCTGCTTTTTTCCTGGTATCATGCCATGGAACGGGGACAGTCGGTTCCAGCCGAACTGCAGGGCATGATGTTACCTGCCAGTCGTGCGCTGGAACCCTTTCAGCTGGTTGATCACAAGGGAGCGCCCTTTACGCTCGATAACCTGCGTGGGCAGTGGAGTCTGGTCTTCTTTGGTTATACTTATTGTCCCGACATCTGTCCTCTGGGTCTGGGGGTACTCAGCGCTATGCTGACCGATCTGTCGAGCAGGAATCCGTCGCTGCGCCAGCGCAGTCGCGGTATTTTCATCAGTGTCGATCCCCAGCGTGACACCCCCAAAGTGTTACAGGACTATGTTGCTTTTTTTGGCTCCGACCTGTTGGGAGTAACGGGAACGGCTGAGCAGTTGCAGGATGCTGCACGGAAATTCGGCGCCTATTTCCGTATCCAGAAAGAGAAACCGGTCGACACCGACTACGAAGTGGTACACTCTTCGTCGGTGCTGCTGATCAGTCCACAGGCCCATCTGGTTGCCATGCTGGACCCAAAACTGGTCAGCGGTGAAAAAATGGCTGACCAATTCATGCGTATTGTCAAATCATTGGAAAAGGAATCACGACCATGAAACAAGCTATCCGAACAACAATCCTGACTGGGTTGGCCCTGTTGTCCCTGCTCGCTGGAACCTGGATTGCACCGGCCCATAGTGCTGGGGAGTCACCGTTGCAGATTGAAACCCCGTGGATCCGCGAATCTCCGCCAGGGGTACCGGCCATGGCCGCTTATATGAACCTGACCAACAGTGGCAATACCGATCTGCAGATCAAAGAGGTATCCAGCCCGCTGTTCCTTAAGGTTGAGTTGCACGAGACCATCCAGAAGGATGGCGTAGCCATGATGCAGGCCCGCAAGCAGTTTGTCATTCCAGCCCACAAGACCATGAAATTGCAGCCCGGTGGCTACCACATCATGTTGCTCTCGCCCCAGAAGCCGCTGCGTGCTGGCGACAAGGTACCCCTGACCCTGACGCTGGAGGGCAGTGCTCCGGTAACGTTGGACGTTGAGGTCCATCCGGCCGACCACGCCAAACCGCACAACATGCAGCATAGTGGTCACTGAGCACCACACCACCTGCCCGCTCGATTGCCCGGGCAGTTGTGCCCTGATTGTCCGCTGTGAGGGTGACCAACTGCTGGATGTGGCCGGTAATCCGGCCCATCCGTTCACCCGTGGCGTGATTTGCGGCAAGGTGGCCCGTTACCGCGACATCCAGCACGGGCCGCGCATCGATACGCCGTTGCTGCGTCAAGGCCCGAAAGGGAGCGGTCAGTTCACAGCCATCAGCTGGGATGAGGCCCTGGACCGTATCGTCGATCAGATCGACCGTATCCGCTCCACCTGGGGGCCTGAGGCCGTTTTTCCCTATTATTACGGCGGCACCATGGGAATCGTCCAGCGGGCAGCCTGCGACCGTCTGACCCATCGGGCTGGTTTTACGCGCATGCAGAAGACCATCTGCTACCCCATCAGCGAGACCGGCTGGCTGGCTGGTGTGGGGCGTGTCATCGGTCCCAGTGCCACCGAACTGCGCGACAGCGACCTGATCATCCTGTGGGGCATCAACGCCGCCTCCACCCACATCAATCTCATGCCCTTCATCAAGGAGGCACGCCAGCAAGGCGCCAGACTGATCGTCATTGATCCCTATCGCAACCGCACTGCCCGCTTGGCTGATGTTCATCTGGCTATCCAACCCGGTAGCGATGCTGCGCTGGCGCTGGCCATGATGCACGTGCTGTTAACTGAACACCGGATTGACCGCGATTATCTGCGCCAGTACAGCGATTATGACGATACCATCGAGCAGCAGATTCGGCGCTGCACTCCGGAATGGGCCGCCCCGATCACCGGCCTGGATGTTACGGCCATCGAACAGCTGGCTCGCTGGTATGGCGCCGCCAGGGCCCCTTTCATTCGCATCGGCATGGGCATGAGCCGTCATGCCAACGGAGCTGTCAACGTGCACGCCATCACCTGCCTGCCGACACTGACCGGGGCCTGGCGTCAACGCGGCGGTGGCGCCCTGCTGGCCACTGGCGATGCCTTTCCTGCCCTTGATGCTCCGGTACGCCAGCCTAGCTGGATAAGGCCTGACAGTCGCCTGCTCGACATGAGCCGTCTGGGTCACTGGCTGACCGATGCCAGTCTGACACCACCGATCGCCATGCTGATGGTCTTCAATGCCAATCCGGCCGCTTCCTGTCCCGATGCTGGCCGGGTGGTGCGTGGTCTGCAACGGCCCGACCTGTTTACCGTAGTGCACGAACAGGTCATGAGCGACAGCGCCCGGCTGGCTGATCTCATCCTGCCCGCCACGACCTTCCTGGAGCATGAGGATCTGTACAAGTCCTATGGGCAATATACGTTACAGCACGCCAAGGCCATTCTGCCACCCTGGCGGCAAGCGCGCTGCAATCACGATGTGGTCAATGAGCTGGCCCGGCGACTGGGCTATCAGGACGAGCCGTTCCAGTGGGATGTGGCCGCCATGGTGCAGCAGGTGCTGCAATCTGCCCATCTGCCCCCCACGGAGAACTGGCCCGACCCCTGGCTGGACTTCACCCCTGATGAGGACCGTGCCCACTTCCGCACCGGGTTCGGCCATACCGATGGCCGGTTTCATTTTTACCCGCACTGGCCCAGCGACAGTATGCCGCGCCTGCCCGATCACTGGCCTGTCAACCAGCGCGATCGGCCGCAACAGCGCTCACGTTACCCTCTGGCCTTCATGGTGCCCCCAGCCCACGACGTGTTGAACACCACGTTCAGCCATGTGTCCACCACGCGGCAACGCCGTGGCCCCCCTGCCCTGTGGCTGCATCCGGACGATGCTGCTGCACGGGCCATTGAGGAAGGGATGCAAGTGGCGGTTTACAACGATCAGGCTTCGTTGACCATGACGGCTCACATCACGACCGATGTGACGGCAGGACTGTGCCTGTGCGAAGCGGGCTATAACGCCGAGGATTTTCCGGAACGGCTCCCCCTCAACGCACTGACGCACGCCGAGCCGGTAGCCCCGGTCGGCGGCGCGGCGTTTCATGATAACTGTGTGGAGGTGAGAGCGGCGTCTTTTCTACAGACTCTATAACGACCCATAAAGAGCGCATCGATCTTACTGGCACACAAAAAACGGATCGCATGCTCCGGCGTTTCCACAATAGGCTCACCAGGACCGTTAAAAGAGGTATTCAACAGCACCGGGATAGCAGTTAGCTCCTTAAAGGCCTTGATGAGCTGATAATACCGGCCACAGTCTTGCGTCACGGTTTGTATCCTGGCGGTCCCGTCGATATGGGTAATAGCCGGCAAACGGGACGAGCGAACCTGCGCCGTAAACAACATGTAAGGAGATGGGTCCGGTCCACCATGAAACCATTCCCCAGCATCCTCTTCCAGAACGGCAGGTGCAAAAGGACGCCACCATTCACGCCCTTTGGCTAGATTGACCTTCTTCCAGTTTTCGGCATGCATCGGATTGGCCAAAATAGATCGATGTCCCAGCGCACGAGGGCCCGATTCGCTCCCCCCCTCAAACCAAGCAATGATATGATTTTGCTCCGCCAGTTCTCTGGCAGCCGTCAAGGCTGAGTCTTCTAACCTCTCAAAAAACACCTGATCTTGCGCAGCCTCAAGGGCAGCCCCCATCTCATCATCACGATAAACCCGTCCCACATAGGGCAGTGCCCTTTTCTGGCCCTGCCAATAACCGGTATCCAGCCGATACCCCAATAACTGGTGATGAATGTAAAGCGCTGAACCAATGGCCAAACCATCATCACCACAACTGGGATCGATAAACAGCGATGAAAAGGAAGATGCGTTATGCAGCTGGGTATTGCTCGGGCAGTTCAGGGCGGTTCCACCCCCCAGACAGAGATTTTCGGTGCGTATACCAGACCTGACACACATCCGGTATGCCGCCTGTACGGTTGCAAAGAAACTCTCTTCAAATATTTTCTGGGTACTGGCAGCTATATCGGCATTGACTCTTTCGGTAATATGGGCCTGCTGCGCCAATAACTCCATGGGGTACCCTGTCTCCTGAGCCATGGATAGGCAATGTTTGACCCACTGCACTGGGGGATAGCTACTACCAAACCGGTTATAATAATCGTACCAGTTTCCGACAAAATCGGGATGGTAGAATACAGGCCGTCCATAAGGAGCTAATCCCATGACCTTGCCAGATGCTGACCCCAACCTGAAGCCAAAGCAGCGCACCCCCGTTTCCTCGTAGATATTGCCCAATGCCAAGTAGTGTGGCTGCAATGCAATAATGCGGTGCCCTGTACCATAATAAATCATCCCAGTGTCATAGGGACGACCTTGCTGCACCGCCGCGCCGTCGTGGGTTACAATAACGGACTCGGCGAAACCGGATCGATAGAAGCAGGAGGCCGCATGGGCCATGTGATGATGGACCCAGTAGCCCGGTTTCTTCAGTCCCTGGCAATGAACCGTCACTGGATAATGGAAACCAAACAATACCTGCTGGCTGTTCAGGATGTGAGAACGGTTGGCTTCAGAGATCTCCCTCAACGTTCTGGTGCGATTCCATTCGTCCAACGTACAAAATTGATCCAGTGACCCGGTGATACCCCGAACGCGCCCTTGGCGAATCAATTCCTGTTCTGCAGGCATCAGCAGATCTTGCATAAGGGCTTTTTGCTTGTGCAGACGATCGGCTATGGGACCTAGTTCCGCCACACATGGGGAAGGAATAGGACCATGAAAAGGGTGAGGGTCAAACGACAGGAAGAAATCGTCCAGAAACCCCGTTACAACCGGACATTCCTGTGTGGAAGTGATAGCAAAGCAGTCAATATCGGCCATGGAGAGGTTGGCATCTGCCAAGGCACGGTTCAGATCCGACTGAGTGATCATCACAGCGTGTTTGACCCTTGAGAAGCGTTCCCTTAAGACATAGGATCGGATCTTGCCGTCAGAAATAACACAGACAGCCCCATCATGACCAAAGTGCAAACCGATGATGTTCACTCAATAAAGCCCTGCTTTGCAACTAATTCTAAGATTGATAATGTAAAAACTTCTCTTCTGTCCAATAGGACCCAACATAATCAATGGTACTAAACAGTATGTTTGGGAAAAAATTTGAGGAGATATTGATCGACTTGGGTATGTACTTTGGAACTCGATCAGAGTGCTTCCCATGATCCAGACCATCCAGGAGAAACGTCTCGTATCCTTTGGAGTACATTAACCCCCTTAGACTAGTTTGCGAATGACCAAGCTGGTGCAGACCAGGAGAATGCAACTCACAAACAATAAAAGGAACCTTGTCTGGTGATAGTAGAACACTGCCCCCCTCTAGCACCAGCTGTTCCGCCCCTTCTACATCGATTTTGATAACGATTTTTTTATATTGCTGTTGCACAATTATGTTGTTATAAATATCTTCCAGTGTCGTGGTGTTCACAATGATTTTGCGACTTGCACCAATGTGCCCCGTAATTGTTGGCAGCACCCCGGGATCCCAAACCGCATGTGAGCCATTAGAACCATCGTTAAGATAAAATGATGAACTGCCAATAAAATTGGCTATTACTCTGTCGATAATAATAAAATTGTCAAAATTATTGGCTTCTATATTATCTCTTAAACGAATCAAGTTGCTGTCACACGGTTCGCAGGATACGACCATACCAGTACCAGACAACATACAGCCGGCCAGTATAGAATGGTAACCTATGTTTGCTCCAACATCAATAAAAACATCTCCAGGAGATACTACTCTTTTAATAAGAGCTGAAACATCCGGTTCATAAAATTCGCCTTTGTTAAAGCACTCTACGATCGCCCTATCGACAGCTGTGTCTCCACCAACATAGTCCCTAAGAACAAGAACAAATTGATGTTCTTGTCCAACCAAATTAAAAAATTTTAGCATTTTTTTCATGACACAAATAACCTAATAAAGAATATTTATATATTTTCTATCTATATACATATGAGACATGCCTCTGTAATTAGAAATCCATAAGACATGCGTACTAGATATAATCTTATGGATCTCAAAGAAATCATCACTGGAGTGGCTCTCTATGTATATGATACGTGAAGTTAATCCATTGGATATAATCGATCTCAATACTTGAACGTCACATCCTTCCGTATCTATTTTTAATATGTCTATACTAGAAATACCATTTTTTCTGAGCAAGTGACAAGTATTAAATATTTTTATAGTAATCAAATCATTATGTCCTGGTATGACAAACCCGGTACCATGAATCGAATTCCCTACATAACCTGTTTCTATACCAATAATTCGATGAAAAACAGCCTCGCCATCGTAGTCAGAACATGCGGCATTAACTCTATGTATATTACTGATTTTTTCAGTATTCATTGTAAGCAGAGAAAATGCCCCAAGATCAGGCTCAAATGAAAAAATATCTGCATTTGGATAAATACAATGAAAATATAATGAAGCTATTCCTATATTCGCTCCTATGTCGACAATAACATCTACATCTTTTATAAAATCAACAAAGGGATATTCCTGTTTAGAAAATATCTCCCTGATTGTATCACGTGTAGAAGGCCCTCCGTAAGAAACTTCAAAAACCCTACCAGCATACTCAACAACAGTCTTCCCCAACACATTAGCTTCCATGGCTACACCCCTATTGAAAGAGTAAATAAAAAAAATAAACTCGACAGACTAAACAGAATTAACCAACTTAGACAGCTCTATACTAACATCATCAATTACTGTACTCCAGTTATTCAACTCTCTTTGTCGGAATATCCGCACCGACGGATACCATGGGCTATCCGAACGATCATGTAACCATCTAAATTCAGAAACAATAGGAAGCAACAGCCAAACAGGACGCCCTAGTGCCCCAGATAGGTGTGTATAAGCGCTATCAATCGTAATCAACAGATCAAGATGAGATAGAGCTGCTGACGCATCCATAAAACTGTGGATCTTATGTCCAACATTACATATTTTCCCAGGAGGAAATCTACTTGTTGTATTAATATCTATACCTATTTGTAAACTAAAGAATTGTGTACCTTGTATGTCAAATAGCGGCCATAACAGCTCAATATTATTTATATATCTAGCCTCATGAGATTTATTCCTATCACTGCTGGTCCAACATAATCCAATATTAATTTTTTTATATTTAGAGGTATTAGTATATTTTTTTATAATATTGAACCACTCATCCTGAACCACTCTTGGTACAGTCAGATACGGAACAAACTTCCCCATAAAAACCATAGAACAATGTAAGTGGAAAATCGATGGCAGGGACATCAGAGGAACATATTCGTCAAAATCAACAGATAAGGTCGGATCCGCAATCGACCTGACAGAATCAATTAAATCAAAAGTCCTGAATAACTCAACCAGCGCAGGACGACATACCAAGGTGACATGACCACACACTGCAATCAGATGACGCACACATCGAATCATCTGTATATCGTCACCAAATCCCTCCCACCCAGTAATAACCAATAAACGCTTGCCTGCAATACAATCCACCCCATTCCAAGGCTCTTTATGGATCAGAAAATCGGTTAGTTCTGTTCTAGGCAACTTCCTCTCAAGAAAGAAAAATTCACGGTATTTTTTTTGATACCAATACCATGCCTGCTCCCTCCAACCCTCCATGTTACCCTGTGATAACCAAACCCAGCCACGAGTAAAGTGATAAAGTACCTCTGTATCTCCTGTCGGTCGCCTGTTGGCGGCAATTTCAAAATGAGACAATGCTTCTGGGAAACGGGTTTGCGCTGTCAAATTAAACGCCAGTGCATAATGTGAATGGGCGCTATCTGGTTGCATTTCAACAACGCGTCTAAAACATTGCTCCGCCTCCTGCAATCGCCCTATCTTATGCAGAGCTGTACCCAGATTACTGTAAGTAACACCTTCTTCCTGTATCGCCAGCGCCTGCTTATAACACCTAACCGCATGATGTTCGTACCCTAACTTCGTCACTACTAAACCAAGGTTATTGTAGTGGCCAGACAGGTCAGGTTGTGCAGCAGCCACATGGACGAAATAGGCAAAAGACTCCAGCGTCCGACCCTGATGATAATGTTCAGCCCCCAGACGCTGCATATCACCAAAAGAAACTTTGTCCCTATCAACAACACAACGACAACGCTCTGCGGCGGATGCTAGATCACCTTTCGCTAACGCCAGAATACCAATCTGTATATGGGATTCACGATGATCCGGATCGAAAATTAAGATACGCCGATAACAGGCATCAGCATCAACCAACCGATCCTGTGTATGGTAATGATTGCCGAGCCTAAGCAAGGCCTGTACTAAATTATCCCGAATTGCCTGATTCGGGTACATCGCCAGCGCGTACTCATACTGAACGATAGCCTTGGCAAAATGGCCTAATTTTAAAAAAGCCGATGCCAAGTTGTTATGCGCCAGGACATTGCCTAACTTGAGAACAATAGCCTGCTCAAAGTAGGGAACAGCCTCCTCGAAATGCTGTTCAGACATCAAAAGCAGACCAAGACTGTTCCACGCCTCTGTGCAGTGGCTATCCAAAGCTAGCGCTCGTTGGTAACACGTTTTGGCGGTAGCAAAATCACCTTGTACCGATAGCTGATCTCCTTGTTGTAACAACTGCGTGACAGTCATAACAGGCACCGTCACACCTCCAACATTCGATTAATAATACTTATTTTTTGTGTCATCATATCTCGTAATGTTGCCAAATACCCTCTGGTTTCAGCATGTTCAGGCTGGTGTGTCAGGGCTTTTTCCAAATATTCGATCGATTCGTTGATATGTCCCTGTTGTCCCAAGACAAAACCCAGCCGACACAATGCCTCAACTGAATCATTCGCTATCGTCAGAATTTTTCGGTAACAGGATATCGCATCGTCCCGGCGATCAATACGATAATATAGCGATGCCAAGTTAAACCAAATATGTACATTATTAGAACCTATTTCTACGGCATTATTATATACACTGATAGCATCACTAAATCTACCCTGTTTTTCAAGTATCATAGCCAAGTTATTCCAAACTGCACCATTTGTAGGATCTGCCGTCGTAGCTAGACGATAATAATGCTCCGCCCTCTCCAACTGACCCTGTCCCAGATAGAGCATTCCAAGCTGAATCATCGCATCAAGATCCTGCGGATCATCATCCAGTCTTCGTGTATAGCACCTGACAGACTCTTGAACCAACTCAGGAGTCAGATTAAACGCCTCATCGGAGTAAAACAAATGACGATAACGCTGTCTATTCTGCTTGATCCATGCTGGATAATTAGGATCCTCGCCAATGTCGTACCTTTCAAATCTAATCCGTGTCCAGTAATAATCATTAAAACCAGAACGAATGGCACTGGCCACATAATGTGGATTTCTAAGTCGGTCATTATCATATTCACTATGTGCAAAAGATTTTATTTTACGTACTACAGCATCGACACCACCAAGATAGCTGAAATGATAGCCACAGTTTAGGACCGCAGGAATCTTGTGATTGAACGCCCGCATCCGCAAATCCTGGGGAGTTGTCATGTCTTTTTTACGGCAAATACAAACATTGGGAGCATTCTTCATGATTTCAGGCTCCACAACCTTATAATCCAGGAAGTAGGAGTGGAAAAGTGTTGTTGGCGCGACAACCGGTGCAATGGTATCCACCATCCGTTCAAGATTACTCATTGTCGCATGGGAAAGTATTTCATCTAGATCACTAACCAGAATCAAATCATGATTATTTGCCTCAGATAATCCCTCCACAATAGCGTCTCGCTGTTCATTTTCCAACCTCCAGCAATCATCATAAAC
>JADGCH010000034.1:0-4171 GCA_015229115.1 Magnetococcales bacterium
GTCCATTTTCGGGTTGATGAATCGGAGTGGTCTTTGGGTCATCGCTGTTCTCGCATAGTGGTGAATGGAGACGAATGCGGATGATTATAGCGGTATTATGCGGTGAATGCAATCAAGATGTGGTCTCGTTCCTGGACACCCCCCACCCTGCTGCCCTCCCCCACAAGAGGAGAGGGCTAAGAAAAAAGACTCATGCCTCCCCGGTTGAGGGGGAGCCCCAAAGCTACCAGCGTGTGCCAGGATCGATGTTATAGCCTCGCTCATCATGCAGGGCCAGATCGAGCCCATCGACCTCTTCTTCTTCCGTCACCCGTAAACCAACCAGTCGATCGATGGCCTTAAAAATGAGGTAGCTCGCTACGGCACTCCAGCCAACCACAGCCCCTACTCCCAGCAGTTGCACCCCAAACTGGCTCATCATGGCCATACCATCACCGTAGCCACTGCCACCCAACAGAGGGGTAGCGACTACAGCCGTCAACAGTGAACCGAGTATGCCACCAACCCCATGCACTGGAAAAACATCGAGCGAATCATCGATACGCAGCCGCTGCTTGACAATCTGGGTAGCCCAGTAGCAGACAAAACCGGCCATGGCACCGATCAACAGCGCCCCGATGGGTCCACTGGAACCCGATGCTGGTGTGATGGTCCCCAACCCTGCCACCATACCGGTAATGATGCCCAGCACGCTGGGTTTGCCATGACGCCACCATTCCATCATCATCCAGACCAGCGATCCGGCAGCAGCACTGATATGGGTGACCAGGATGGCCATACTGGCTGCCCCATTGGCTGCCAGTGCCGAACCACCATTAAAGCCAAACCAGCCGACCCACAACATGGCCGCACCGGTGTAGGCCATGGTCAGGTTATGCGGCATCATCAACGTCTGGGGAAACCCTTTGCGCGGACCAACAACCAAGGCTGCCACCAGGGAAGAAACGCCGGCGGTAATGTGTACCACCAAGCCACCGGCAAAATCCTTGATGCCTAGCGTCATCAACCAGCCACCGCCCCAAATCCAGTGACAGACCGGTATGTAAACCAGCGTTAACCAGAGCACGGTAAACCACAGCAGCGCCGAAAATTTCAGCCGTTCAGCAAAGGCTCCAGTCACCAGAGCCGGAGTAATGATAGCAAAGGTGAGCTGGAACAGTAGAAACAGCGTCTCAGGCACATCCTGCACCAGCGATTCCTGTCCAACCTGGGCCAGAAACAGATTGCCGAAGCCACCAATGACGCTGTTGACACGACCACCATCACCGAAAGCCAGCGTATAGCCGTAGGCCAGCCACAGAAATGATACCAGACAGGTGATAGCAAAACAGTGCATCAACACCGATAGCACGTTGGTGGTGCGCACCAGACCACCATAAAACAGCGCCAGCCCCGGGATGGTCATAAACAGCACCAAAGCGGTGGCCGTCAACAACCAGGCTGTATTGGCCAAGTTAATAGCAGGAGCTGGCTCAGCCCAGCCACAAACCGGTAGCAGCAACACCATACCGACGAGCCCAGTGATCCACGTGCGCATTCTCACCCCTCCCAATCATCCCCCACTGAAATACCCATTGACACACGCCACATGAGCAACATGTATTCCAAATTATTTCAAGGTACTTTATGGCTAAAAACAGAATGTTGAAGCTATAGATCCTGGCTGGTGATGATTATGAGGGCAGAATGGATGAAAATTTAATCATCGAATGATGAGAATACGAACAAGCATCCATTCAGGCTGTCCTGTCTGCGATGCTTTGCCACAAGGCCAGGATACGAGCAGCATCGCGCATGTGGAGCTGCTCCACCAACCGCCCGTCTAGCAGACAGATGGCCTCACCACGACCATCGGCTTCAGACCAGGCGGTCATGATACGCTGCGCATGAGCTACCTGTTCGGCACTGGGTGTAAACAGGGTATTAGCGGCCTCCACCTGCGACGGATGAATCACGGTCTTGCCATCAAAGCCAAAGCGTACCGCCTCAATACACTGGCGACGGAAACCATCGTCGTCGTGAATGTTGAGGAAAACACCATCCAACACCAGGACACCGGCAGCACGGGCGGCCAATACCAACTGTTGCAACACCAGCAGTAACGGCAACCGATCCTGCTGGAGCTCAACATGCAGCTGTTCGCTCAGGTCAGAAGTGCCTGCGATCAACACCGTGACCCGTGGATGGGCAGCGATGGCTGCCGCATGAAGGACCCCCAACGGCGATTCAATCATGGCCCACAGCGGCAGGTCGCCACAGTTGTGGGCAATGGCATCCAGATCATCGGCCCGCTCCACTTTCGGAATGACAATAGCATCGGGCTGACCCGGCAGGACGGTGGCCAGATCTTCCCGCCACCAGACGCTGTGAGGAGCGTTGATACGTACCGTTCGCGTTACACGACTACCCGAACTGGCCTGCAGCGCAGCCAGCACTTGTTGCCGTGCAGCGGGCTTGGTGGCTGGGGCGACAGCATCTTCCAGGTCAAAGATCACCGCATCAGCGCCCGTCGTAAGGGCTTTGGCCAGTACCCGGTCCTTGTGACCCGGAGCATAGAGGACTGAGCGCAACATCATGATTCTGCTGACTCCTGTCGTACCATCTCTGCGGCAATGAGAGGCAACTGCTGATGCACCATAGCCTGAGTCATCTGCCACGCCGTCTCAATGATACGGGCAGCAAAAGCCTCATGAAGGCGCCGAGCCAAAGCTTCTTCCTGTTGCAAGCGCTGCAGTTCAATGGCCATCTGGGCCTTGATGATAGCTGGTAACTGCTGACGCACCATTTCGGCAACCATATCCTGAACCAGCAACCGCAGGGCTGCAATCTGTGACGGATCCTGCTCTGAACCTGTCTCTGCCATAACCATTACTCCCTCAATGTCACGACGTTCGAGTCAACCATAAATATTGCGTAGAATATTGCATAGAATCTGGCCGAAATGGTAGGATTTTGTTCATGGTCAATATTAAATCACGGTCATGAAAGGGGTCTTAAGCAAGATGGGAACAACAATGATGCCGGAACGGCGGCGTTTTTTGCAGCTAGCGGCCATGGGTGGCGTAGCCTTGATGGGAGTCGTGACCGCAGGTGTCCGGCCCGGATGGGCCGGTGGTCATGCTGAGGCGTTACTGCTCAGCTGCATGGATTATCGGCTGGTCGACGATGTTGAGCGCTATATGGCCGGCCGCGGCCTTCGGGATAACTACGATCATGTCGTCCTGGCCGGTGCCTCACTGGGAGCTCTGGTCAGCAACAAGCCCACTTGGGGACAGACCTTCTGGGACCACCTGGAGGTTGCCAGCAACCTGCACGCCATCAAAAAGGTGATCCTGATGGACCATCGTGATTGTGGCGCCTACAAGGTCTTCCTGGGTGAGGATTTTGGCCGCGACCGTGCCCGTGAGACCGTGGTCCATGCTGAACAGCTCAAGAAGTTGGCTACTTTGATCAAGGAAAAGCACGCTAAACTGGAAACGGAAACCCTGCTGATGAGCCTGGATGGCCAGGTCGAGGCGATCCTCTAGCCGTTGATGCGGACCGACCCTGTCCTGATCACCGTCAATCGGCGACTGAGCCGATGGTTACAGAAGAGTCATGGGGAGCAACAGCTACGTCTGGGGCAACAGGCTTGGTCGACACCAACCATCCTGCCCTATACCACTTGGCTGGAGCAAAGCTGGGAACTGCTGTGGGACCAGCCTGACATACTGGCCCACCATCAGCCGGTGCTGTTGCTCAACGAGCATCAGGAGCGGTTGCTGTGGCAGCAGATCATTGCCGCTACCGTGACTCTGGAAGAGCAACCCCTGTTTCGTGCCGCTGCGGCTGTCCATGACGTCATGGGCGGCTGGCGGCTGCTGTGTGAAGCCGATCTTGAGCTGACCGAGTCGATGGTCATGGGCCACGAAGATGCCATGGTCTTCTACGGCTGGCAGCAACAGTTTCGCCAGCGTTGCCAGCAGCAACGCTGGATCGATCAGGGCGGGTTAGCCCAATGGCTGTGTCAACATGCGGACCTGGTGCCATGGCCATCTGCTCTCACTTGGGTCGGCTTTGATCAACTGACACCCATCCAGCAGGCCCTGATTGAGCGGCTGCGACAGATAGGCGTCAAGGTAACTCTGTCAGAGGCACCAGACAACGCCGCGACCGATCAGACTTGCTGGTC
>JADGCH010000034.1:4270-6745 GCA_015229115.1 Magnetococcales bacterium
GAGGTAACTCTGTCAGAGGCACCAGACAACGCCGCGACCGATCAGACTTGCTGGTCGCTGGCAGACCCAGACAGCGAGGCCTACCACTGTGCCAATTGGGCGCTCGATCATTTGCGGCGCCATCCACACCACAACATCGTCGTGGTCGTCCCTGACCTGCGCGAGGCCCAGCAACGGCTGCTCTACCACTTTCTGGCCACGTTCCACCCGGAAGCAGACCGACCCGACACAGCAACCGTATCACCGCTGTTTAACCTGTCACTGGGATCCCCCCTGTCCGACTATCCGTTGATTCACGACGCTTTGGCACTGCTCGCCACGCAATGGCTCGACAACAGCCTCGAAGCCATGGTTGTATGGTTGCGATCCCCCTTCATCAGGGGAGGAGAGCAGGAACGGCTCCAGCGTGGCCAGCTGGAGACCGATCTATGGCAACAAGGTCATCTCTGGTTATCTCTAACCCAGCTGTACGACAGCACCGAGCACTGTCCCCTGTTAGCACAACAGCTGCAATCGATGCAACGGTGGCTGGAGGCATGTGCTGCCTCCCAGTCTCCCCCCTCAACATGGGCCCGCCGTTATACGGACCTGATGCGACAACTGGGTTGGCCCCAAGGTGACCGTACCCTGACCAGTCACGAGTATCAGCAATGGCAGCAATGGTGCCTGCTGTTGACGCAACTCTCATCGCTGGATGTCATCCAGCCGTCCGTCACCGGGCAGCAGGCGTTGGCCCTATTGCAGCGCATGGCCGGTGATACCCTGTTCCAGCCCGAAACAGCCGATGACGTTCCCGTCCATATCATGGGCGTCATGGAAACAGCCGGATTGCATTTCGATGCGGCCTGGCTGATGGGTATGAGCGCTGACTGCTGGCCACCGGCACCACAACTCAACCCGTTTCTGCCCATAGCCCTGCAACGACAGATGACCATGATTCCGGCTACACGGCAGCAGTCTCTCCAACAGGCAGACAGAGCGACCAGAAGACTGCTGGCATTGGCCGGCGAGGTGATCATCAGCTATCCGCAGCAGCGTCAAGAGCGGTTGTTATGGCTCAGTCCCCTGATCGAACAGTTGGCGACCCTATCCTCACCGCCTCAATCACCCCAGCACCCTGCGGTATGGCAACAACCACCGGATGGATTCATCGAATCACGACCCCATCCAGACCCATCGGTACCCTGGCAGTCCCCACCCACTGTGCTGAGGGGGGGTGCAGCGGTGTTGCAGTCGCAGTCGCTCTGTCCATTTCAGGCCTTCGCCCGCTATCGTCTGGGGGCTCGTCCCATGATTCGACCCACCCTACCCTATGGCATGGCTGAACGGGGGCAGTTGCTGCATCTGGCCATGGCGCGCCTATGGCGGGAGTTACAATCCTCACAACCGTTACAACAGGCTGTCGCGACAGATCGTTTATCGACAGAAATTGAACAGGCGGTACGGGAAGCACTACAGCACCCATCGATACAACGTGCTCTTGACCGGCTACCCCAATCACTGATCACGGTCGAACACAAGCGGGTACAGCGGCTGTTACAAGCTTGGCTGGAGCGCGAAGCACGGCGCCAGGAGCCCTTCACCGTGATTGCGACCGAACAGGAACGCACCGCTACCATCGCTGGTATGACGGCCACGATTCGTATCGATCGGGTTGATCAGCTAGCGGATGGCCGTTTGGCCATTATCGACTATAAGAGCGGTCGTGCTGCCAGCAGTAACCTCTGGTATGGCGATCGTCCACGCGATCCGCAACTGCCTCTCTATGCCATTACCCTTGATCCGGACGCCGGACAGGTCAGTGCCCTGCTGCTGGCACGCATTGAGGCTAAAAAGCCGGAGCTGACCGGATGGTGTGTCATCCCTCACCGCTTGGGCGACTCTACCGTGGCGACGGTTGCTGACAAAACAATGGCTGAATGGCAACAACATTGGTCGGAATGGCACGTCATCCTGGAACGGCTAGGACAAGCCTTTCGCGATGGCGACGCCCACATCAACCCACTGGATGACAAGGTTTGCCATCTGTGTCATCTGCTACCCCTGTGTCGGCATCAGCAGTCTGGAGAGGAAAAAGACGATGAGCAGACTGGCAGCAACGAGGAGGATCCCGTATAATGGCCGCTGCGGATGGTTAATCATGTCTGAGGAAAGATGGTACGATCACGATGATGACACACATTTCAAACGTCCTGCGCCATAAGGGGATAACGGGTCTGGCCGTTGCTGTCTACTATGGACTCAAGATCCTGTGGTATCGTCATGTGCTCAAACGTGACTCGATCCTACGCCAAGTCCACGATTATCGTCTGATACTGGACACCAACGACCAGGGGATATCACGCACACTGCTGCTGTTTGGGACCCGTGAGCTGGATCATAAAATCATGCTTGAGCGTGTCCTCAAGCCTGGTATGTCGGTATTCGATATCGGTGCCAACCTGGGTTACTATGCCATTATGGAACATCGCATCA
>JADGCH010000034.1:6843-26836 GCA_015229115.1 Magnetococcales bacterium
CGGTATTCGATATCGGTGCCAACCTGGGTTACTATGCCATTATGGAACATCGCATCATCGGCCCGACGGGCAAGATGGTCGTGATTGAACCCTCGCCGCGTAATCGCGCCATCCTCAAACTCAACCTGGAGATGAATGGCTATCACCATGTGCCGATGTTGCCCTGCGCTGTTTCTGACCAGTGCAGCCAACGGTCGTTCTACCTGGCCGCTGAGACCAACCTCAACACCTTTCATCCAACCGGCAGCGCTACTACCCACCTCACGGGACAGGTGATCGAGGTTGAAACAACCACCGTACCAATAGTAGCCCAGCAATATGGTGCGCCCGATCTGATTCGCATGGATGTCGAGGGTCATGAAGTCGAGGTGCTGCGTGGTCTACTGCCAGCCGTGCAGGATGGCAGCATGAAGCCGATGATCCTGTTCGAGACTCATCTATCGCGTTACACGCCGGACCATGACTTGGCACCCGTTCTGCGCGAGCTGTTTCGCTGCGGCTATCGGGTCACCATGGCTGCCTCATCAGGTGAGTCCGGTACCG
The DNA here is from genome assembly GCA_015229115.1 of Magnetococcales bacterium. Taxonomy (GTDB): domain Bacteria; phylum Pseudomonadota; class Magnetococcia; order Magnetococcales; family JADGCH01; genus JADGCH01. The sequence continues at coordinate 7,387 of JADGCH010000034.1, forward strand.
CCAAGGTCGAATCACTGGGCTATCGGGGCAGTGCCCCATTTGAGACCGACTTCATGTATCGCGTCCTGTTCGGTGAGTTCCGCAACGATGATGCCGAAGAGCTGATCTGCCGCAGCGGTGGCTTACGCACCGTATTGCTGAGCTGCACCGATCCTGATCAGACAACGGTATAACCAGTGCGGAAGGTTCTGCTGTCGTTCTGTTCCCTGGCCGAGCGATGGCTACCGACATTAGATGAGGACGATGGCCATTATTCACTTGGGCTGGGCTACTTGGCAGCGGTGCTGGAACAGGCTGGCCACGACTGCTTGATTCTTTTCGCGCCAGGCCTGCCACGTTCGCAATGTCTCGAACAATTACAGCAGACCATAACCAGCTACCGACCAGATGTGGTTGGGTTCGGTATTATTTCCGATAACAGGGTGGCTAGCTACCGCGCCATTGAGTGGTTACATGCCAGTCAACCCGATATCCCCATCCTGATTGGTGGCATACACACCACGGTTATGTATCGGCAGCTGCTGGAACGATATCCTTTTCTCATCGCCGTATTGGGAGAAGGAGAGCGGACTGTGCCAGAGTTGATAGCGACTCTTGCCACCAACGGTGACCTGGCCTCCGTCGCTGGGATCGCCTTTGTCAACAACGGAGCGGTGGTGACAACGGCTAATCGTCCCCTGATCGACCCCCTGGATGAGCTACCCTTCCCCAGGCACGAGGCGTTTTTCACCCCACAGCGTACTGCTGCCCAAATCATCACTTCCCGTGGTTGCCCGTTTCGTTGCAGCTTCTGCGTACTGGACGTGGTATCGCATCGGCAGGTGCGCTACCGTTCTGTCACGCATGTGGTCGATGAGATCGAATTCGTCCTGCAGCGTTTTCCACAAGTGACGTCCTTCCAGATCCTGGATGACCAGTTTTTTCTGAACAAACGGCGGGTGATCCATTTTTGTGATGAAGTGGTACGACGCAACATTCGTACAGACTTCATAGTCCAGGGACGCGTCAAACCGTTTGACCGCGACGTGGTGCTGGCCATGGAACGAGCCCATTTCTACCATGTTACCCTGGGACTGGAGAGTGGCGCACGCCAGATCCTGAAAAGCTGCCACAAAGGCATTGTCCCAGAAGATGTCCAGCGTGCCGTGTCACTGCTGGCCGGAACCAAACTCGGGCTGACCGTATTGCTGATCATCGGCCTACCGGGGGAAACCCGTGAGACCATCCTTGAAACCATTGCCCTCTGCAAGGATTTGCAAAAGCGCCATTACCATTATTACAGCCACCAGATCCAGACCATTTTCGTCTACCCTGGTTCAGAGCTGCACGACCTGGCTAAACAGGCTGGCATGATCACCGATGATTTCTGGCTAACCGATCAGGATGTACCCTATTATACCGTCGAACACTCCCTGGAGGAGATGCAGACGGACTATCGCGAACTACTCCTGAACCATTTGTGTGCTGAGAGAATTTTTCTTCCGGAAGGATTTGCTGCCCAGAAGGAGATGATTCCCTACATCAACCGGCAAGCCTTCACCAATCCGCGACCTGGGAAGGAGTATTTTCGTCATCTGGTCCTCCATGTGGTGCAACGCATGGGTCAGCAGGGTCAACTGGAGATCAAGCTCAAGGTGTCGCAGTCATTACTGGCGGAAATGCGCTCTGGCATCATCTTCACTGAGGTGGTACGGGATACTGGTTCGGACCATCAATTTACCCTGACCATCACACCCATCGACAACAGTCGCATCATCGAGAAGGCTATTGAACAGGCCTATCAACACGGTCCATCGATACTGACCCAACGCATTGATGAAGGAGTCGCCGAATTTCTGGCCGAAGCGCTCGCATTGGACAACCCCTGGACCCTATTGGGTCAGATCCCCGGCATCGAACGGATCAATCGTCATCCGGTCGGATACAAGATTGGCCGCCAATCATCATGATTCACTGTCCGGTGATGATCGCCCACCGGTCGCACGTTCCAGCTCGTGAAATTCGGCACTGAAAACATCCATCACCGTATAACGTCCCGTGCCACAATGACGGCAGAGTGTTCCCGCTCCAGCCCATCCTTTGACACTGCCCATGCTGCCATCACAGGTAGGCTGGCCGCAACGCACCTCACCGCAAGAGAGACACTTGTAAATTCGCGCCGGCTTGCCCTTGCACACAGGACACCTGAGAAACTCTGCCTTATCTGCCATCCCTCACCCTCTACCCTACTCTATCTTCTACTCTGTTTGAATGGAGCAACGTCCCAATGGCATATCCGGCACCGATTGGATGGGCTCATGATCGTCAATGGAACGGAATTCAAGCCTGATTTCAACACGACGACTCTCCTCCTTCCTGGCCTTGATGCTGGTTGTTGTCGCACCATCAATCATCAGTAACTGCTGCAGACGCCTTTGATCGGCGCTGGTCATGTCGGCCTCGAACAGAGCACAGACCACGGACTGGGCACGGCGCAGACTCAAATGGACATTGTAGAGATAGGTTCCGGTTTCGTCGGTATAGCCCTCGATATGGATGCGTTTCAGCCAGCTTCGGCCCGGTTCAGCCGCATGCATCGCCAACAGCAGAGGCGCAACAGCCTGTAATTGCCTTTTAGCCTCGGTCGATAGCAGATAACTGTCATGCGAAAAACGCACCTTTTCCCCTAGGCCGATGGTGTGCATGGCCCGATTGACGCTGATATCGAGCGCTCGGCTCTGAATCTGTTGCTGCAGCTGTTCAAAAAAAATGTCGACCGCTGCATCACGCTGTTTGCGCTCCAGCACCGGCTGTGACGTAACAGCCAGCATGGAAATGCTCATCACCAGCAATAACAGCATCACCAACGCCGTCATCAGATCGGCATAGCTGATCCAGAATGGCGAATCAACCGGCTCGACCCTCTTGCCAGTCACCGCAACGGTCCCTCATCGGCAGGAGCATGGTTCTCTAACCAAGTCCATTCCTGATCACCTATAGCCAACAGACGAAAAATTTCCGGCTGTAGTGGTTCCCATTCGTGATCAGGCATCTCCTGACCCAATCGCTCAGACAAATGCAGGATGGCCTGCAAGGTAGCCGTCTTGCGGCGCCTGGTTTTCTGCCCCGGAACAATCAGTTGCTGGATAGCGTGATGCTCACGGATGACACGACAAATCGATCTGGGAAAATGCCACGAACGACATAGCAGAAAACTGATGCGACCGTGATCAATGCCAAAATTTTCCTGTTCCACCTGTACCAGCGCACGACCACCGCTGGTATGCGTGGCATCGTAAAACGGGTAATAGTTGCTGAACCAGTTCACCATGGCCGGAATACCGCAATCATGGAACAGTCCCAATGTGTAGGCCTCTTCCGGTTGAATCGCAGGTAGGTAACCATTGGAGCAGTTCGGTGACAGTTGCGGCAGGGAGCGCGCTACATAGTGACTGAGAACGGCGGCCCGTACCGCCCGGTGACGAATCTCCTGCAGGCTGTTATCGCGTCCAATCAGCCTGGCTTTCAGAAACAGTTCGTCCACCACGCGGCGCATGCCCATCAATCCCAGCATTAAACCGGCTTCCTCAATGGAGGCCACACGGCGCCCGGTACGATTAACGCGATACAGGGTTTTAGCTGACAGGGCCGCGTCGCGTCGAACGACTTGCAGGATCTGGTACAGATCGGGAGCAAAACCATTCAGTAAACGGCTTACGGTCAGCAGGATATCAGGCCGTGACGGTAAATCAAATTCTCCCGCCAGACGACCCACCCAAGCCTCATCGTCGGTCATGTCATGCCCCCCTCTCCCCGATCTCCCTTCAGTCTGGTCCAGAACGGCTGACAGTGGATGAAGGCCTCCCAGCTCTGTTGCGCATCGACACTGGCCTGGCGGGTCTGTTGCTGGACCCATTCATGAAACCGCGTATTGATCTGGCTGTCACTATCAGGAGATATTTGCGTCAATTGACTGCGAAATCGATGTAAATAGTCGATTTTATGCAGTACCTGACAGAACTGGTTCAGATTGAGACTGAAGAGATCATCGCCGTCATGACGACGCAAGGCGATCATGAACAGATCCACCAAGGCGTGCAGCATCTCACCCTTTTCCCGGATGGCACGCCCAATAGCCCAGTCAATCTCATGGATCCGTTCGTGCATCTGCAGCAGCCGGCGGTAATGCCGCTCCATGACTATGGTCACCGAAGGGGCCATGTGTACCTGAAGCTGTTTGCGCTGCCTGCGATCGAGACGGTGGCGCCATAGCCGGCCATTGAACCAGTAGCCAAACCCCAACAACAAGCGGGTAAAACGAAAAGAGTTGAGCACCAGCCGGATCTGGTGCAGATGATCCTCGTTCTGGGCCATGGCCCGCTGTTGTAACTTGTCCAGCTTGGGATCAGAACCTTGTGTCTGCTGCTGGCAGGCCGCCACAAAGGGAGACAGACCATAGGCTAAAAAATTCTGCCATTGATCCATGGGTGCCAGCGTATCGATGAGCCACTCCAGCTCGGCGTCCAACTGTTCACGAGCTTCATCCGTGATCAGACTGGCATAGGCCGCCGACAACATGCGCAAATAGGTAGCCGACTGCAACAACTCCTGCAGTCCAAGCCGACCACTGGCAACCTCTTCACCGTTGACCAGGGCATGGGCATCAGCCATTTTCTGCCACAGAAACTGACACAACCGGGTAAAGGCAACTTCCAGCGGCGTATCGGCCGACAGAGCCAGATCCGGAACCGGAGCACGTCGATCTGGTGTCACGCCATAACTCCAGAAAGCCCGTTCCAGCGGTGTTGTACCAACAAAAGTAGGGGCCCAGGGCTGCACCAGCGTCAAAACCCTCTGAAACATCCAGCCATCCAAACCACCTCGCGTTGTTTTGACAACCACTTCATGAAATAGGCTGTCCTGATTCCCGTTCGGATGCATAGGCGCGCTGACGTGCCCCTTCTCTTCCAGTAACCGGATACTCTGGCCATCCGGGAAATTCAGCAGCCATCGTTTTCTGGTACAGGTCATATGCACAACCGGTTGCAGGTCACCGGCAGCAATGCGGGGGCCTTTTTTGAACAGATCATCAAGCTCACGCTGTATCGATTCCAGATCCAGAACCCCATCCGGACAGGGTACACGACTGGTCATCCAGGGCGGAAACAGCGGTTCATGCAGCCATGAACGCCGTGGGCGCACAATCTGTCGCCAAACATGGCCGTTGCGGCGGCGCAGAACAATGAGCAGACCCTGGCGCCACAAGGCCATGTCGTGCGTATCGAAGTAACAACTGTGCTCAACAATCTCCACGGCTGGTGCCTTGGCCGTCATCTGCACCAACGGCCACTGTTCCGGCGCAATGACCGACACACCGGTATCCGTGGCACGAAAACGGAGCATCCCCATGTTATCCATGCGACTGTCGACCCATGATGACCTGGTATGGCATGAAACGTTCCCCCTGTTATCTGACCTTGAGGCGCTGACGCAAGGTATCGAGCCGTTCACTCAACATTTCGATAAAAGCCGCCTGTTCCCCGCTGTTGTGGCGCACAATCTGCTCAATGCGACCCGCCATGACCTGATCAGCTTCAGCACGGCGCTGCAGAATTTCCGATTCAACATGCTGCATCTTGTCGACCAGATCGGCATTGATGCGCTGGTTGAACTGATCCAGTGCTGCCAACAGATCATGGTGTCGCCCTTTGCTCCAAGTCAGAAAATCGGCCATGCGCTGATGGACACTCTGCATCTCCTGCTGGTTTGATCCAGCCAGTTGCTGCACCCACTGCCTGAGATCACTATGCAGGGTCTCCTGCTCACCAACAAGCTGATCACGCATGGCGGCCAGATGGTCTGACAAGTGCCCGGAAGCATGTTCCAGATGGCTGTTCAGGGACAACAGCAAGGTATCCATCACCTGTTGCAGCTGCTGACGAACATCACCGCTGATGTCGTTCACAGCTGACTGAACACCTTGTACCATCTGTTCGGCTGGTGGCAGTCCCAGTGACTGCCATAGCACCGTACTATTCTGCCACAACAGATCCTGCTGTTGCTGCAGAGTCTGCATCATATCGCCCAATCTTTGCTCCAACTGCCGCTGATGCGCGGCCAGGGCGCTGCTGACCACATCAACTAGTTGTGGTCCAAAAGACTCAACCCGTTCCTGCTGAATCAGAAAACGATCAACCTGACGGATCAGCTCCCCACGCAACCCCTGGGTGACGGCTGCCACCGTATCGACCCGTTCCGTGATCGTCGTCATCTGATGCAGTAACCGCTCCGACTCAGGTCTGATCTGATCGGGCAGCGCCTGCATAGCGACCGTACTCTCCCTGGCGGCGGCATGAATACCATGGCTGGTCTCATGCAGCTGTTCCAACAGCCTCGCTATCAGAATGCCCTGTTGGCTGACCTGCTCCGACAACGACCGCACCTCATGACCCTGTTGCTGTAACAGCAACGTCTGTTGCTCGGTCTGAGTCAGCAGCCGGGCCAACCCGTCGCTCTGTTCCAGCCGCTGTGGCCACTGGGATAACTGCTGCATCAGCTCAGCCATCACAACGGCGCTCTGATCAGCTGGTGGCTCAGCTGGCGGTTCGGAAACGTGCTGCGCCAAGGATTGCACCACCAATTGCTGCAAAAGCTCAAACTGCCGTTGTGAGTCGCTCTGCTGTTGCAGGAGCCATTCATAAATCCGCTCCACGGTAACCGTTAAGGCCGCCAACGATGGCTGCTCTTCCTGGCGTTGAGTGACCACCAGACGTATCGACTGCGAGATGATACGCAAGGGTTCCAGCAGGGCATCGCGTATACCCTCGTGAAATCTGCTGCCCATGGCCTCGACGCTGTGGCCCCACTGCTGCTGCAACACGGTCGTCAGGCGGTTAAGCTCCTGCACCATGGCCTCACTGTGGGCATTTTGGCGCGTCAGGGCCGCCGTTGGCTCCGAATCGGTCACGGGAGGAAACAGAAAATCGATGAACCGGTGCAGAAAACCGATTTGGGCATAACGCCAGTGCAACAACCACTTTTCAGTCAGTGTCACGGCCATAGCGGTGACAATGGCTAAAAAAGAGGCTACAAAAGCGGTAGCCACTCCGGTAAACAACTGTTCAAGCTGAATGGCAATCTGACCCGGCTCTGTGGTTGGATTGAACTGCGACAGCCCAAACAGAATACCAATAAAGGTGCTGACGATACCCGCCCCTGTCAACAGACCGGGTAAATGGCGGAAAAATTCCACCCGCATGGGAATATCGACCAACAGGACGGTATTAAAACAGTTTTCGGAAGCCACTGTGCTACGATAGACCAACCGCTCCTCTCCCGGCCAGTGACCTGGCTGACGGTGACACTGTAACGAGGCAGCAAATTCATGCCACAGCCTGGTAAAAAGGGGATCGTACCACCAGGAACGCTCGACCGGTCCTGAACCCGGATTGCCCGGCCAGCCGGCTCGCACCGCCCGACGCAGATCCCATGCGACCAGAAACAGCCGCAAACCACCTACCAGAGCGGGCAACAGATAACCCAACAAGAAAAACACCAGACTGCCGGAAATAAACGACACCAGCAACAGCAACATCGGTGCATCAGGCTGATATTTGAGCGGCAAGGCCAGGAAAGAAGGCATCTGGGCCGACTGCAACAAGGCGGCAACATTATGCCAGCTCCACCATCCAGCCGCTGAAGCACACAGAAGAAGTAACAACAGCCGTGTTGCCGATAACAGGGGTGCTGAAGCAAACGGGGATTGCGCGGGTTGAGACAACAGACTCTCCTACGATGTTGACAATCGTCCGATGATGGCCAGAGCGGGCTGCAGATAGCGCCGGACCGTTTGTTGCAACTGGTCAGCCGATACCTTTTCGATCCGGTCCGGGTGGGACCATGCCAGCTGCTGCCAGTTAAGGCCGTTGATAGCGGCGTGACCAATCATCCAGGCCCAGCGTGACAGCGAATCACGACGGTAGATATGGTTGGCCTGCAGACGATTCTTGACCTTGCGCAGCTCCTGTTCACCAACAGGCTGATCGATCAGCCGCTGCAGTTCCTCAAAAAAAAGAGCCTCGATACGATCCATAGCCTGGTTGTTGACGGGAACAATCGAAACAGCCCACAGATCCTGATCATAAGCAAGATCATCGTAACTGGCATCGACAGCAACAGCCAGACGTTCTTCCACCACCAGACGCTGGTAGAGCCGGCTGGAAAGGCCGTCTCCCAACAACAGGGTCAACAGGTCAAGCGCTTCCGGAGTCAGATCATGCGTGGCACCGCTCTCGCTGCGCGCTGTAATCAGCGTCGGAGACAGAAAGGCGGCGTGGAACAGCGGCAGCTTGGCAGCCGGATCCACCTGCTCCATCCGTCTGCGCTGATGGGGCAGGGCGTCCCGTGGTCCGTGGGGAAGCCATCGTGGCCTGTCGGGCTCATGGACCGAACCGGCGGAAGCAGGAATAGCCGCAAAGTGCTTCTCCACCTGCGCCACAATCTGGCCCAGATCCATCTCGCCGACCAGCAGCAACAGGGCGTTGTCAGGACGGTAATAACGCTGGTACCACTGCTGCAGATCGGTTTTGGTATGACGGACAATGTCATCCGACCAACCAATGATGGGACGACCATAAGGATGAGGCTGCAGGGCCATCTGGTTGAATCGCTCCAGAAAACGGGCCGTCGGGTCACTGTCGGTACGTTCCAGACGTTCCTCCATGACCACACTGTTTTCAGCCTTGAATTCCTGCTCATCCAGCAGCAAATGCTGCATGCGGTCAGCCTCCAGCCCCAGCACCAGATCGAGATGACTGGAACGGATTTTTTCGTAGTAGACCGTGTAATCATGCGAGGTAGCAGCGTTATCCTGCCCGCCATGACGGGCTACCGTCCTGCTGAACAGGCCCTTGGGCGTGGTCGCTGTCCCCTTGAACATCATATGCTCCAGCATATGCGCCAAACCGCTCTTACCCTCGCTTTCGTCAGCCGACCCAACCCGATACCACAGCTGCGATACCACCAGAGGTGCGCGGCTGTCGCGCACAGCGATCAGACGCAAACCGTTGGCCAGTCGCGTGTCGATCCAGTCCTGACCATGGCCTATGACTGGGGCCCCAAGGGTCATACCGATCAGCAGGATTGCTGTCAACAGCCGCATGGCCATTTACGGTAACACTTTCCTGCCGTTGCCAGACCTGCCCATTTTAGCAGGCTTGGTCTTTGGCAAGGGCCTGTCATCGGTCGCCAGATCACGTCCACCCAGATTATTGTCCGTTACGGGAGCGGTAAGGACTGGAGCCGGTTTGGGCGCCCCGAACAGGATCTGTCCTGCCGTGGTACTGCCGATGTCACGGGCACGCACGACAGCACGATCCGGATCCTCCTCCGTTATACCAGGAACGGGCAACCGATCGAGATCAGGAGGAATTTCCAGCGGTTCACGCGTGACAATCCGGCTCGGATCGAAGGGATCCGTTTCCCAGGGTAAGCGAAAATGACCGGAACAACCCGCCAGTAATAACAACGTTAACAACCCAATGTATCTCATACGTCGTCCTTTAACCATCCTGTTAGACCGCCTCCTGCCGTTGTGGCACCCCCCGTTGTGGCAAACCACTCATGGCTGCCACCAGCAGCGTGACCGCATAAGGCAGGGCCTGCACCATTAACACCGTGACCCAGATCCGGATATCGTTAAAATCGGTACCAACCGTTGCCATGATACCATGGATGGCCAGTAAGAACGTCACCAGAATAACCAGCTCCTCCCGTGCTGCCGCCATAGCCCGTAACATAAGGTGACCTGAGGCCTTCTTGGGTGTGCGGAAAAAGGGCATACCGCTGGTGACCAAACCACTGAGCATGGCCAGGGCAATGGTGTGGGAAAGTGCCAACCCGGCCAGGGCCGCCGTGATGGCTTGGCTGATCCGCACCTTGACGCTGGTACGATACAGATAGAAATGCTTCAGCAGCTTGAATCCGAACAACAGCAGCGGCAAGGCACAGAAGATCATGGACGGCGGATCGATACGATGCGGTAGCCAGATCATCAGCGTCGACCAGACCAGTGCAAACAGATTGAACAGCAGATTAAATCCATCGGCAAACCAGGGTAACCAGCCGGCGATGAAATGATAACGCTGGCCCCAGTTCAGCTTCGACGGCGTCATGGCCAGCATGGCACCGATATGCTTTCTCAGAATTTGTACCGAACCGTAGGCCCAGCGAAAGCGCTGCTTCTTATAATCAACAAACGTGTCTGGCATGACACCACGGCCATAACTCTCTGGAATATAGACCGCCTCATAGCCCCGTTCGAAGATACGCAGCCCCAACTCGGCATCTTCAGTAATGCACCACTCGGCCCAGCCATGGACCTGCTCCAGGATGGATCGTCGTACCATGGTCATGGTGCCATGCTGGATGATGGCGTTGCGCTCATTCCGTGTGATCATGCCAATATAGAAGAAGCCCCGGTATTCGGCATAGCACATCGATTTGAACAGGCTTTCATCGCTGTCACGGTAGTCCTGCGGCGCTTGAACAATGGCAATATCAGCCTTCTGGAAATGAGGTACCAAATGGCGCAACCAGTGGCTATCAACGACATAATCGCTATCGATGACAGCAATCACCTCCGCCTGTGGATCGGTATGGCGCATGGCAAAATTGAGGGCACCGGCCTTGAAGCCAGCCAGCGGGTCGACATGAAAGAAGCGGAATCGCGCGCCCAGTCGACGGCAATGCTGCTCCAGTGGCTGCCAAACGGCGGGATCTTTGGTGTTGTTATCGATGACCAGCACCTCGAAACGGGGATAATCGAGCTTGGCTAACGCGTTCAAGGTTTCGGCCATCATGTCAGGTGGCTCGTTATAGGCTGGAACGTGTATGGAGACCATCGGTAGCTGATCATCCGTCATGACGGGCGGTTTGAAAGCACGTCGACGTGCACTGACCCACACGGCTTCGGCCCATTCATGGGCCTCGGCAAAGAGCACCAGCAGCACGCCGACCATGCCGGCAGCCAGTATCATCCCCACTGAAATGGTCACCATGGAAAGATATTGCTGGCTGAAATCGTACACCACCCATACCGCCAACGAAGAGACGGCATAAGCAATGGCAGCCAGAAAGCCACGAGCGCGGATACGCAGTGTGCCACTGTCAATCAGCAACAACGACACCACCACCAAGCCAACCACCATTGAGGCAGCGGCCAGGATGGTCCAGGCTGGAATACTGACAATCGGTGTATCGAAGGGGAACTTCGGTTGCCGCTGACCATCGTAAACGCCCCAGTAAGCCCCTACTCCCCGTTCGGAAGTCTCACTTTTCCAAGGTTGGTCATAGGCCTCCATGATGTAGTAGACCAGTTTTTCCTGCGTCGCCTGCTGTAGAAACCGGCGCAGGAAAGTAGCCTCAGCCAGCACACTGGCTTCAGCCTGGCGCCGGGTACGGCCAACACTGGGCCAGCCGACCTCACCGATGACGATTTTCTTGTTGGGATAGGCCCGTTGCAAATCGCGATAACGCGCCATGACATAGTCGACCGCCTGGTCGACATGGATGCCTTCCCAATAGGGTAGCAGATGGACGGCCAAGTAATCGACATGCTCCACCAACTCCGGATGAGCCATCCAGATGTGCCATGGTTCGGCCGTGCTGACCGGTATTCTGGTACGCTTGCGCACCGCATCCAGATGACCGATCAGCTCGTCTGGCGTCAGCAGGCCATGCAGCAGGGTTTCGTTACCAACCATAAGACGCACCACATTGCGCCAGTGATCATCAACTGTCTTAATCAGACGGCTGATCTCGGCGTCGTTACGCTCACGGTCTTTATCAAGCCAAGCCCCAACAGCGACATTAAGGCCATGTTTGGCCGCCAACCGAGGAATCTCGGCCTGCGCGCCCCGAACGGTATAGCTGCGTATGGAATGGGTCTTGCCGGCCAGTCGCTGCAGATCCTCGTCGATCTGTTCGACCGTTGGGTGGATGTCGCGGGCCGGGTCCTGATCGACCCGGTAAGGCGAGAACGAGAAACCGACCACCTTGTTGGGCCAGAGCGGCTCTTCAATGGGCTGATTAAACCAGGCCCACAAACTGACAGTGATCAGAGAAATAGCAATAATAACAATAAAATTAATTTTTTTCATGCGTCGTCATCAGGCATCTCGGGCTAACCTGAACCCCACGCCACCACTGTTTTGCAATTCCAGTTCATCGACAGCAATATGGTTGCGACGAGCAAAACGACAGGCCTTGTTGTTGCTGCGGTAGCTGCCACCGCGACGAATATGTTCACCACCGGTGGTGGCCCCCTTCGGATTGGACACAGCAGAGGTTGTGTAGGGAGCATAACGATCAGCAACCCACTCCCAAACGTTACCGAGAATGTCATGAACCCCCCAGGCGTTGGCCTTTTTCAGGGTGATCTTCTGCAGCTTGCCGCCAGAATTGGTCGAATACCAAGCATAATCATCCAGCTTGCCACCCTCTCCATCCCCCGGAAACTTGCCGGTGGTGCCAGCCCGGGCAGCATATTCCCATTCAGCCTCGGTAGGAAGGCGCAAACGGGCACTGGCCCCAGCCATCAAACCAAGTTTTTTGATGAACTCCTGGGCCTGATCCCACAAAATCTGCTCAACCGGATAATCCTCCTGAGCTGCCATGGTTGCTGCCTTCTGCTGCTCCTCTGGCGTCATTTTGTGTGCCACGGCGGTACGCCCTCCCCCCTCCATGATGCGCCGCCACTGCTTGACGGTGACCGGATTTTTGGCTAGCCAGAACGGATCCAGCGTCACCGCATGCATTGGCCCCTCGTTCGGCAATCGTCCCATTTCGTCATCGGGACTGCCCATGATGAAGGTTCCTCCCGGTACCAACAGAAACTCCATACCCGTGATCGGTTCAACCCACTCCTTCTTCTCAAACTGGGTCACCGACGAAACGGAGATAACGGCTTGGGTGGCCTGTTCCTCTTCGGCCACCATCTGCAAAAACTGGCTAATATCATCCATGGTGACGATAAAACCGGCCTTGGTCATCATGGCGGCCAACACCTTCTCCAACGGTGGATTAGGCGGCGCCGCAGCCAGTTGCCGCGCCCTTGGCAAGGCTTTACGCAGCGGTTCCAGCTTGCGATTCAGGGAAGCTGTTGCCTTGCGCTCAAAACGGGCAATGGTAGTCCCCTGCTGGACACTATCCCGCGACAGAAACAGACGGAAGTTGTTTTCGATATCAGCCAGATCCTGCTGCTGCAACAGATCAAACACCTTGACACACTGGTCCGGCGCCGATTTGTCCGCATCCTGAAAGTAGAAGCGCCAGACCCGCCCATCGGTCAGGGCGTAAACACGGGCTGGCGGTCGTGCCGTGGGCAGACTGTCCTTACCCAGGGAACCGGGACGACGAACCTCAATGGCACACTTGGTGACGTTGTCTGGTGGAACGGCCAGGGCGATGACAGGCACCGCTGCCTCAGCAGTTGTTTCCATGGCAATACGGATCTCTTCCGGATTCCAGGGATCCCACCCCATCTCACTGAGTAACGCTACCACCAGCGAAAAGCAGACCTGTTCCGGAGATGAATACGAATTTTTAGCCAGCCGGCGCTGAATATTTTTTAAGGTTTCTTTCATACCGTTCTTGTTGTTCTTGAATGCATGCCGATGTTAGGTCCACGGAGATCACCAAGGATGACGCAGTGTGCCATACAAACGGACCAGATACAAGGAAGCTTCGGACATGCTAACGTCCTATACTGGTTCAGAAAATACTCTTAATTTTTTTGATTGACAATCAGTTGTTGCCTTGGTACAACAGTTGCTGTTTTTTTGCAACAATTGAGTTATCGATGGACTCAGTTGATTTTGTATTACAAAGGTATATTCAGGAAGACTAGAACTGTGTCTTTCTTGCCATACCGCTCACTGTTAGAGTTACCATAAGGATTATTGAATATGAATAAATCCTGTAAAATCAGCTTGTTGGCTGGCGCTGCCCTGTTTACCGCAGCCTTTGGTCAAGTCACTCCGGCCCAGGCCTATTCGTCAGATATGCTGTCCCTGATTGAATTCATGGGAGGAGAACCAGCCACCTATCAGGAGCTGGTATCGAAGCTACAACATATCAACGCCAATCCCAGCAGCTTCAATTCCTACCTCTCGTCTCAAGGGATTAACACCAACACAGAAACCTACGCCGCTACCCGTATCGCCCTGCCGGCTCTGACCACCATGGTCAGTCGTTGCGCCTCGCAATGGAGCGGCGGTTTCTCATTTCAGGAAGCGGGATCGAAACTGCTCTCCGGCTCCGATCCCTGGGGACAATGTATGGCCGCCACTACGGGTATTCCCTTCGCACTCATTGATGGCAACGATCGTAACTTCAACGATCCCCTGTACATCAACACCGGTACACTCCATAGCCTATTAGGCCTGTCACAAAATGGAGGTAAGTATAGTTCCTATAGCCAATTGATTGCTGACGGTTCTGCTATCGTCAACAACGTTGACAAGGCCCGTTCCTACCTGAACAGCAAAGGCATCCCGGATGCCTATATCAACGCCTACCTGGGTGGTGTTGCACCGCAGCTGTTCCAGGCGGCCAAGTCGTGCGAATCCTCCTGGAGTGGTTCATTGCAGGATGATAACGCTGTGGCAGCCAATCTGCAGCCCTCCTCGCCCTGGAACAGCTGCATGAGTTCAAAACTGATGGTTCTGTGGGGCAGCGACACCATTGAGCAGCAAGCGGTTAAGAATGCCGTTCAGCATATGGCCAACGTGCAGACCACCCAGATCATCAATACGGTGTCGTCACGGGTACAGTCGGTGTTGCATCCAACACTGATGCACAAGCGCATCAAGTCTGACTCCGATCAAAAAGTCAGCCAGTTGCAGCTACCCAGTGTCGATTCAGCTTCGGGATTGTCTGCTGGTGACCGACCGACCGGTAACTATGACTTTTCCAACGGTATCTGGTTGAACATGTCCTACACCAGAACCAAGGACACCACCTTTGAGAATTTGAACAATGGTGTTCAGAAGAACAACGTTGGTTTTGCTGTCGGTGGTTACGACTACAAGTTCATGCCCAACCTCGTTACCGGCGTGACGCTGGCCTACAACGATGTCAGCATCCGCATGTTCAACCAGAAAAGCGGCTATAATATCTACACGGTAACTCCCTATGCCGGTTATCAATTCAATGATAATTTTGGCGCTGATGTACTGGTCGGCTACTCCTGGATTGACGGCACCGAGAACAACAACCCCGATGGCCATCAGTGGATGGGAGCGGCTGGTCTGAACGGTTATTACCCAATGGGCAACGACTGGATGCTCAGCGGCCGTATCGGCTATCAGGCCAGTGCCACCAGCATCAAGATGACCAACACCGATAGTTCCAAGCTGGGACAGGCGGTGGTCAAGGGAGAGGTCAGTCATCTGTTTAATACCGATTCGGGTAGCCTGTTCGAACCTTACCTGGGTGTAACCCTGGAGCATGATGTCTCTTATGAGAAAATTGTCGGTATCGATCACGACCGCACCGGACTCCGTTTTGCGGCTGGGTCACGTTTTGTCTCCAGTGGCAACTGGTCGGGAGAGGTGCAGCTGTCGACGATTGCCGCACGGGAAAACCAGCGTGAGTATGGTGGCCTGCTGAATGTCCGGTACGCTTTCTAAAGTGCTTCGGACCGCTCTGCTGGTCATTACTCTAGCTATGGCCTGCTGCTACAGCGGCCATGCCATGGCTGGTTGCCCTAACCAAACCAGCACGGCTGAGCAATTGGCCTGCTGGGAGGGTATGGTGCAGGGCATCAGCATCGCACGTCCTGAGACCGTCGCCACCATTCAGCAGGCGTGCGGATCTCTGTCTCACAGTAATCGGGCAGCCTGTCTGCAACAGCAGCTGATGCCGCTGCTGGCGGCTGCCTCGGTTACACAACCTGTCGATCGTGCCCGCGCGTTGCCGTCATCGTCTCTATCCTCACCACCGGAAGATCGTCCCTGGCGTCTGGAACTGGGGGTAGGATATGGTCATGGTCGCCACGATGGTCGCTTCGATCTGGGCGGTGGCCAGTTGCAATTGCGTTCCTTCATCGGGGGTGCCGGGTATACGGCCCGAGTGGCCGGCTGGCATGATGGCTTGTGGGGCCATGCCAACCTGAGCGTGGGACTGGAATATCTACATCTGAGCAACCGTTCCCGCGCTGATCTGGTGTTGCCAAACGGCCTTGACATCGTGACCGATCCGGTCACAGGCCAAGCCAACCTGTCGGCACAGGCTGATTTGCTACTGGCCAATCTGGTGTGGCGCGATCGTTCCGATGCGCGTCTGCACCCCTTTCTGGGCGGTGGACTTGGTGCTGGTTACGGTCGCGCTGAACTTAACTACCATCTTAACAATGACGTATTCGGTAGCGTGCGCGACCAGCAACGAACGGCATCCATCATCCCGGCGTTGCAAGGTCTGGGTGGCGTCACCATCGATCTCAACGATCGTCTGTCGCTGTTGTTGCAGACACGCCTGCTGTATGTACCCGGCAAACTGTTCATCGATCATCACTATCTCAACCTCTCGCTCGAAGGTGGTATTGGTTATCGCTTCTGAATATTGCATCTATCGGTAGACATCACTACAATCGGGACTGATGAAGATCACCTATGACCCAATCAAAAGCCTCTGGAATGCGAGCGAGCGCCAGCTCCCTTTTGATCGAGCTGTCGACTTTCAGTGGTGGGATGCACATGTTGTCGAAGATACCCGGTATATTTATCCGGAACAGAGGTTGATAGCGATAGGCTATTTGGATCGACGTCTGCATGTCCTATGTTTTACCCCAGAAGACAGTGGCATTCGGGTTATCAGTTTTCGTAAAGCTAATTCTCGGGAGGCACGTAGATATGGCAAACCACTTACCACTAACAGATGATGAAGGAGAAGTACGAGAGCTAACTCAAGAGGATTTCGCACGAATGAGACATGCACGAGATGTCTTACCAGCAATTCTTGGAGCTAACATGGCCTCCAAGCTCTTGGCAAAACACAGCCCTCCTGTCGATAGCGATATGAAGGTTTCTATCACCACGGCAGATTGGCTCAAGAACCATTCTCCTGCATAGCCCATTCCTTGTAAGGAGGACAACCATGGACGACCTATTGAATGACTCCCTGTCAGCGGTACGCCGCTATCTGAACCAGCTGGATAGCCAAGTACAAACCTCATGGAACCAGCTGGTAACGGCTGTTGATCAGATTACCAGCAGGATTGTCTTCAAGCAGTTGTCCAAAACCCAGATTGTGCTGCAGAGCAACCCGTCTGGCGGTGAGCTGTATAGCCTGATCATCAACGGCAGCAATCTCTCCATCGCCTTTATGACCGGACGCATCGATAGTGCCCGTCTCTACCGCGGTGGCAGCTTCAGCAATGGCACTCTGACCGGCGGCACACTGCTGGGACAGATAAGCTTCTCGACCAACCAGATTGTACTGACAACTGGCGGTTACACGCTAACGCTGTCCGGTTCCCTGCCCAATACCGTTGCCGATCTGGAAACGGTGTTCGATGCCCCGGAGACTCTGCCGTTGTCAGCCATCCGCCTGTCGCAAGGCAACAACGAACTATTTCGCGCCAGCCTAGCCGGTGATGGTCGTCAACTGGTGCTCAGTTTTCCGACCCTGGACCGTCAGTTCAATCTGACCACCCAAGCTGTGGCTGCCTCGCTGCTGTCAACCGTGGTTGGTCAACTGCTGACTGATGGCTACAGTGGTGGCGATGCCATCCTAACACAGATCCAGGTATCAACCCCTTCCAACAATCAGGAGCTGGTCAATCGCAGCAACCTGCAAGTCAAACTGGCCGATATCCTGACCGGTTTCGATGCACCCCTACTTGATCTGGCCACCGTTGACGACAATGGTCCTTCCAGCAGCGACCATATTACCTCCCAGACCAGCGGGCTGACCATCAGCGGTAGCGGTGGTCGTATCAAAGCACCCTTATGGCTGTTCGATGACCAGAATGGCAATGGCGTCATGGATACTGGTGAAGAACTGACGACCACCATGCTAGCCAGCAGCAGCTGGCGTAGCGACATCGCCCTGACCATCGGCACCCATTCGATCCGGAGCCGACAGAGCGACGACAACGGTGTCATCCAGACCACATCGGATCCGCTTACCATTGTGGTGACCACGGCCGAAGCCATGGGCATCCGTTACCGGCTCAACAATGCTCCTGCCATAACAGGCCGTTCCGTGGTCGGTAGCAGCAAAAGCGACACCGTCACGCTGATGAGCAGCGGTACGCCCCTAACCGTAGTAGCCATCGAGAAAATTGTCGGATCTTCCGCTGTGGATGCCATCCGCCTTGATCTCGCTGCCTCGGTCACCACTTCCGGCGTTGAAACGGTGTTAGGATCAACCGGAACCGATAGTCTGACCCTGCTCTCTGCCGGTCAGGTTGCCGTCAGCGATGTCGAGAGTGTTACCGGAACCAGCACTGCCACCGATCGGGTGGTACTACTGACCGCTGGCCATCTGGCCACCAAGGCCATCGAGACCGTGCTGGGTAGCAGCGGCAGCGATACACTAACTCTGATGGCTGCCAGCAAACTGCTCGTTACCGGCGTTGAAAAGATTATCGGCTCATCGGCCAGTGATACCATTACCCTGTCATCTAGTCAGGAGACGATTGTTTTTACACTAAACAACCGCTCCAACGATACCCTCAACAACTTTGGAACCAACGACCTGCTGGTATTCAAGGACATGCAGGTGGGACAATTTGCCTATCTGGGCAGTGCGGCCTTTAGCGGCAGCCGTCGTTCGGAAGCCCGTATGGTCACAGCCAAAAACCAGCTCCAGATTGATCTGGATGGCAACAAGACTGTCGACATGCAATTGACACTGCCCAAGGTCGTTCGTTTGAGTGAGGCAAATTTTTCCTGGAGTGACTCCAACAAGCGGTCGTCCGTGGCCCTGGGTCGGGTGTTATCGACCATGGCAACCATCGACCATTCCAGCGACCCTTTCTCCGTTCATTCAACCATCGAATTGTTGCAGAACAATTCGATACCATCGGCACCGGTCCTGTTGACCCTTCCCTGAACGTATTACAGCTGTATACATGCAATGATCAGAAATATTTTCTGTTGACATGATCTGGAAATGATGTATTTTGGCACCACTGTTGTATGAAGGACACATCTGCGTCGTTCAGATAGGGACCTAATTTTGGCTTTGTGGCCATTGTCCTATGGACTTTGTTGCAAACAGGACACAGATAGACGTGATACTGATCTGGATTTTGGACGATAAGGTTACCGTGGTTGGCATTTTGCCGTAACCTGAAAAATAGGTCCTATGCTTTGTTGTTTTCTTAATAGGTTTGAGAGGAGAATTTACGTAAGCGTCCATTTCTCCCCAGGGTTTAGGCCTGTTTGAGGAGCTGTTATTCTTTCAC
>JADGCH010000035.1 GCA_015229115.1 Magnetococcales bacterium
GGGTATTACGGCGGCCGGTAACTTCGAGGGCCATTCCATCCCGACGCGCGCTATGACCCGCTCCGACATTATGGCCCGCTTCGGTGCTCAAGGTCTGACCCAACGCGATCAACTGGCACAACGGCTATTGACCATCCGGCAGCAGCGCGTGGCGCCCGGGCGCGATGACAAGCTGTTGACCGGCTGGAATGCCCTGATGATCAAGGGATTGCTGCGTCATGCGGCACTTGAGTGGGATAAAACGGCCTTCGCCATGGCCGAACGGGCGTTACGGTTTCTGGGTCAGCAGTTGCGTGATGAGCAGGGGCGCTGGTATGGGGTCTGGCGTGATGGCCAGCGTCATACGCCAGCTTTTTTGGAAGACCATGCCTTTCTGCTCGATGCTCTGCTGGAAGCAGCGGCTTGGTTGCCCCAGGGTCCTTGGCTGTCGTGGGCCGAGCCGATTGCCCAGACCCTGCTGGAGCGTTTTGCTGATCCGGATGGCGGCTTTTTTTCCACACCGGTCGATCAGCAGGATGTTATCGTGCGCCCCAAAAATCATTTTGATGCCTCCATCCCATCTGGTAACGGCATGGCCCTGGCCGGGCTGATTCGGCTTGCACTGGCCACGGGTAACAACAGCTACCGCGATCAGGCCGCCAGACATCTGGCCTGGTTCAAACCGATACTGGCTCGCAGCCATGGCGGTCATGGGCAGCTGGCCCTGGCGACCGATCTGCTCTGGCACGGAGCGGCCGAGGTGGTGATCGCCGGTGATGCCGATCATCGTTTGGCGGCTGTCACAGGGAGGCATTATCTACCTGATCCAGTGGTAATTCAGGCGGCAGAGCCGCAGCAACTTCCTCCACATCTACGTGGCCGGCTCGATCGACCTGGGGCGGCACTTTGCGTCAGCGGGCAGTGTTGGCCTGCCGTGACACAACCGGACCTATGGCAACAGTGCCTGTCGCAACAGCACAGCCTGTCCCATCAGTCCCAGGTCGTGGATCGGCACTAGCCATTCGGTGTTGGATTAAGCTGATGACATCGGAAGCCTGGTCGGCCGTTGCGGTGATTGTGTCCTGTGTGCTGCTATTGGCCACCAACCGTTTTTCAGCCAGTATCGTGCTGTCAGCCGGGGTAGTGGTGTTGTTGGCGGCAGGCCTGATCACGCCTCATCAAGCCTTGGCTGGTTTTGTCAACGAAGGCATGATCACAGTAGGCGTGCTCTATGTTGTTGTCGCTGGACTACAGCAGACGGGAGCGATTGGCTGGATGGTCGATACCATCCTGGGTGTACCCCGTTCCATACGCCACGCCCAATGGCGCATGACCCTGCCTGTGGTGACCATTTCACCCTTTGTCAACAATACCCCTGTGGTAGCCATGTTTACACCGGCGATCAGCGCATGGGCCAGACGGTATCAGATCCCCTTGTCTCAGCTCATGATTCCGCTCGCCTTTCTGACCACGGCATCGGGGCTCTGCACGTTGATTGGATCCAGTACCAATCTGATCGTTCACGCACTGCTGCGTGATAAGGCGGGGTTGCCAGGGTTTTCCTTCTGGGAGCTGGGTTGGATGGGAGTTCCGGTGACCATCACCGTCCTGCTGTATACCATTCACTGGAGCAACGACAGACTTCCAGATCGTGTCGTAGCTTGCACGTTCTCGGACGATCGTCTCGAATCGACCCGTTCCTGGCGTACGTCGTTGTCCCTGGCGATTCTGCTTGGTTTTGTTCTGTTGGCGACCGTTGGCCATGTCTCCACTCTGAGATCGGCATGGATAGCAGCTGGGTTGATGCTAATTACCCGTTGTGTCAGTGTGACAACGGCATGGCGTGCGGTGGAATGGCCGGTGTTGCTGGTGATTGCCATCTCTTTTGCACTCGGAACGGCTCTGGAGGCTACCGGGGCTGCCCAATCCATGGCCAGTGCCCTGATCGTTTTGACCCGGGAGAATGCGCTGCTTTCCCTGGCGATGATCTACCTAGTCACCGCCCTGTTGACCCAGATTGTCACCAACAACGCCACCGCTGCGCTGATGTTTCCAATCGCTCTGGCTACTGCCAGGGATCTGCAGGTCTCGGTCATGCCTTTCGCGGTTGTCGTCCTGGTGGCATCATCGGCGTCTTTTGCAACGCCCATAGGCTACCAGACCAATCTCATGGTGCAGCAACCGGGGGGATACCGCTTTTCAGATTATATCCGCTTTGGTTGGCCACTATCCTTGCTGGTGGCCGGGGTAACCCTGGCCTTAACCCCTTTGATCTGGCCGTTTTGAATTCAGTAGGAGGACCCTATGCTGGCCTTGATTTCCCCAGCCAAGACGCTGGACACCTCTCCATCCCTCCTTGGTCTTGCCGGCACTCAGCCCGATTTTGGCGCCGATGCGCTCCAGCTGGTGCATCAGCTAAAACAGCTGAGCGAGGCAGAACTGGCGGCCTTGCTGCACATCAGTCCGGCTCTGGCGCGGCTCAACAGCGAGCGTTTCAGGGCCTTCTCGGCCGATCCGGTTGCTCCGGCTGCCCAATGTGCTGCGCTGATGTACCGGGGCGATACCTACCAGGGTCTGGATGTTGATTCGTGGGGTGGGGGAGACTGGGATACCGCCCAGCAATCCCTGCGTATTCTCTCTGGTCTTTACGGTGTGCTGCGCCCCCTGGATCTTATTCAGCCCTATCGGCTGGAAATGGCGACCCGTCTAGCCAACACGCGGGGCAAGGATCTCTATGCCTTCTGGGGTAAGCGCCTGTCAGAGCACATAACGGCTTTGGCCGGACATCGGACCGTCATCAACCTGGCTTCGGAGGAATATACAAGGGTGGTGAAAGAGGTTCCGATGGTGACGCCGGTGTTCAAGGAGCAACGTCAGGGCAGAATGCAGGTGATTGGCTTGCTGGCCAAGCGCGCTCGGGGAGCGATGGCCCGGTTCATGATCACCAACCGGCTGACCGAGCCGGAATCGCTGCAGCAATTTACCGAAGGGGGCTATGTCTTTCGCCAGGAGTTATCGGATCCAACGCACTGGCTGTTTGTTCAAGACCATGTCAGTGAAAAATAATCTAATTGGTTGTTAATTGATCTGGACAACGGTCATCGCTTCGGGTTACACTCTCAACCTATCCTTCCTTGAGAGTTCCTTTTACAGATTTTACCGGTCAGGAGACAGCAAAACCAATGGTTGCCTCTACCAGCTATATGTCGGACGACCCGCGCGACATCGGCTGGGTGCGTCAGAATGTACCCTGCCAAACAGCTTGTCCGGCTGGAACCAACGTACCAGCCTACATCCGCATGATTTCTGAAGGTCAGCACGGCCGCTCCTATGAGATCAACCGTGAGGCCAATGTCCTGCCTGGCGTACTGGGGCGCATCTGTTCGCGTCCCTGTGAGAGTGCCTGTCGTCACGGCTGGGCTGGCAACGGTGATCCGGTGGCGATCTGCCATCTCAAACGGGCAGCAGCTGACTTTAAAGATGTAGGTCATCGCATCACCGAGCGGCTTTACGCTCCTACCGGTAAGCGGGTAGCGGTCATCGGTGCCGGTCCGGCCGGCATTGCCGCTGCTCATGACCTGTCGTTGCTGGGGCACGATGTGGTCATCTTCGAGCGGGAAGAGAAGCCAGGAGGCATGCTGCGCTACGGTATCCCTGAGTTCCGCCTGCCACGCAACATTCTCGATGTCGAGCTGCACAATGCCCTGCGTCTCGGGGTTTCCCTGCGTACCGGGGTGGCCATCGGCACCAAAAAAGGTGATGTACGCATGTCGGTCCTGCTGGCGGAATTTGACGCCGTGTTGCTCAGCACCGGCTGCATGGCGCCGATCCGGTTGCCGCTGCGTGGCTTCTCGCCACAGGATGACGATCCGGTGCGGACCATCCAGGATGCTGAGTATGGGCTCGATTTTCTGCTCGACATTCACCGTGGCGAAAACAAGAGGGTTGGCCATCGGGTGGCCATTATCGGAGACGGTTTTACCGCTCTGGACTGTGCCCGCATGGCGCGCCGTCTCGGTGCTGAGGTCACTATCCACATTCGTACCACCGAGGACGATTCACCGGTCACCGCTGAGGAGCTGTTCGAGGCCAAGCGCGAGGGGATCCGCATCAAGGGTCTGCGTACCGCAGTGGCCTTGCAGGTCGATGAACATGGGCGACTGACCGGTGTCGAGTTCGTTCAGAATCGCTTGGGGGGCTGGTTCCCTAATGGTCGTCGTCAGCCGTTGGCTATTGACGGTTCGGAGTTTACCGAGTCCTACGATACCGTCATCGCTGCCATCGGCCAGCAGACCGTCAACGACTTTCTTGATGTCCGGGTAGAACTGAATCGCAACCAGCTGGTGCGTATTGGCAACAATGGCATGACCTCGGTCCACGGCCTGTTTGCCGCTGGGGACTACGTCAATGGTCCTGCTACGGCAGTGGCGGCTATCGGACATGGCCGTTACATAGCGGCCCAGATCGACCACTGGCTGGTGGGACGTACCCGTTCCCAGCAGGTGCGTATCGAACCAGTGGCGCAGCCGTTGCGTGAGCGTTCATCCGATTTCATTGTCCGTCAGCACATGCCGACGGTGCCTCTGACCAAGCGGCTTAAACCAGCTACCTGTGAGGTTGAGACGGGCTTCAATCACGATCTGGCCGTTGAAGAGGCCAAGCGCTGTTATCTGTGCAACCTGCGTTACCAGATCAACGTTGACCGCTGTATTTACTGTCGTGCCTGTATTGAGGTGGCGCCGCGCAACTGCATCAAGCTGGTCCGTGATATCGACATTCAGAGCGATGGCAGCTATGGTGCCCTGAAGGAAACCCGGGAATGGAATCAGGTAGCAGCCATCTGGATTGACAACAACGAATGCATCCGTTGTGGCGCCTGTTACCGTGTCTGTCCGGTCTCCTGTATCTCCATCACCCGCAATGAACTTGTTACCGTGGATGCCTGAGCCATGAGCAGACTATCGTCACCGCATTATGTCATCATTGGTAGTGGTGTGGCAGGGAACCACGCTGCCGAGCTGTTGCGCGATAACAGCCCCGACAGCCGCATCACCATCATCACCAACAATCAGCTGCTGTTTTACAACCGTTATCTGCTGCCGCGCATTTTCCTGGGATCGGAAGATTGGCGCGATTTTCTGGCTTGGCCCGCCAGCCACTACAGTGAGCGTAGGATCGTCATGCGTCGTGCCACCTGGGTGACCAGTATCGATCCAGCCCAGCGGTTGATCATGCTGGGACATAACGAATCGATCCACTACGACAAACTGCTGATCGCCTCTGGCGCTCGTGGTTATTTTCCCGAGGAGCTGGCCGACTACCGAGCCCTGATTCAGGGGTTTGGCTCTTACGAGCAGGCCATTGCCGCTAAACGGGTTTTGCCGGATGGCGGTACGGTGGTGATGCTGGGAGGGGACATGATCGGTCTTGATCTGGCCCGGTCGCTGGTTGCGGCAGGGTACCGGGTGCGGCTGGTCAGCGGTGAAATGACCTTCTGGCCGCACCAGATCGCCGATGAGCAGCGCGGCCAGTTCTGCGATGCTGTCAAGGCCATGGGCATTGAGGTCATTCGTGGTGATCAGTCTGGTGGGATCAGGGCCATTGAGGTTGGTGCCTCGGGGTTGCCTGCCCGACGGGTGCTGTTCCACGATGGTAGCGATCTTTACGGCGATGTGGTGATGTCGTTTATGGGGCTGGTGCCCGCCATCGAATTCATGATCAGTTCCGGACTCGATGTCGAGCGTGGTGTGTTGGTTAGTACCACGCTGCAGAGCAGCGATCCTAATATCTACGCCGCTGGCGATGTCTGCCAGATCTGGTCACCGGAAGAGCAGCGTTACCGGTTCTACTACGGACACCATAACGTCAGGGCCATGGGAATTGTGGCAGCCGGTAACATGATGGGGGCCAGTGAGCCGTTTGTATCAACCTGGAACGAGTCGTTGCGCCTGGATCAGCATGGCCACATCGATTCACCGTTCTGGGAATGTGATTGATTCTAATCGGTCCAGGGGGAGCAGTTATATGACCGCCACTGACATTCAGATTGCCATCTGCGGTTCTGCCGGGGATGGTACCATTGCCGCAGGAGACATTCTGCGCAATGCCGTGGCCCAGGCCGGTTACCGGGTGATCTGTTTTGATGTTTATCCGCCTGAAATTCGTGGTTTTGGCAAGTGTATTGCCCGTTTGCGTATCACCACCGAGCAGGCCTACTCACTCAAGCGCCATTCCGACGTGCTGGTATCGCTGGACGATAGCCACACCATGCCCCACCTGGATGAGGTGCGTGACGATGGTGCTGTCATCTATGAGTCCAAGCCAGTGGTCCAGGTGGCGGAAGGGGAGCACCTCAGTGCCCATATCCGGCCGGGACAGATTCCCTATGCCCTGCAGATCCGTGAGTTGTCGGAAAAGAGCACCGGCAGCAACCGGTCGCGTAATCTGGTCATTCTGGGATTCATTGCTGGTCTGTTCAAACTGCCTGTCGCCCCGTTTCATCAGGTCATTGGCAAGAAGTTCGGCAAGCAGGGGCAGGCCGTTGTCAGTCGCAACCAGGCCGCCTTCGATCTGGGGGTTACCACAGGGCAGAGTTCTTTCCAGCTTGACAATGTCACCTTTCATGGCCCGTCACGGGGCGTTGGTGATAGCAGCAGCCGTATCGCCATGTTGAGCGGCAACGCTGCCGTGGTGCAGGGTTGTCTGGATGCTGGTCTGGCTACCTTTTTTGGTTATCCGATCACGCCGGCGACGTCGATCATGGAACGGTTGGCCACTGAACTGCCCAAGCGTGGTAAGCGGCTGCTGCAGACCGAAGACGAGATCTCAGCTATGGCCGCCGCCATTGGGGCCGGCTATGCCGGTGCTCGGGCGGCGACGGCTACCTCGGGTCCTGGTCTGGCTCTGATGATGGAAATGCTCGGTCTGGCCACCATGACCGAGGTGCCCTGTGTCGTGTTTGTATCGCAGCGCGGTGGACCTTCCACTGGCATGCCCACCAAGACCGAACAGTCCGATCTCAATGCCGCTTTGTATGGCAGCCCGGGTGATGCCCAGCGCATCGTCATTGCACCCACCAATGTTGAGGGATGTTATCGTTGCGCTGGCAAGGCCTTCGAACTGGCTGAGCGCTTCCAGACGCCGGTCATCGTACTATTGGATCTCTATCTCTCCAACCGCTACGAGACGGTGTTGTTATCCGATGCTGGTCCCCCCTTTAATCTGGATGCCAACCGTTCGGTCCGGGTGCTGGAGGCGGGCGAGATTTACCAGCGCTTTGCCATGACCGATGATGGGGTCAGTCCACGTGCCATTCCTGGTCAGGCTGGCTGCATGCACGTGGTGACCGGTCTGGAACATAACGAGCTTGGACGACCCAACGATCAGGGCGATAACCACGAGCGCATGAGTCGCAAGCGTCACGACAAGTTGAAGGGAGCGCTCGACTATCCCGATTTCACCAAATGCAAGCGTTTTGGCGATGAGGGTCCGGTCCAGGTCGGCTTGCTGTCGTGGGGCTCTACCTTCGGCGAGTGCCTTGAGGCGATGTTAAAGGCGCGTCAGGAGGGAATTCGCTGTGCCGCCATGAAGGTGGTGATGCTCTCTCCTTTGCCTGTCGAACCGATTGCGCAGTTCATGGAGGATTGTCAGGTGGTGTTGGTACCTGAACTCAACTACGAAGGCCAGTTTGCCCATCTGGTTCAGGGCACGTTGGCTCGTCCGGTGGTGCGTATGAGCCGGGTACCGAGTGGTCCGATGCCGGTGGAGGAAATTCTGGATCAGATACGTCGTCTGGCAGCTGGTAAGGAGCGTAACGCATGACTGCGATGGAAAAGCCGGTTTATGTCGATGAGAAACTGCAGGAAGTCAAGCTGAGCGGACGACTGGATTATCGTTCGCGTGCCTTGCCGACTTGGTGTCCCGGGTGTGGCTATTTTTCCATTGTCGAAGGCGTGACAGCGGCTCTGAACGCTATGGCTGTGCCGCATCAGGAAGCGGTGGTGCTGTCTGGCATTGGCTGTGCCTCGCGTTTTCCCTTCTTTGTCAACACCTACGGTTTTCATACCCTGCATGGTCGGGTGTTACCGGTGGCGACTGGGGTCAAGGTGGCTCAGGACAAGCTGACCGTTATTGCCATTGGTGGTGACGGCGATGGTTTTGCCATTGGTGGCGGGCACTTGCCCCATGCGGCCAAGCGTAACGTCGATATCACCTACCTGTTGTTCGATAATGGTATTTACGGCTTGACCAAGGGGCAGACCTCTCCTACTTCTGCACAAGGGTTTCGCACCTCGACCACGCCGTACGAAAACCCCGATGAGCCCCTCAACCCGGTGATGATGGTACTTTCCTACGGGGCCAGCTGGGTGGGTCAGGCCTATGCTGGACGTCCGGACCATCTGCGCCAGATGATCGCCGCGGCTATTCAACATCGCGGTTTTTCTTATCTGCACATTCTCAGCCCATGCGTCACGTTTGACAAAACCAGCAAGACCTATGTCAACCTGGGCATGCAGGTGCGCGACCTGCCGGAGGATCACGATGTCACCAATCGGATGTCGGCCCTTCATCATGCCTCGCGTACCAACAGACCATCCTTGGGGCTGTTCTATCGTGAGGAACGGCCAACCTTGGGGGATAACCTTAACACACTGATTGCCAAGGCGGGTGGCAATAAGTAAATGACAACCAATGACTGAAAGGAAAAAGCTATGTCGATCTCACTGACAAAAGGTGGTAACGTCTCGTTGACCAAGGAAGCTCCCGGTCTGACAGCGGTTAATGTCGGACTTGGTTGGAGCATGCGCGCTACCGATGGCGCTGCCTTTGATCTGGATGCCTCGGTCTTTCTGTTGAAGGAAGATGGCCGGGTACGTTCTGACGCCGATTTCATTTTTTACAATCAGAAAAAATCAGTCGATGGCATGGTGGAGCACATGGGTGACAATCGCTCCGGTGAAGGGGAAGGCGACGACGAGGTGGTTAAGGTCAACTTGGCCGGTCTGGCAGCCGATGTCAACCGCATCAGTTTTGCCGTAACTATCCATGAGGCCGCCGAACGGCGCCAGAGCTTCGGTATGGTCAGCAATGCCTACATACGGGTGGTCAATGCAGCTGATAACAAGGAAATTGCCCGTTATGACCTGAGCGAAGATGCTTCAACCGAGACGGCCATGACCTTTGGTGAGCTCTATCGCCACGGGGCCGAATGGAAGTTCCGTGCCATCGGTCAGGGGTTTGCTGGTGGCTTGAAGGCACTGGCAACCGGCTACGGCATTAACGTGGGTTGATGGCTATGTCGATCTCTTTGACTAAAGGACAGCGTCTTAGCCTGAGTAAGGCCAGTTCGACAGCACTGAAAACCATCCGCATGGGGCTGGGATGGGATGCCAAGAAGAAGCTATTTGGATTATTGGGCGGATCCATCGACCTGGATGCCTCCTGTCTCGAATTTGATGGACAGGGCAACATGGTTGATGCGGTCTGGTTTCAGCAATTGCAGAGTCGTGACGGAGCCATCCGTCACTCGGGTGACAATCTGACCGGTGACGGGGAAGGGGACGATGAGGTGATTCAGGTCATGCTCGACCGTTTGCCGACCTCGGTGCAGTCGCTGGTCTTTACCGTCAACTCCTTCACCGGTCAATCTTTCAAGGAAGTGCAAAATGCCTATTGTCGCCTGATCGACGCCGCCAACGATCAGGAACTGGCTCGTTACACCTTGACGGAAACAGGGGATTATACCGCCCAAATCATGTCGAGGCTCTATCGTCATGAGGGTGAGTGGAAGTTGCACGCCATTGGTGAGGCCGTTACCGGTCGTATCAAGACCTTTCACGATATGGTCCCCATGATCAAACAACATCTGTAGATAAGGCTGTCAACAAGGAGTCGGATCATGTCTCTTGCCTGGTTAAAAGAAAATTTTGAGGCAGCGAAGCAGTCGTTGTCGAAAGAGCTAACCAAATTCAACAATCGCTCCATGATGGAGGCGATTGTGGCCGGTTGTGCCATGGTGGCCTATGCGGATGGCTCGGTTTCGTCGGCCGAAAAGCAGAAGATGGTGGGTTACCTGCGCACGTCCGATACCATGAAGGTGTTTGATATCAACGAGGTCATCCAGCTGTTCCAGAAATATGTCGAGAAGTTCGAATTCGATCACACCATCGGTCATGGCGAGGCTATGACGGTGATCGGTAAATTCAAGGGTAAGGCAGCAGAAGCCCAGTTGATCGTACGGGTTTGCTGTGCCGTTGGTGCTGCCGATGGCAGCTTCGATGAGAAAGAGCGCAAAGTGGTCCGTGGCATGTGCCAAGAGCTGGGTTTGGACCCACAGACGTTTGATTTGTAATGCCATCGGAACTTGTTGTCCCCTCTATCCATGGGGAGGAGGGACAGCGACTGATCCAGCGGTTTAGTTCTGTTCCTGGTCTGTTACAGCCTGTTGAGGGTTATACGCTTTATTGCTGGGCCAAGGATGGCCCTGGTAAGGGTGTGGTGGTTGAGCTGGGCAGTGCTAGAGGATATTCAACCTGCTGGCTGGCGGCTGGAAGCCAAATCTCTCAGCGCGGAAAGGTGTTTGCTTGCGATTCTTTCCATTACGGTGAGAACGCCTGCTTTGTGTCGGATGAAGCCGTCGGCATTCCTCTTTTTCAGGATACCGTCCAGCGGATGGGGTTGAGCGACTGGGTCGAGATGCGGGTAGGTGACTCGGCTGAGATCGGAAGAAGTTGGCAGCCATCGCAGTCCATTCGTCTGTTATTCATTGATGCTGATCACTCCTATACGGGAACCTACTCCGATTTTATGGCTTGGTTTCCCCATGTTGAACCAGGGGGTGTGGTTGGTTTTCACGATATTGGTACCAATCCGGGTTGTTCACAGCTGTACAGCTGCCTGTTGTATTTTAATCCACAGATTCAGGAAGTGATGGCGGCGTCGAGCCTGCGTTTGATACGTAAACCGCTTGAAGGGGAGGGTGTTTTTTTACCACCGTCGATTGAGGAAGCTGTTGCGTGCTATCGACGCGTATTGGACGACCGACCATCCGATGTTGAAGTACTGACGCGATTGGGGCAAATTCATCTTGAGCAGCAACAGCTTGATGAGGCCGAGCGTCGTTACCGTTCGGCGCTGGCTGTCGCGTCGGCAAAGGATGGTCTTTATGACAGTCTGGCTGAAGTTCTGAGAAGGCAAGGCAAGGTTGCTGAGGCGATCGATTGTTATAACCATATGGTCAACCCGACTGCGCAGCAAAGCGTCAACCTCGCTGGGCTTTATGTTGCGCAGGGCAAGCACGACCAAGCAGAGGCCTGTTACCGACATGTGTTGACTTTGACGGCCAGTTCTCCCGTCGTCTGGAATCGTCTGGGTTTTGTCGTTGGACTGCAGGGACGGATTGATGAGGCGTTGCAGTGTTTCCAGCGAGCCGTTGTTCTGCAACCGGCTGCCTTTTCAAAATCATTGGATGAGACGACCATCTACTTGAATCACTTGCGAGGCATGCTACAGGATAAAATCAATCGCATTGATGCGATCCTGAAGATGTAGACGATCACCATTCTGTCTGTTTTCGATGAAGCAGGGGGGCGTGAGCGTATGGAGGATAGGTCACTGGAGGCAGCTATGAGCCAAGCTGTTGCGGCGGAACGCCAGGCAGCGACGGCGGTGGCTGTCAGCCGTCGTGAGGCCGAAGAGATCGTCCTTGCTGCGCGTCGTCGTGCTGGGGAGATTGCGGCTCGAACCGACCGTCGTATCGCTGCCATCCAGAAAATCCGTGCCAAGGTGCTGAAAAAACGGCTCGATAAGCGCATGGTGGCGATTCGACAACAACACCAGCGCCAGGCTGCCTTTCTAGTCGAAAATCAGAACGATGCCACCATCATGGCCGATGCCGTTGCACGGCTGGCCCGTTTGTTGACCGGTTGTCAGTCCTGATGGCCGTCTACGGCTTTCTTCAGGCACGGCTTCAGGCGCATCACGCCCTGCATCTCGACGAGGCTGGTTGGCAGCGTCTGATCATGACAGATTCCTTCGAATTATTCCTGACACGGGCACGTGGCACGGTATTAAATCGCTGGCTGGAGACCGTTGAGGCCACTGGTGATATTCATCACCTTGAATTGAAGCTGCTGGAGCAACTGCTCCATTACATCGGGACCGTTGCCTCCTGGGCGCCATCGCCATGGCGTGCGGCGGTGTTGTGGACTGGGTCGCTGCCCGATTTGGCCGTGCATCTGCACCGACAGGGGGGCGGCGCGGTTCATGGCTGGATGGCAACGCTGGAGGATAGTGTCGTACCGCGTACCTTGCCAACCGGGGTTGATCCGGTGGTGTGGTGGTTACAGCAATGGCGCCGTTTATGGCCTCGACAGCCAGACTTCTGTCGTCATCTGGAACAACTGACCCGACTGGTTCAACACTATCTGGAGCAGTTGGCCCGATTGGAGGGACATGAGTCGGCACAACTGCTCGGGCGGCAGTTGCAGGACAAGCTGGTAGCGCTGTTCCGTCGTCATACCATGCAGCCAGCCGCCCTGTTCAGTCATTTACTGTTGGTGGCACTGGAACTGGATCGGCTGCGGGGTGAGCTGTCACGACGTCGGTTGTTCCATTCGGACCGGGCAGCCTGATGTGATCGGGTTGGCGCATCCCCATCCAGCGCGATGGTTACGGCTGTTGGCCGTCAGCAGTGACTTGCCGGCTGCCTTGACGGCGCTCGCTAGTCACAGTCCGGTGGAACCGGAGTGGTCTCGCGAGGGCGCAGAAAATCTTCAGCCTGTTCTGACCCCTGAATTATCGCAACAGATTAAAAGATTCGAAAATCTGGCGAATAATTTTCAGGTCTGGTGGCCTCCTCCTGTCGATGGTCAGCATCCGGCCACCCATTCTGCCAATTTGGATGATCCTGTCATGGATCCCGTGGCCGTACTGGCACGGGCCCTGGCTGTTCTGGAGGCTTGGCGACTGGATGCGGTGCCGCTGATTCAGCGTTACCAGCAGACGCGTGCCCGTGAGGCCGATCTGGCCTTGCTGATTGATTTAGCAACGGCCCTGGTGGACAGTCCGCTGAAGCTCGGTCATCTGGTGCTCGATGAGACGGCGACTTTTTGCCTGACGAGCGCTATTTTTGTGTTACCCACGGACGCTTCCACGCTCTTGACCGATGACGAGCTGTTGTTGACCTGGACGGCGGTCGGGACCGACCATCGCTTTCTGGTGGCTGTCGCACCACGTGCTGAGATGGACCGACTGACAGAGGCCGTAATCGCTGCCAGTGGTCGCCGATTGATCCTGCCTGATGGACTGGAGGGTACGGGACGTCAGATGCTGCCCGATCTGGAACGGCAGCGGGCGGCCTGTCGCCAGGAGGTAGCCCACCTCAAGGAGGCACTGGGGCTGCTGGGGCAGCGTCACAGAGTGGCTTGGCATGTGCGGCAGGTAGCGCGTTTGCAGTGGTTTTTCAAGGCGATTACCACGGTTTCGGCCGGGGAGGTGTTATCGCGTCTGGAGGGTTGGGTCGGGCCAGGAGAACAATCGGCCCACATCAATCACCTGCTGGAACGGGCTGGCGTCAGGGCTCTGGCGACGGTCTCGGATCATGGGCCCGGCACACCACCCATGGTGCTGGTTAATCCTTGGTGGGCGCGTTCTTTTGAGCTGTTTCCGCGGCTATTGGGCACACTGGGTCGCGACGAGATTGACCCCAGCCGTCTGCTGGCCATTATTGCGCCGCTGCTGTTTGGCTTCATGTTTGGCGATGTAGGTCAGGGCGGCGTGCTGATCATGGCCGGGTGGCTGTTACGGCGCCATTTACCAGCTTCGGCTGCATGGCTGCTGATCAGTGGTGGCCTGTCGGCCATGGTGTTTGGTCTGCTGTTTGGTAGTTTCTTCTGTCTGGAACATCTGTGGCCAGCGCTGTGGTTGCACCCGACCCAGCATCCTTTGCCGGTATTGGCGGTTCCCATGGTGCTGGGAGTGGGGCTGATTCTGACCGGGTTGTTATTCAAGGCCATCGGTGCTGATCGGCAAGGGAGCCTGATCCCGATCTATCTTGGCTTGCTACTGACCTTTTTGACGCCTTATGGCTGGTGGTTGGTTGCGATTGGAGCGGCTTGGTGGCTGGTGGATCATTGGTCGCATGGGCTACGGTCGTTGCCGGCTCATCTGGCCCATCTGATCGAAACACTGATGCAGCTGGCCGTCAACACGCTCTCTTTTGCCAGGGTGGGAGCCTTTGCCTTGGCTCATGCCGGTCTGTCCCAGGCCGTGGTGACCCTGGCCGAGCTGTCTGGCGGTGGAGCAGCGGGATGGGTGATTTTACTGCTGGGTAACGCCCTGATTCTGATGCTGGAGGGGTTGGTGGTCTCCGTGCAGACCACCCGTCTCATCCTGTTCGAGTTTTTTGTACGGTTTCTGCGTGGTGATGGTCGGCCATTTCGGCCGTTGGCGCCACCACCGGAGTGATCTCAGACAGCAATTTTTTAACGGAAGGAGCGGCTATGTCGCCACGTACCACCCTTGCAATGGCCCTGACTCTGTTGACGGTTGTTTTGGCAATTGGGGCCAGTGTCGTTCTGGTCTGGAATCCATCGGTTGCTGATGCCAGTGCGGCCCTGTCCGCCGTGGCGGTTCCCGGCTTTGATCCGGGCATGGGCTATCTGGCTGCAGCTCTGGCGACCGGACTGTCTTCCCTGGCGGCTGGATTTGCCGTCGCCCATGTCGGTAGTGCTGCCATAGGGGCCATTACCGAAAAACCGGAGCTGATGGGGCGGATGTTGATTCTGGTCGGTCTGGCAGAGGGGATTGCCATTTACGGTCTGATCGTTTCCATCCTGATCCTCAACCGGCTGGGTTGATGGCTGTGACCGTACCGGTTTTTATCGGCGATGAGGTCAGCGCGGCCGGCTGGCGTCTGGCGGGTGTCCGGGTCATGGTGCCGGAATCGGGAGAAGAGGCGACTCTTGTCACCGAAATGCTGTCGGCTGCCACCGAACTGCTGCTGCTCTCTTCCGAATGTGCCCGTAATCTGCCGCAAGTCTTGCTGGACCGTTTGTTGTCATCAACCATGCCTATGACACTGATTGTGCCGGATGTGCGCGGCCAGGTGGCGCCCCCTGATCTGATGGCGCGGGTGCGATCACGACTGGGGATGAGTGGATGACAGCGTCGGCCTTGCAGGCCATGCTGACACTGGTCGAACAGCAGCGCCAGCAACAGCAGAGCCAGATCATGACCGAAGCACACCAGGAGGCGGCGGCCATCGTTGCGGCGGTTCATCAGCAGGCGCGTCAGCGCATGAAAGAGGCGATCCGGCTGGAGCGCCGTCGTCTTGATCAGGCCCTGAAGTCAGCCCAGGCGCAGCAGGAGACCGAATTACGGCGCCAGTCGCTTGATCTGACCAAGCGGTTGCTGCACAAGGGACGTGCGTTGCTAGATCAGGCCTTGGTTGAGTTGTGGCAGATACCGGAGCATCGCGCCACCTGGATCAGCGCCTTGGGGCAGCGCGCCAGCCTGTTTTTGCCCCCAGGTCAGTGGGAAGTTCATTACCCATCGACGCTGGATAGGGCTGAACTGGCTCCTGTCATGGCCTGTGCCAGCCAGTCAGGTCACGAGCCACCGTTGCTGCAAGGCATGGAGTCCATCCAGGCCGGGTTGTCGATCGGCTGTCAGGACGCCTGGGTCGATGGTACCGCTGCTGGTCTGGTGGCTGATCGGGATGGTATCGACGCCTTGTTGTTGGCACAATTGCAATCAAAGGGGGTGTCGCTGTGAACGAAGCCGTGATTCGCTGGTTGAGTGGCCCGGTGCTGCGTGCTACCACACAGGATGCGTTCCAGATCAACGAATCGGTTCTGGTCGGACCACGCCAGCTGTTGGGCGAGGTGATGCGTCTCAACAACGATGAGATGACCATCCAGCTGTTTGAGGATGGAGCCGGTTTACGGCCAGGTGACCGGGTACAGGGTCAGGGCCTCCCCCTTTCGGTACGTCTGGGACCCGGATTGCTGGGCCATATCTTCGACGGTCTGTTGCGTTCCCTGGGTGGGGAAGGGCGCGATTTTCTGCGGCCTGGGTACTATGCCGTACCAGCGCAGCCGTTTCTGTTCACGCCTCTGGTGGTGCCAGGACAACAACTGGCTGCCGGAGAGGCCTTTGCCTCGGTGCAGGCTCATGCGGAGGCGGTGACGCAGCTCTGTCTGGTGCCTCCCGATCGTTCGGGCGAAGTGCTGTCGATCGTTCAATCCGGATCCTATAACGATGATGAGACAGTCTGCGTCCTGAAAGATCAGCATGGCGAACGCATCGAGCTGGCCATGGGCCATTTCTGGCCAGTGCGCAAGCCGCGCCCAGTGTCCCAGCGGCTGGCTGCCGAACCCCCCCTGTTGACGGGACAGCGTATTCTCGATTGCCTGTTTCCGGTGGCGCGTGGTGGCAAGGCCATGATCCCGGGCGGATTTGGTACCGGTAAGACGGTATTGCTGGAGACCATCGCCAAGTGGTGTGATGCCGATGTCATCGTCTATCTCGGCTGTGGTGAACGGGGCAACGAGATGGCCGGGGTGCTGGATGAATTTCCCCACCTGGAGGATCCCAATACCGGTCGGCCACTGATGGAACGCATGGTGGTCATTGCCAATACCTCCAACATGCCGGTGGCAGCGCGTGAGGCCAGTGTGTATACCGGTGTGACCGTGGCGGAGTATTTTCGCGATCAGGGTCTGCGGGTGGCCCTGATGGCAGACTCGACCAGCCGTTGGGCCGAAGCGCTGCGCGAGGTATCGGGACGACTGGGTGAACTGCCCGGTGAGGGCGGTTATCCAGCCTATCTCAGCACCCGTTTGGCCGAATTCTACGAACGGGCGGCGCGAGTCAAGACCTTGTCCGGCAAAAATGGCTCGCTCACGATCATGGGTGCAGTCAGCCCCCCTTCCAGCGATTTTTCCGAGCCGGTGACGGTCCATACCAAGCGTTATGTGCGCAATTTCTGGGCGCTGGACCGTAAGCGGGCGCAGGCACGGTTTTATCCTGCCGTCGACCCGATTGCCTCCTATTCCGAGGATGCCGATATCCTGTCGGTCTGGTGGAGCAAACAGGGGGCGCCTGCCTGGGCCCAGCAGCGCCGTCGCTTTTTGACCTTGCTGGAGGAGCAGACGCGCCTGGAGCGCATGGCGCGTATTCTTGGCAAGGATGCCCTGCCGCAGGGACAGCGCCTGACGCTGCTCTGTGCCGAGCTGGTCAACGAGGGTTTTCTGCGCCAGTCGGCTTTTGCCGTCAAGGACCGGTTTACCTCACCGAAACGGCAGATTCGCATGATGGCGATTCTGTCCCTCTTTATGGATCGTGCTGAGGCGGCCGTTGCAGCCGGGGTCGATGTCGACCGCATGGCCGCACTGCCGCTATTGCGGCGTCTGCAACGCATGGGCGAGGAGATCGGTGAGGAGGAGCTGGAGCAGTTCGATGCCCTGGAAACAACGATTGAAACCAGCTTCAGTGGCTTGATGTCACCGTCGACCGAGGAGCAACGGGGATGACCATTCACGCCGATCTCTATCTGGCCCATGCCGTCACCCGTATCGAAGGCCCACTGGTGTTTGTCCGTCGCCAGGTCGATGCTGCCCTCAACGATGCCGTTGAGGTCATTGATCGTGACGGACGGGCCCGACTGGGTCGGGTGGTAGCTCTTGATGAACAATTTATGACCATTGAGGCACTGGAATCGACCACCGGCCTGACTCTGGCCGGAACCCGTATCCGTTTTGCTGGGGAGCCGATCACCTTTGCCCTCGGTCCAGGCATATTGGGACGTGTCTTCGATGGGGTTGGGCGGGTCATCGACGGTGGCCCACCGGTGGCGGCCGAGACGCGCTCTCCCATCGATGGTGCCGTTATCAACCCCATCCGCCGTGCCAAACCGACCGATTTTATCGAAACCGGCATTTCGGCCATCGACATCCTCGACAGTCTGGTGCGAGGTCAGAAACTGCCCATTTTTTCCGGCGGTGGTCTGCCGCACAATCGTCTGGCGGTCGATATTGCTTTGCACGCCCGCCTGCGTTCGCAGCAGGAACAGCCCTTTGCCATCGTCTTTGCCGGTATCGGTGTTCCTTACGATCAGGCCGAGACCTTTCGCCGCACGCTGGAGGAGGGTGGGGCGCTGGGCCATACCGCCCTGTTCCTTAATCTGGCCTCTGATTCCAGTTCCCAGCGCCTGTTAACGCCCCGGTTTGCCCTGACCGCTGCCGAGTATCTGGCTTATGTCGAAGGCCGTCATGTGCTGGTGATCCTGACCGATCTGACCAACTACTGCGAAGCGCTACGCGAGGTTTCCGCCAGTCACGGCGAAATCCCCAGCCGCAAGGGCTACCCGGGTTACATGTATTCCGATCTGGCCACCCTCTATGAACGGGCTGGCCGCATTCAGGGTCGTCCCGGTTCGGTGACTCAGATTCCCATCCTGACCATGCCAGCCGATGATATCAGTCACCCGATTCCCGATCTGACCGGCTATATCACCGAGGGGCAGATCGCGCTCGATCGCAATCTTGATCGTGCCGGCCTCTATCCACCCATCAGCGTGCTACCCAGTCTGTCCCGTCTCATGAAGGATGGCATCGGTGAAGGCTTCACCCACGCCGATCATCCGGCCCTGGCTAACCAGCTTTATGCCGCCTATGCCCGCACCATGAGTGTGCGGCTGTTGGCCGGTGTCGTTGGAGCGGAGGGTCTAACGGCTACCGACCGGCTGTTCCTTAGCTTTGGGCAAGCTTTTGAAAGCCGTTTCGTCGCCCAGCCTGACGGGGCAAGAACCCTGGACGAAAGCATGGCCGTGGGTTGGGAACTGCTGCGAATCTTGCCCGACAACGAATTAACCCGCCTGTCCGACCAGCAGATCCGGCGTTATCTGCACAAGGGAGCCTCCTGAACTCATGGAAAGGACGCCGACCCGCAGCGCTCTTCTGGAGGCCCGTGACGAACGTAAGGTCATGGGAGAGGGCTACCGTTTTCTTGACGAAAAACGGTTGCTGCTGGCCTCTGAAATTGTCCGGCTATCCAATCGTTACCAGATGCTGTCCCAGACCTTTCTGGCCCAGCATGGCCAGGCCGTGGCCGATCTGGAGCAGGCCGTGGCGCGCCATGGTTTTCACGGCGTACAGCTTATTCCGGTGCGTGAGCACAGTGATGCCCACCTTGAGCGTTCCGATCGGCTGTTTTTTGGTGTTTCCATGACCGAGCTGGTACAATGGCATCCCGGGGAGGGAGAAACCAGTCGGGTACCGGTACGTCCGTCACCTGAGGCGCGCAGCTGCCAGCAATCCTTCACCGCCTTGCTGGCGCTGGTGGCTGAGTTGGCGGCCCTTTCCGGCAACCTGCACCGGTTGCTGGCCGAATATCAACGCACCGAACGCCGCGCCCGTGCTCTGGAAGATGTCATCCTGCCCGAGCTGGATGAGGGCATTCATGAAATGGATATTCGTCTGGAAGAGATGGAACAGGAAGAAGCTGTGCGGGTGCGATTGAGAGGGAGGTAGGATCGTGATCAAATGGGTCGTGATCAGATGGGTTGCCTATAGCGGGTTCATCGGGTTGCTGTGGCTGGCCGGAGCGGCGGCGTGGGCTGACGATCCCATCCGCATCAGTGGCACGGGTGCCGCTACCTCGGTCATGAAGCAGGTGGTAGAGGCCTACCGCCAGCGCCATCCCGATGTTGAGGTCCGGTTTCATCTGCCGCCTATGGGCAGCAGCGGTGCCATCAAGGCCGTCGGTCTGAATCAGCTCGATGTGGCCCTCTCGGGTCGTCCCCTGAAAAAGGAAGAGGAATCGGCAGGACTGGTGCAGCAATGGTTGGGCCGTTCGCCGTTTCTCTTTGTTGTCCACCAGGACGCCCCTGTCAGCCAAATCAGTTTGGACCAGCTGACAGAAATGTACTCCGGTCGTCAGAAAGCCTGGCCGGATGGGTCACGAGTCAGGGTGATTCTGCGCCCTGTGGCCGATGCCGATACAGCGCTTCTGAAAAGCATCTCTCCGGCCATGGATGAGGCGGTGACTTATGCCAACAGCCATCGTGTGCACGGTTCCGCCATGGCCGATACCGATATTGATCTGGCCGACATGGTTGAGAAGGTCCCAGGTGCGCTGGGGTCGGTTGCCCTAACATTGGTGCTGGCGGAACGGCGTTCTCTCAGGGGATTGGTGCTGGATGGCAGTGAGCCAACCGTTGCGGCACTGAAGAGTGGTCATTATCCTTACGCCAAGCCGCTGTTTCTGGTCACCAGGGCCGCTGCCGATGCTGCGGTGGGTGGACTAACCGATTTTATACGCTCTGCGACAGGGCAGATTCTGCTGGAGCAGCTGGGCATTTCCATAACCCAGCCCTGACGAACCACATGCCGCATACCAACCCTCTGCCGCGCCTTATGACGTTCACCGCTGCTGTCATCACCTGCTTGGTTGTTGTTGTGCCGCCGTTGATCCATCTGTTTCTGAGCTTGGACCATGCCGACAAGCATTTGGCGACAGAGCTGCGTATCCACAGCCTGTTTCTCAACCGATTTATCAGCCATAACCCCATGTCCTGGCATTCCCAGACCATCCGCATCAGGGCGGTGCTGGAGGAAATCCATACACTGGATACGTCCGTGCGTATCCGTTATGTCACGAAGGGGCAGCAACAGGTGGTGGGTCAGATGCTGGAGCCGCTTCCCTGGCCGCGTCTGACCTATACCGAACTGTTGTATGATTACGGCGAGCCTGTTGGCGATATCGAGATCACGCGATCGTTGCTGCCCGGGCTGACACCGGTGCTGTTCACCCTGTTAGTCAGTACCGTGATTGGCCTGGTCGTCTTTTTTCCTCTGCGCCTTCTGACCTTGCGTACCGTCCATCAGGCCATCACGACCCTGCAGGAAGCCAGGGAACTGGCCGAGCAGGCCAGCCGTACTAAAAGCGAATTTCTGGCCAACATGAGCCACGAGATCCGTACCCCGATGAATGCCGTCATTGGCCTGACCGATCTGGCCTTGCAGACCGGATCGGACCTCCAGCGCCAGGATTATCTGACCAAGATCAGGACAGCCTCCAGCGCCCTGATGCACATCATCAACGATATCCTGGACTATTCCAAGATCGAGGCCGGTAAGCTGGAGCTGGAGTCGGCTGATTTTCGCTTGCAGGATGTGTTCGACCTCATTGTCGATCTTTTTGGCAGCGGTTGTGCCGAGAAAAACATCAGACTGATCCCTGTTGCCGATCCTGTCGGTCAGCTGGTTCTGACCGGCGATGCCATGCGGTTGCAGCAAATCCTGACCAACCTGGTCAGCAACGCCCTCAAGTTTACCCCAGCGGGAGAGATTGAACTGCGGGCACGATTGCTGGAAGCACCGGATAACGCCGTGGTGCTACAATTTTCGGTCCGCGATACGGGTATTGGTATTGATCCGGAGCAGGTGACCCATTTGTTCGACGCCTTTGTGCAGACCGATAGTTCCGTCACCAGAAAATATGGTGGTACCGGTCTGGGGCTGGCGATATGCCGGCAGCTGGTGACCATGATGGGTGGTCACATCTGGGCCGAGAGTCGACTGGGACAAGGCAGCACGTTCCACTTTACCGCCAGGTTTGGCTCTTGTGACGAGGTGGACGGTGTTTCCCATCCGGCAGCAGAACAGCCCACGGACAGGGCAGCGGTAACCCGTCAGGTTGGCGGTAGCCTGATCCTGTTGGTTGAGGACAATGCTCTAAATCGGGAAGTGGCCCGTGGCCTGCTGGAGCGAGTCGGTGTCGTTGTGGCAGAGGCGCACGATGGTCAGGAGGCGTTAGCGATGGTGGCGCAATCCCACTATGATGCCGTGCTGATGGATGTCCAGATGCCCATCATGGATGGCATCGCAGCAACGCGCCAGATACGCCACGATCCGCGTTATCAGACGTTGCCGATTATTGCCATGACCGCCCATGCCATGGAGGGTGATCGTCAGAAATGTCTGCTGGCTGGCATGAACGATTACCTCACCAAACCGATCCGCAGCCAGAAACTTTATGCCGCCCTGCTGCAATGGATCAGCAACCGTCAGCCTCATGATGAAGTTCTTGTATTACAGCCGTACCAGCCACTCCAGTCATCCCAGCCAGAGGGACAGACTTTTGCGACGTTGGAGGGCTTTGACTGGCAGGAGGCGCTGGCGGATCGCTTTGATGACGACCCGCAACTCTACCGGCAATTCCTGCTGCGGTTTCTGCACCATCATGCTGACAGCGCCGACGAGATTCGGCTGGCATGGCTGCAGGGCGATCGCCACAAGGCCAGCGCTCTGGCCCATAAAATCAAGGGCATTGTGGGCAATCTGTCGGCCACCGCCCTGTACCAGGCGGCGGCGGTTCTGGAACAGCAGATCAACCAGGGAGCGGCTGGACCGGATGCCGACTGTTTCATCCATTTTGAGCGGACGTTGCAGCAGGCGCTAGTGTCCATTCGCACGCTGACAACGGCAGAGCCAGATCAGCCAGAGGAGGAGGATAGTGCTCTGCAACCAGACCAGCAGGCAGACCAGCAGGACAGTCGCACAACCCTGTTGCTGGTCGATGATGTACCGCAGATTATCGCCATTCTGCGCCACCTGCTGCAAGCAGATTATCGGCTATTGTCAGCTCTGGATGGCCAGGAGGCGTTGCAGCTGGCATCCTCCAACCCCATCGATCTGATTCTGCTCGATATCTCCATGCCGGGCATGGATGGATTTGAAGTCTTCAGACAACTCAAGCAACAACCGGCCACCCAGTCTATCCCGGTCATTTTCATGACGGCTATGGGCGATGCGACGGTCGAAACCAGGGGACTGCAGCTGGGGGCCGTCGACTTCATCAGCAAGCCGATTCACTCGTCCGTGGTACGGGCGCGGGTCAGAACCCACCTACAACTCAAACACCAACGCGACGAGCTGACGCGCCAGACCAACGATTTGATGGAACAGCAAGCCCGGCTAACAGCCCTATTGCAGTTGCGGTTGGCCATCGCCGAGATTTTGCAATGCTCCTTGCAACCCCTGACGTTGCCGGAAGTGCTCAGCCGTGCTCTCGACATCATTTTGGCTATTCCCTGGATGGAGTCGAAGCAGCGTGGATCCATTTTTCTCTACAACGATGTTACAAAGCAACTGGATCTGGTGGCCCAGAGTGCCCTGCCCGAACCGCTGCTGTCGTTATGCCGCCATATTCCCATGGGCTATTGCCTGTGTGGTCGGGCTGCTGCTTCGGGTGATGTCGTTGTGGCTCCCGACGTGGATGATCGGCATGAGGTTGTGTTTGATGGTATGGAGGCGCACGGCCATTACTGTGTACCCATTCTGTTTCAGCAACAATGTCTCGGCGTGCTGAACATCCATGTGCCGCCGGAGCATGGCTTCACAGACGAAAAGGTTGAATTTCTCAGGAATATGGCCAACACCCTGGCTGGATTGATCGCTCGACATACGGCCGAGAAGAGGGTTGAACGGCTCAGGGTTGCCGAGGTTGCCAACCGGGCAAAAAGTAACTTTCTGGCCAACGTCAGTCATGAAATGAAGACGCCGATGAATGCCATTATGGGATTCAACTATCTGCTATCACAAACCCAGCTGACAGCGCAGCAACAGCAGCATGTCCAAAAGGGACAGGAGGCAGCCAACGCATTACTACAGATCATCAACAACGTTGTCGATGTTTCCAGAATGGAGTTTAACGAGATTGAGCTGGTATACCAGGATTTTCTGCTGTCGGAACTGGTCGGGAAGGTGGCCGCTGTCGCGACCGTCAAGACCACTGAAAAAGGGTTGACCTTTGCCATGACCATGACCGATGCCGTGCCTGCCCGTCTGGTAGGCGATCCGGTGCGTCTGGAACAGGTATTGACCCACCTGCTGGCCAATGCCGTCAAATTCACCCAGCGTGGCGGGGTGACGGTTGAGGTCGATTGGACGGACAGTGCCGAACAGGCCATCCTGGTGCGCTTTGCCATTTGCGATAGCGGTGTGGGAATGACCCAGCAACAGCTGGATCAGTTATTCCAGGTTTTTCATCAGGTTGATTCCTCTGCCACGCGCCAGTATGGTGGTCTGGGTATCGGTCTGGCGATCAGCAAGAGGCTGATTGAGCAGATGGGCGGCACGATTCTGGTCAGCAGTGAGCCAGGGGTGGGCAGTTGTTTTAACTTTACCATACGGTGTCGTCGAGCGGACGCTACCACCGATGCCCTGCCATGGGCAGTGCCACTGGTCGTCGATCCGACCCCGGACGACGTTTCAACGCACCATGGCCAGACAGTCGATCCTGTCCTGCTACGCCAGATGCTGCAACAGTTGAGGGTTCCTGTCGAACGCAGCATGCCTAAGAAATGTATTCCCATCCTGAAAGAGCTGGCCAGTATGCCATTGCCGGACACCCTGCATCGTGATGGGCAGGATCTCACCGCGCTGATCCATAAATACAAGATGAAAGAGGCCCTGGTCGTTCTGGACGCCATGCTGGCAAAATTCGATCAGCTTTCCTGACAGGCGAACTCAGTCATCCAGCTTGAACCGGGCCACGATCTCACGCAGAGAGTTGGAGAGGTGAGACATCTCCTGGGCACGCTGGCCAAGAAGACTGCTTATTCGTGTCACGTCGGATACAGCTTCTCTGACCGGCTTCATGCTGTC
The DNA here is from genome assembly GCA_015229115.1 of Magnetococcales bacterium. Lineage (GTDB taxonomy): Bacteria > Pseudomonadota > Magnetococcia > Magnetococcales > JADGCH01 > JADGCH01. The sequence continues at coordinate 24,651 of JADGCH010000035.1, forward strand.
GGCGATTTCACAGGCCATCTCGGCGGATGCCATCACGTTATCCGTAATCGCACGACTACCTTCCGACGCCTTGGCTACATTACGGGTCATCTCCTGCACCCCGATGGATAACTCGGTTACGTTGCGTGTTACTTCAACAATGCCTTGCGACACCTCGCTCACGGCGCGGCTGACGTCCTGCATATCCAGATTGGTGGAAGAGATGCCAGCAGTGACCGCCAGGGTGCGCTCGGATGACTCGTTCATGGTGCCGACAATGCCTTGCGCCGCGTGGTCTTGCTCCTCCACCGAACGCAGAATCTCCTCATTGGCTTCGGCAATCACCCGAATCATCGAGACAATCTGATCCGCCGCCTCGCTGGCCTCCTTTGAGTGATCGATCATACCATCGATGGTATTCCGGATCATGCCGATTGCCGAAGAGGTTTGTCGGGCCAGCTCTTTCACTTCGTTGGCGACCACAGCGAACCCTTTGCCGGCTTCGCCAGCACCAGCTGCTTCGATGGAAGCGTTGAGTGCCAGCATGTTGGTCTGGTCGGCAATGCTGTTGATCAGCTTGACCACCTTGTAAACTTCCTGTCCCGCCTCCGTGAGCCTTTCCATCACCAATTGGGTTCTAACCGCTTCCTCATTGGCACGTTCCGACGAGCGGTTGGCGCCGAAGCATTGCTCCCGAATATTCCCCAGAGCGGTAGTCATGGCAACAATGGACCGCGCAGCTTGTCTCACGTGGACACTGGTTTGTTCTGCCGAGCTGTTGACCTCCTCCATCCTGGCCGTGGCCTGGTGTACGGATTGTACCACCTGAGCCAGATTAATGCTGGCCTCTTCAGCTGCCGCTGAAATCGTGCTCAGATTGGTACTGGCTTCTTCTGCAGTGGAGGATAAACTGTCCAGATGTAACTGTTCAGCCCTATCTTAACAGCAGGATCAAAACACCACAAAGCAAAACG
>JADGCH010000036.1:0-19629 GCA_015229115.1 Magnetococcales bacterium
TCGAATATTACCATAAAACCATTGATTAAGCAATGGTTTATTGCTGAAAAATAGGGGGTTTCTGTATGTTATTTTATAGTTCATGGCATTGTACGTACCCTGAAAACATAGATAGCACTAAGGCTGTAAAAGCGCTACGTATCTTTTCTTTCAGTTTTTCGTACGTTTTTGATCAAAAACAGCATGTTATTGGCGTATTTTATTGTGGTGAGGATTGTTTATGATGCTTATAAATCATGTGAGTCTTCGTTCAGCGATGAAAGCAAGTGGACCAGTTGTTTGACTCAAAAACTTTCTTCATCGTATCTTCCAGTATCTAGTAAAGATATTGACAAAAGTTTATTAAATCAGATATCTCGTGTCCAAACGACCCAGCTTGCCAACACCGTTGCCAACCGGGTTGCCAGCGTGATCGGTCCGTCATCCTCTTTCAAGCGTGCAGCACAGAAATCAACCGCAGCTCTTCGGCTTGGTCCTGCTGCCGATGGTCAACAAAGTGGTGTTGCAGCCGGTGATGCTGTGCCACAGTCCAGTTTTGATAACGGTCTGTGGACCAACATCTCCTACACGCACACCACGGATAAGGCTTTGAATCGAGTTACTGGTGGTCTGGTCGATCAGGATAAGACCAATGTTGGGTTGGGCATTTTTGGTTACGACCGTAAAATCGTGCCAGAGTTTGTGGTGGGTGTTGCTCTCGCTTACGATGACCTAAACATCAACAGTGGTATTGCCAACGGTACTCACTTTAACACTTGGACCTTGACGCCTTACCTGGGCTACCAGTTCAACGAAAACGTCGGCATCGACATGATGGCCGGTTATTCCTGGGTCAACGATGAAAACGATACCGGTGCTGATGGCCACAGGACCATGGGATCAGCAGGTATCAATGGTTATTTACCGCTTGGAGATTTCAACCTGGCTGGTCGTCTTGGTTACTTGTATAGCCGGTCAACGGTTGACATAGGACTTGCGTCCGGTGACCGTCTGGGGCAGCTATCGGCCAAAGTCGAGTTGAACCGGCCCTTCATGTTCGAGGGTAGCACGGGGGGCATAGAACCCTATGTTGCTGCCACTTATGAGTATGATACCACTTATGAAAAGACGGCTGTACCCTACGACAGGAATGGCTTTGTATTGACCCTGGGTTCACGTCTTTACATGACCGATCAGTTGAATGCCGACATTCAGGCTTCGACCACCGAAGGTCGTTCCAATGTTCGCAATCACACCATTCTGGCCAACTTGCGCTTTATGTTCTAGTCAAGACGATTAGTCTGTCGCAATCGCGGCCATGCCTGCTGCCAACAGCAGTGATGATCGAAGTCCGGTATGACCTCAATGGTCATGCCGGACGATTGTGGCAGATGCCGTTGATAGGAACGGATCACCAACTCTGGCACGATGGCGTCCTTGCCTCCTACCAGATGCAGCTGGGGGATGCGGGTCAGCTGCTCAGCCTGATCAACCGGATTGAGTGACGACGCCATCGCTGTCACCCGGTGGTGATCGGTCCAGCGATGCAGGTCCAGATTGGCCGCTACCGTCATCCACCATCGCACATCCCGTCGCTGTACCACCAGCAGAGCGGCGATCACGCCCCCACCCGAATAGCCCACCAAGGCAATTGACCGAGCTTGGGTGCGTTCAACGGCCTGATCAACGGCCCGACTCATGGTCTGCACCACCTCGGCGGCGTAGCGATGAGAGGTCCAGTGTTGACTACGACAGGCGGGCGACTGACGGCCAGCAAACTGACACAGCCGGCTGAGATAGAGCACATCCGGTGCCGGATCGGCCGCTGCCAAATGCAGGGCCAGCGGCTGGTGCGGGGTCGGGTCTTGCGACACCGTGACCGGGTTGATCCAGGAATAGCCGTCACCTTCAATAAAAATGATCAGAGGATCAGGTCTGGGCGAGGTAATACGGGCATAAGCCGTCAGGGTAAAATCATCGACCGTCAAGGTCCACGGCTGCAACCGGTGTTGCTGGGCATAGTGGGCTGCCCGTTCGGCATGAGAGAGCCAGAGTGCGCAGCCACCACTGCACAGTGCCAGAACAGCACCCCAGACAACAGCACGGGCAACAGCCATATTAACGCAGTCCCTGAAAATCCAGCTGCCGCAGGGCCTCGTACAGAACAATGGCGACACTGTTGGCCAGATTGAGGCTGCGGGCCGGGTCAGCCATAGGAATACGCCGCAACCGCTCGGCAAACTGCTGCCGCAAGTCTGGCGGCAGGCCACTGCCCTCATTGCCAAACAACAGCCAATCTCCAGGCTGATAGCGGGTTTGGTGATAGCTGGTTGATCCGTGGGTGGTGAAGACAAACAGCCGCTCAAGGCTGGACGGGGATGGCAACGTCGTTAGAAAAGCCGGCCAGTTGTCGTGACGCTGGACGTTGGCCCACTCGCGATAATCCATACCGGCTCGGCGCACGGCCGCACTATCGAGCCGAAAGCCGAGCGGTCCAATCAGATGCAGCTGCGTCTGGGTCGCCGCACAGAGCCGCATGATGGCACCGCTGTTGTGAGGAATCTCAGGTTGATACAGCAGGATGTGAAGCAACGGTCTTCCCAGCCCACGACGCCCGCGTGGCTATCTGTTGCCGCAGAGCCAAGTACGTATCACGATGGTCCGATTGAAGCTGTAGCTGTTGATTGATGTTACGGCCCGCGCGAGCCGCTTTTTCAAGAATGCCACTGGCCGATTCAATTAAACCGGCTCCTTCGAGCTCACGCAAAAAATCACCGGTACTGATCATGCCAACTCGTTCGTCGACAATAGCCCGTCTCTTGGCGACATCAGCATCTTCGAACAGCAACAACGCTTCAGCTTCCTGATTGGCATCGAGAAAACGGTCCAGCACCTCAAGAGCGGCCAGCTCACCCAAGGACCGGATCGAGCGTCCTTCCTCAAGACGACGCTGCTGGTCAATACCAGTTTCTGTCGGTACAATCCGCACCTGAGCAAGATTGTCATTGATCCACTCAACAATCTGTCCAGCTCCCGGAGCGCCACGCACACGTGTTGCCTCGGTGTAAACCGCATCAGGGATGCTGACTGGAAGCATGGGACACAACAAGACATCAAGAGAGTCAGCCAATACCAGAGTGATCAGGGGTGATGTGTCGGTAACAATCAAGCTGAATAGGTGGCTCATAGTCCCTACCGTTCAGCCATGCGCTGCTGTAATAGACGTCGTATCAGGGCACAACCTTTTTCACGTGCCTTGACGTTCGGCCCTTCCATGGGCGCCATCGGCGGGCGCAGACCCAGCTCACCCAAACCGGCCAGCACCTCTACATAGTTGTCAAATCGACGCAACTGCAATGTATGCCACGAGGTCTTGCCAGCGGCATAGTCACGCAACAGATGTTCCCGATCAGGCTCCATGATCACGGCCCTCCCTGTGCAAAAAAAATCAGATTTTGGTTGCTGTAGTCTCGCGACCATTATCTTCCTGACTGGCTGAAAAATCAATCGGTCCCTGTGTTACTTGCAGATGGAGTTGGCGCTGCGGAAACGGGATCTCGATGTTGCAGTCTCGGAACCGCCGGTTGATGGCGCTGTTGAGGCGATCGCGCACCGGTAGCCGCAAATTAGGGTCAGGCAGACAGACACGCAGTTCAAACAGTAAAGCACTGTCGCCATGATCCATGAACCAGACCTCAACCGGTGGATCTTGCAGAATCTCCGGCTGCGCTGCGGCAATTTCATGCAGCAGGGTGCGTACCTGTTCGATATCGCTGCCGTAGGCGACACCGATGCGAATCACCAGTCGCACCGTGGCCGTCGCCAGGGTCCAGTTGGTCACTTCCTTGGTGATCAGATCGCGGTTGGGCACCAGCAATTCCTGCAAATCGGAGTTGAGCAGCGTGGTCGCACGGATGTTGATGCGGGTAACACGTCCGGTCAATGCTCCTACGGTGATCATATCGTTGACCCGTATCGGTCGTTCCAGCAGCAGGATGATGCCACTGACAAAATTGGCGACAATCTCCTGCAGGCCAAAGCCGATACCGACACTGACCGCTGCCACCAGCCAGCCCAGCTGAGCCAGGTCGAGCCGGAGGAACGATAGACCACTGAACAGACCGACCAGAAAGATAAGGTAGCGGGAAATGGTCACCACGGCATAACGCACACCGGCATCAGAACCGATACGCGGAAACAACAGCAGCTCGTAGAGACGCGGCAATTGTCGCATCAGCCACAACGAGCCCACCAGGATCAGCGCAAACAGCACCAGATCAGCCATGGTGACAAAACCGGTCTCACCACTAGGCAGATTGACGCTGTAAAGGATATAACCACTCAACAGTTTCAGGGCTTGCTCGTTGAGTCCCCAATAACTGGCCAGCATCATGATGCCGGTCAGGGTGAAAAAGACGCGAATGGTGCGATGAGCCTGCCGTGCCAGTTGTGTCCGTTCTTCGGTGGCCGCCCGCTCGGCTTGCGAGATACCCGATGTCATCATGCGCCGCCGCCGCTTCAGCAGACGATCGGTCATGGCCACAGCAGCATGATACAGGGCCGTCAACAGAAACAGGGTCAATATGGACCAGAAACCGCTGCGTGCCAACTGGCCAGCCCCGAAACGGAAGCCAATGACATCCAGCAGCAACACCGCCACCATGGCCAGGGTGAGCAGTGGGCTGATCCAGCGCCAGTGACGGGCCAGCAGGGTCACCCCGTGCAGCGAGGATGGCTTCTTGTGCAGGGTCACTGTGGTCGTTTCTGCTGTCACGGTGCCGATGGTCCACTGTACCAGTGGCGCCTGTGGTCGGATCAACATCTGCACCGCTACCAGCAAGGCCAGCTCGAACAGGGTGTAGGCCACTCGTGGCAAAGCGGTGAAATGAAACGGGGCATGACGAAAGATCATCCAGGGCAACAGACAGATGAGCCAGGCTGGTACCAGAATTTGCACCGCCTGATAGAGATTGACCGAGACCGCCATGGGCAGCTGCAACAGCAACGGACCAACGCCATAAGGACTGACAAACAGCCGTGCCGCACGCCACAGGGCGGCCACCAGGGCCAGATGATAGAGCAGTTGCTGGATGATACCACCAATATGGGCCGGCAGGGCCAGGGTTTCAACGGCCAGAGCGGTCATGACCAGGTGCAGTGGCAGGAACGAGGCCGCCAACAGACCAGCCGCCAGCAACTGCCCCCAACCAGCCACCGACAGCGTTTGTTGCCGTGCCTGCTGCAGCTGTTCACGTACAAAGCGGCGCAATCGCAGCCGGTAGCGATGCAGGGCTACTGGCAGCAGGATAAACAGACCTATACCATAGGCAATAGAAAGTGGCCCACTGAAGACCGTTGCCAAGGCATCAACCGTTTGACTCGACAGCAGCTCGCTCCACCAGTTAAACAGGGAATAGGCCCGTTCCGGATCGGCCAGTTCATGGAGCAACTGCCCCAACAGCTGCCAACCTAGAGGGGCCTCGTCGCGGATCCAGAACACGTGCGACAGCACCAGCCGCTCGGTATCGTCCAACACGGCACGGCGTTCTTTCGGCAACAGCTGCAGCTGCCGACCAGCGGTACCAATCTCCAGAATCAACCGCTTTTCCTCTTCCAACAGGCGTCGCACCCGCTCCTGTAGCGGTTCGGCCTGGGCAACAAAGGAACGTACGCTCTGGGCACGATCACTGGTTTCCAGCTCGTGCACCACACCCTCCAAATCGCTGCGCCAGCGTTCACGCAAGCCGGTCAACAACGCATCCAGTTCGGCGCCGTGGTTAGGAAGATCGGTCAGGATGCGCATCACCGCCGACTGTTCCAACTGGTAAAGTGACTGATGGCGGTCGCTGACGTCGCGGAAGGCCTCTTTCAGCCTATCGGCACTGCGCCCTGAACCACTGCTCTGCTGCACCAGTGTCTCAAGACTTTTCAGTTCGTCCTTTTCGCGTTGCAGGCGGCTGTCCTGATCGGAGACGGTACTGATGACGTCGGTTTTGAGCTGATTCAGGTCGGCCAGCCGTTTCTGGCTGCGGGCGATATCGGCTTCCCAATGGGCCAGAAAACGGCGCTCTGGCGTTGCAGCGGTCGCGGCGGCCTGTTCACGAGCCAGCAGAGTATCGGTCGTCTCTTTGACCACCGTGGCTTGTTGCCGTTGCAACGCTTCCTGGTAAAGGGTAAAGGTCGACTCAAGGGAGCGTTGCCGCAGATGCCCCAGCTCCAGGCGACGATCCTGCAGGGTCACACCCTCCTGACTGACCTGCTGCTCCACCTCCCAGCGGCGTAGGCTACTCTCCATGGTGCGCACACGCAGACGATCGTTATCGATGCGCAGCGTCAAGAGTCCCTTGGCCTTTTCGTCACTGCGTACCGACAATTCCTGCAGTTTGCGCATTTCCTCTTGCGCCTGTCGTTTGCGCTCCTGGGCCTGCTGCATCTGCTGCGGCGCTTCCTGCAGGGCCATCTGACGTTCCCTGGCTGTGGTGACGATGGCATCCAGCTCGCGACTGTGCCGTTCCAGTTCACCTTTGATGCGCTCAAATCCTTCCGGCGTTGGCTGGCTCGGCGCCGTCGCTGCCGGTCGGCCGCTCTCTTCACGCACGGCTTTGCTGAGACTGGCCAGTTCCTCACGCCACTGACGCTGGTTGTTGGTCAGCTCCTGGATGCGGTGCAGCTGCACGCGCCACTCCTCCAGCAGATCCAGCCGCTGTTTCAGGATCAGCCGCTTCTGTCCCTCAGGCGTCTTGTCGGTCGCTTCCTTGGGGATGGATTCCAGGCTTTTTTGAATGGTGGCAATGGCCTGGGTCAGATCGCTGTCGGCGGGGGATTCGAGTTGCCATACGGCAGAGGTCGATGATGCTGGCTTACTAGCCGCCCAAGCACTGCTACCGCCCCAACAGGCGGTCAGCAGCCACAACAGAGCTAACAGGATCGGTGCTATGGCGTTGTTCATGGTTCCTGTCTCCTGGGGCGAATGCCCCAGGCTACGGTTAAAACTGCCCCTTCGGGGCGCATGACTGCATGAATCATGCTTCATGCAAGCCCCAGCGGGGCGATTCAGGATTAGCCTGGGGCATCGCCCCAGGTATGGGGTTGAAGGGGTGAGAAATTTAACCAATAATGCCATTAAACGTAGCGCTCGGCCGTTGGGCTTTGGCTACCTTGGCCGGATCGGTATGGTAATAACCACCCAGATCGATGGCCTGACCCTGGTTACTGGCCAGTTCTGCCAGGATTTTGTCCTTGTTGGCTTCGATCTGCTCGGCGATGGGGGTAAAGTGACTCTTCAGTGCCGCATCCTCGTTCTGATCGGCCAGTGCTCGTGCCCAATACATGGCGATATAGAAGTGACTACCCTTGTTGTCGATCTCACCGACCTTACGTCCGGGCGAGTTGTTGTTATCCAACAACTGTCCGATGGCCCGATCAAGTGTCTTGGCCAGTACGTTGGCTTTGGGATTGTTACGCACCGCAGCCAAATGCTCAAAGGAGGCACCCAGGGCGGAAAACTCGCCCAGTGAATCCCAGCGCAGATGACCTTCCTCGACGAACTGCTGCACATGTTTCGGTGCTGAACCGCCTGCTCCGGTCTCAAACAGACCACCGCCCTGCATCAGAGGTACGATGGAAAGCATCTTGGCACTGGTGCCCAGCTCCATGATGGGGAACAGATCGGTCAGATAGTCACGCAACACATTACCGGTCACCGAGATGGTATCCTGACCGTTTTTCATGCGCAACAACGAGAACTTGGTGGCCTCGACTGGTGACAGGATGCGGATGTCCAGACCCTGGGTATCGTGATCTTTCAGGTAGCGTTCCACCTTGTTGATCAATTGCACATCGTGTGCACGCTGGTTGTCCAGCCAGAACAATGCCGGAGCACCAGTGGCACGGGCACGGCTGACCGCCAGTTTGACCCAATCCTGAATGGCGGCATCCTTGGCAGTACACATGCGCCAGATATCGCCGGTTTCGACCTCATGCTCCATCAGGGTGTGCCCATTGGCATCCAGCACCCGTACCTTGCCGTTGCTGGGTATCTTGAAAGTGGTATTGTGGGAACCATACTCCTCGGCCTTCTGAGCCATGAGACCGACATTGGGTACACTACCCATGGTGGCCGGATTGAAAGCGCCATGCTCCTTGCAGAACTGGATGGTAGCATCGTAAACACCGGCATAGCTATGGTCAGGAATGACCGCCTTGGTATCCCTGGCCTTGCCATCGGGACCCCAGCCCTTGCCACCGTTACGAATCATCGCTGGCATGGAGGCATCAATGATGATATCGCTCGGAACATGCAGATTGGTGATACCACGGTCCGAATCAACCATGTAAAGATCGGGACGTTTAGCCAGGCAGGCCTGGATATCGGCCTCGACTGCGGTACGCTGGGCCTCTGGCAAAGTGGCCAGCTTGGCGACCAGATCGCCAAAACCGTTGCTGGAGTCAACGCCCATGCTGGCCAGCAGTGCCGCATGCTTATCGAACACCTCCTTGAAGAACACCTCGACGGCATGGCCGAAGATGATCGGATCGGAGACCTTCATCATGGTGGCCTTCATGTGCAGGGAAAAGAGCACCCCCTGCTGTTTGGCCTCCTCAATCTGCTCGGCCAGAAATTTACGCAGAGCACGCACATTCATGAAGGTACCATCGACCACCTCACCAACCTTGAAGGACAGGCCGTCCTTGAGAACGGTCACGCCACCACTGGCATCGACCAGTTCAATACGGCCATTGCCCGCCGAAGCCTCGGTGATGGTGACTGATTTTTCGTTGGTGCAAAAATCACCCTGGCTCATGGTGACGACGTGGGTTTTCGAATCCGGAGCCCAAGCCCCCATCTTGTGGGGATTTTTCTGGGCATAAGCCTTGACCGACAGCGGCGCACGGCGATCGGAATTGCCTTCGCGCAGCACCGGGTTGACAGCACTACCTTTGATCTTATCGTAACGCGCCTTAGCCTCGCGCTCAGCATCGGTTTTAGGATCTTCGGGATAGTCCGGAATGGCATAGCCCTGGCCCTGCAGCTCCTTGATGGCCGCTTTCAACTGGGGTATAGACGCGCTGACATTGGGCAGCTTGATGACATTGGCTTGTGGCGTCTTGACCAGTTCACCCAATTCGGCCAGATCGTCCGGCTGCCTCTGGGCATCGGTGAGCTGCTCGGGAAAACTGGCAATGATCCGGCCGGCCAGGGAGATATCCCTGATACCCACCGTAATGCCCGCTGGCCGCGTAAAAGCCTGGATAATCGGTAGAAAAGAGCCACTGGCCAGCTCAGGAGCTTCATCAACCTTGGTGTAGATGATGTCCGGTGTCATCGTCATATTGTCTCCCCACAAAATGGTTAAGATTAAAGAGGCTGATGCGAAGTGTAGCGCCGATCTACGGTTGAAGTCAATGGCCGTGGATTGTTGCTTGACCTATGTTAGCGCCTATAATATGCTCGTTATATGTTTGAGAAATTTGGTTGGTCGCTTTGCTGTAAAGTCTTAAATATTCGGAGAGTGGTGATAAACTATGAAAGATTTGAAATTAGCTATGAAATTGGGCATCGGCTTCGGCTTGGTGCTGCTGCTGACCGTGGCCGTGGCCTTTGTCGGCTGGAACGGTATGAACAATATCGAGAATCGGCTGAAAAACATCCAGACTATGTCTGATATCATAGAGCAGGCCAATGAGGCACTGCGGTCTGAGCGTAATTTTCTTGGTAGCAAAGACTATTCGCAGCGCGACAAGGGATTGAAGGCCTCTGCCGAGGTTAAGCGTTACGCCACTGAGGTGCGTGATCGTCTTCATGATCCGGCCAACAAGAAGCAGATGGACGATATCATCGCTGCCAGTGAGGCCTATGCCAAATCGTTCGGCAACTTCGTCGATCTGGACAAAAAGGTTGATGAGGCCATTGGCCGTATCCGTAAATCGGCCGACCAGGTCAAAGCTGAGGCCGATTTCCTGGCCGCCGACCAGGTCAGCAAGATGAAAGAGCATATTGCCACCGTGGCTCCGGGCCTCGACTTGACCAGCGCTGGTGAGTTACAGAAAAAACTGCTTGATCGTCGTGAAAAGATTGGTGCATCAACCCAGATTCTGGGAGCTTTTCTCGATGCTCGCCTCGGTGAGAAGGAAATTCTGCTCACCAATGGCAAAGATCAGCAACAAGTGCAGCGTGCCCGTGATGGGGTAGCCAAGGCCAAGAAAACGGCTGAGGATTTACTGGCTGGCTTCAAGGATCCCAAGAACCAGGATCAGGCTAAAAAGGTGTTGACCGCTCTTGATGCCTACCAGAAGGACTTGAACAGTGTGATTGAGTCCTTGGCGCAACAGGCGCGTGAAGAAGCCGACATGATTCAGAACCGGCGCAAGGCCACCGAGCTGGTCGAAGTAGCCGACAAGGATCAGGATAACAAGTTGCATCACGAGATGACCAGTGCCATCACGCTGATTCTGTCCGGTAGTTTGATCGCGGTGGTGTTGGGCATCATCGTTGCCCTGTTCATCACCAAGCTGATCGTCAATGCCCTGATTCAGGGTGTTACCTTTGCCCGCACCGTAGCAGCGGGTGACCTGACCGCCACCATCACCATCGAGCAGAAGGACGAGATCGGTCAGCTGGCCGAGGCGTTGCGCGGTATGGTGGACAAGCTGAAGTCGGTGGTCATGGAGGTGCGTGACTCAGCCGATCGCGTCAGCAGCAATGCCAAAGAGCTCTCCTCCTCCGGTCAGCAGATCGCCCAGGGAGCCACTGAGCAGGCCGCCAGCATTGAGGAAACTTCGGCAGCCATGGAAGAGATGACTGGCAACATCCAGCAGACCACTGACAATGCCCAGACCACCGAGAAAATTGCCCAGACAGCCTCCAACGACGCGGTTGCCGGTGGTGAAGCGGTGCAGCAGGCGGTAACGGCCATGAAGGAAATTGCCAGCAAAATCGGCATCATTGAGGAAATCGCCCGCCAGACCAACCTGCTGGCCCTCAACGCTGCCATTGAGGCCGCCCGTGCCGGTGAACAGGGCAAGGGCTTTGCCGTGGTGGCCGCCGAGGTGCGCAAGCTGGCTGAACGCAGTCAAACCGCTGCTGGTGAAATCAGCCAGTTGTCGACCTCCAGCGTCCATGTCGCTGAAAAGGCCGGCAGCATCATCAACAAGCTGGTGCCTGACATCAAGAAAACGGCCGAGCTGGTACAGGAAATTGCTGCCGCTTCACGCGAGCAGAACCAGGGTGCTGACCAGATCAATCTGGCGATTCAGCAACTGGATCAGGTCATCCAGCAGAATGCCGGTGCTTCAGAGGAGATGGCGGCCACCACCGATGAATTGAGCGTCATGGCGTCGCAGCTGCAGCAGACCATCTCCTTCTTCCAGATTGGTCATGCCGCTGCGGGTCAGCGTCCATCCGCACCGCCAGCAGCGCGGTCCGCGGCTCCGGTCAGTGTTGGCAAAAAGCCGGCCCTGGCTCACCGCGCTCCAGCAGCACGCAAGGCGTTACCGCATCATCCCGCTCCAGCCAAAGGCGCTGCCCCCAAGGCCCTGCCTAACAAGGCGGCGGGTGGCGGCAAAGGCGGTGGCATCTCGCTGGATATGAGCGAGGATTCCGACGCCGGTTTTGACAGGTATTGATTCTGCGGCCTTTACCTCACCCCAACCCCCTCTCCATGAATGGAGAGGGGGAAGCATGAGGTGAATGAAAATGAGGAGTAACCGTCATGAGCCATGGTATCATCCATGACATCACACAATATTTGACCTTCACTCTGTCCCAGGAGATCTTTGCCATCGAGATTTTCCGCATCAAGGAAGTGCTGGAATACAAGCCGCTGACCAAGATTCCCAACACGCCGGAATTCATGCGCGGTATCATTAATCTGCGCGGCAACGTGGTACCGGTGATCGATATGCGTATGAAACTGGGCATGTCGGAAGTGGAACGTACCGTCAACACTTGCATTATCATTGTCGAGGTCGAGGCACGCGCTGGCATGGCGATCTTTGGTGCCATTGTTGACTCGGTACGCGAGGTGATGGATCTGGAACCGAATCAGGTCGAGCCGGCTCCCAGGATCGGCACCAGCCTCAACACCGATTTTATTCGCGGCATGGGTAAGAAGGGCGATCAGTTCATCATTCTGCTCAATACCAACAATATCTTCTCTACCGATGACATGGACCAGCTGTCCAGCGCAGGGGCCATGATGGCGGCTTGAGAGAGATAGGGTGAGGGGGGTGCATGAGCGGGGTCACGGCACCGGCCGGTAGTTCGCGGCCGGGTCGATCACCACGATGTAGGCACCGCTGTTCTTCTTGTTTTTCTTCAGTAGGTTGAGTTGTTGTTGGGCCTGCTCTGGACTGCTATAGGAGCCGACGGCGAGGCTATGCCAGCTCTGCCCCCGGCCGTCGATGCGACTGCGTAGCCAGACACTCTGTCCGCTCTGGCGCTGCCGTGCTGCTGCAGCCGTCGCTTCATCCTGGCGGCGGAAGGCCTCCATGACGATGGCATAGACCGTTGGAGCGGAGGGGACTGGTGGCTGCGCTGTAGTAAGTGTGGATGGTACCACAGTCGTTGTGGTGGCCATGGATAGGGGCGGTTTGACAGCCACGCCTGATCCCGGCACAGCTACCCCTACCGAAGCCAGCAACTCCCAAACGGGCTGAAGGCGAATGCGCTGGCCAGAATGGCTGCTATGGCTCTGGGCCCGAGTCTGAGCCTGGGTCTGAGTCTGAATGCTCTTGAAACTCAGTTTGCGGCTGGGTGTTGTGATGAAACGCAGCTCTTCCACAGTCAGTTGTTCCTGTTGCACCAGCGCCGCAGCGGGGTTGTCGCCGTTGCCGGAACTACCGATGCTGACCTGACGGGCGCGCAGGTGACCGACATCAAAACGTCGGTTAGCGCTGGTATAGAAGGCCAGCCAGTCGCTCTGATCCATATCGACCAAGGTGAGACGTTTGCGCGGCACATCGATGCCGAAACCGTTGATGCTGCAACGTCCGGCTGTGGCCAGCTCACCATGGCCCTCTTCCGGATTGAAGGTGGCGCGCCCATGCCACTCCAAACCACGATGTCTGACGACCCAGTTGCCACGTTCCAGCTTGAGGGTCAGATGCTTGCCTTCCAGCTGACCCCCGGCTGCCATATAGGGTAGCCGCGTCAGTGCTGGTTGCCAGTTGAGCCGCCATTGCCCGTTCCACGACAGAAAACGCTCGACCCAGTCGCTACCATCATGGACGGCATGCAACCACAACAGCGTCGTCGGTCCCTTTTGGGTCACCGTCACGGCGGCCTGCTCCGTCAGGGTAGCGTTGCTATCGATGGAGCTGGACAACGAGGCTATACCCAGCGACGCCTGGGGAAGAATGGCGGCGGCTTGCGGTGCCAATTGAGGCGCCGATTGAGGTGGTGCAGGCATGGCCTCGATATCGAGACCATCGATCTTAAGCCGCCCCTGGCTGCGCCAGTTACGCGGCCACAGCTGATCCGGGGCCAAACGCCAAAGCATGGAGCCATTCCAGGCCATCATCTTCTCGTTAAACCGGCCCCTGGGCCAACGCAGCTTCAGCTGATGCAGCCGCAGCCGCTGCTGCTGCTGTACCATCCACCAACCACCACCCTCATGGTTGTCATCCGGTGTCATGGCCAGATTCACGGCCAATTTGGCGCCATTATGTCGCAAGCGTACGCCATGACCGATCCATTCGATATCCAGGGCACTGTTATCGAGGTAGCCCTGAACCATCAGCTGCCGGGGTTGATGATCGATACGGCCTTTCCAGGAGAGCTGCGGCATGTCAACACGAAGGCCCCTAGCCTGTAATTGCAGATCGGTCAGGGTCAACTGCCCGCTGTATTGCCCTTGCCACTGGCCCGGCCCAGTGGTACGGAAACGACCCCGGCCCGATGCACTCAGACGTCCTTCCAGCTCCTGAGTCTCTGCCAGCGGCAACAGCGGCAACCAGGGGAACAGCGGTAGTGACTTGACCTGAACATCGAAGGTGATATCGGGGTAGGCTTCCAAGGGTGTCGCCATGGTGGCAGAAAGCTGCAGTGCTGCGCCATCCAGCGTACCGTCGAAGTCGAATTGCAGGGGATGTTGGCCCTGTTGCCAAGCCGTGACAGGACCCAGTTGGGCTTGGTGGACGGCCACAGCCGCATGGAGCTCTGGCCTGGTGACCCACAGGGCCAGATGATGTCCTTCAATTTGCTCAATGAGCAGCTGCCGTGTCGTCAGCTGTTGCAGGGAGTAGCCCGTCAACCAGGTCACCAGACGTGGCAACCACAGCGAGGTATATCGATTATCGACAGGAGGAGGCCAGGGCAATCCTCCCAACAGCATGGTACCATCGGAGTGATGGTTGATCTCCACCGCACCACCCTCGATAACCAGCCGTTGAACATGCAGTGGCTGGGTCATCGCTGGCCAGGATAGCCACAGCTCCAACCGATCCAGCTGCAGTCGTGACGGCTGCTGCGATGAGCAGCTCCCTGCTGTCAAGCCAGTCAGACCCACCCGACCCCGCCACAGATCGATATCGACATCACGCAGGCAGAATGGCTGATTACCCAGCACGGTCAAGTCATGCCACACCAGTAGACCGATGCCATAAGGTAACAGTATCACAGCCAAGGCTGTAAGCAGCGCCAGCAACAGGCCACTATGCAGCAGACCGTTGCGCCACCGACAGCGGGTGGCTTGGCTAGCGTAGCGGGCGGTATGGGCCGGTGGTTCAGCTGATTTGTCGTTCACGTTCCAGCACGCGGATCGCCCGTTGTGCCTCATCCTCCAGGTGACCCAACAGCTTTTCCAGTCGTTTGGTCTTGCCAATACGGCTGAGGATGTCGATCTCCATCGCCACATCGGCCAGAGGAATCAGACCCAGCTGGCGACTGGAGATCCTGAGGGCATGCGCCTCCATATGGACGTCAGTCATCTCCTTGCGCATGATCGCCTTGCGAATATTTTTCAGCCGTTGCGGTACGATCTTGAGGAACGCCTCCAGCAGGGTGGCAAATTCCTGGCCCACGGTACGGCGCAAGGTATCGAGAATACCAGGATCGAATACCGGCTGCTCGGTCTTGAGCTGGGCCGGACCGCTCTCATAGCCCAGCCAGCGCTGCAGTACCTCGGTCAGATCGTCAATCAGGATGGGCTTGGACAGGTAATCATCCATACCAGCGGCCAGACAGCGCTCCCGGTCACCCTTGAGGCCCAGAGCGGTAAAGGCCACAATGGGGGTACGCCGACCATCGTCGCGTTCTTCCTCACGCTGACGGATCTTGCGCGTGGTGGTAAAGCCATCCATGACCGGCATGAGGCAATCCATCAGAATCAGATCGAAGCGCTCACGGTCGAGTCGTTTCAGGGCATCACGACCATTGGTGACATATTCCGGCTCCAGTTCCAGCTTACGCAGCATGCTGATCAGCAACACCCGATTGACCGGATCATCCTCCACCAGCAACACCCGTCCCTGAATGGGAGCCACCGGTTTGACTGGCGTGGATCGCGTCGTCGCTTTTTTGGCGGAAGGCAGCGGGATATCAAAGCTGAATTCGCTACCGTGACCGGGCTCGCTGGTAAGCCAGATGCGGCCATTCATCTGTTCGACAAAACGCTTGGTGATGGCCAACCCCACGCCACTGCCGCCGTAAGTCCGCGTTACCGACGAATCAGCCTGGATAAAAGGCAGGAAGATACGTTCGTGCTGCTCGGCAGGAATACCGATCCCCGTATCAGCAATGACAAAACGGAGCGTATCGCTGCCCTGTCCAGGGGCTGGAAAAACCCGCAGCGTCACCGAGCCACGCTCGGTAAAACGGATGGCATTGCCCAGTAGATTGGTCAGAATAACCCGCAATCGCTGGACGTCACCAAAACGGTGATCATAAAGCAGTTGGAAAGTCTCGATTCTGACCATCAGGCGCTGATCGGCCGGTCGATCATGCGTGGCTGGTTCAAACAGATCGACCACACTACGTAGCAGCTGTGACAACTCGAACCATTCGCCATGCAGCGGCTGTGATGCATCGGTATCGTTACCAGACAGTTCGAGAATATCACCCAGCAGAGCCAGCAAAGCCAGACCGGAACTGCGCATGGTATCGACATGGCGGCGCTGTTCGCCATCCAGGCGGGTATTGGCAAACAGCTCCAGCGTGCCAATCATGCTGTTCATCGGGGTACGCAGTTCATGGCTCATGATGGTGAGGAATTCGCTGCGGCTGCGCAGACCGGCCTCTGCCGCCACCTTGGCCTGCTGCAACGCCTCCTCCATATGCTTTTGCTGACTGATATCAACCAGAGTACCCAGATAGCCGGTCAAATGGCCGGAGCTGTCGGTCTCGGCCACCAGTTGGCCAATGGTCCAGACTACCTGGCTGGATGGCTGCAGGCAGCGCGACTCAAGCGTAAACAGTGACGGATTGGTCCATGGCTGTAACCACGCTGCGCTCCACCTGGAACGATCTTCCGGATGGATCGCAGTGAGCCAACCCTCCCCCATGGCCTGTACGGATGAAAGCCCGGTCGTCTCGCACCAGCTGGCGTTGACAAACCGCATCTGTCCAGCTGGATCCATCTGAAAGATGCCGATGGGTACGTGACTGACCAACCGCTGGAAACGCTCTTGTTCTGTATGACCGGACACACCCTCATCTCCCGATTGCCCAAGATGTTATCGAACGGTTACGAAGCAATTACGGTACCAGCTTCATCAAGCTACCGACTCAACCGATAGCGCAGTTCACGGCTGACTGGCTTAGGTTGCTGTAAAGCCTCCAGCAAGAACTGTGCATCGAAAACGATACGATGGGCCGCATCCTGCCATACCGGCACAACATGACAACGCATGTCC
This sequence comes from Magnetococcales bacterium, assembly GCA_015229115.1. GTDB lineage: Bacteria > Pseudomonadota > Magnetococcia > Magnetococcales > JADGCH01 > JADGCH01. The sequence continues at coordinate 16,831 of JADGCH010000036.1, forward strand.
ATCTCGGCAGTGGTGAGCGGATCGCAGGGATCCATATCCGGATGCCACAAAAAACAGACCGGCCGATCACTGCGCAGGATGACGCTCTGCACCGTGGTAGACTGGGCCTGCACGATGACAAAAGCATCGGTGCGCTGCCATACCTGCTCAAGGGGGCGCCGTTCGATGGCCACGGCCAGACCCAGCAGCCGCTCATGGCCCAACCAGGTATTTTCCGGGTGGGCCTTATAGGTGACCTGATAACCCGCTGCGACCAGCAACCGGCATAACCGCCATTCCAGATGGAGTTGTACCGGTAAGGCCATGGGGCCCTGCATATTGCGCGGATTGGCAATCATGCCCATCACCATGATCTGCTCCGGCTTGGCTGCTGCCGGCCGATCGATTGCAGGAAGCGCATCGGCAGAGCCCTGATGATGCTGCATCGGACAGATAACCGTCGTTAGGGGGGACTGGCCCCACAGCGGTCCCCAGAAACGGTGCGCCAGACGCTCGGCACGTTCGGCAGCCTCCTGGCTGATGCAATAGAATCGGTCCACAGCGATGGTTTCCATCATGTCGACACCATTGGAAAAACGGAAATCAAAATTGGCATGGATGCTGGAGTAGACCCGACCGCCGTACTGTTTGGCCAGCCAAGCCAGCAAGGAGGCCGCATAACCGCCCAATGAACCGAGAAAACAGTCGATCGGACGCTGCCGTAACACATCGGCGATCGTGCTGGCATCATGCCAGGCTGTCACCAGCTGTGGTACCAGGTATTGGCCTAGTTGCTGCCCGGCACAGCTGGCAATGGCAGGCTCGATACCAAGCTGTTGCGACAGATGGTGGAGGGTGTCGCTCAAACGGTCCGCCACAGCCGTGATGGCAGCCAACTCGTGAGTGGGTGGCATCTGTCCTGGCTGCTGCCGTCCCAAAAAGCTGTAGGGATTGCGAATCCGGTAACAGCGTTGTGACCGGAGATCGTCCGGCAGAGGCTGTTGATTGATCTGCAACAGCGGCCGCGGCTGGTGCAATAGATCGATGCCACGCAGCAGCTGCTTCTGGCCATGGAAAGCCAGCCAGCGCTTCAGAGGAGTGGCACGGTCCAAACGGCTGATAAACAGCTCCTGCTGCCTGTGGTCCTGTTCGACTGGCAACAACTGCGGCTCATGGTTGACCATGATACCGATATGGCCTCCGCTGACCTGGTGATGCAGCTGCTGCAACAACAACCGGTTGGCCAGATCAATGGTCAGGGCCTTTCTGGCAAACAGCAGCCGCTGCGCCCCATTGGCCGAATCCGCCACCACGGAACGCAGGATCGACTCAAACAGTCCATAACGCAGACGCGGCCCCAGCAGCGGGTCAACCGGCCAACAGAAAGCCTCGCTACCGATCCAGTCTGGATCAATAGCGAGGCTCTGTTCAGGACCGATCAGCAAATCATCGGCTGTCATGCGTTAGATCCCGCGTCAGATCTTCGGTTGCCTGTCAGCGATGATACGGGCCAAACCATCCTTCTGTTGCCTGCCGTGGTAAGCTACCACGGTCTTGCCGTTGACGTCGGCCATGGCGGTATTGGCTCCGTGATTCATCAGCACCTTGACCGTATCGAGATGATCCTGGCGCGCTGCCAGCATCAAAGCCGTGATCCCCTCGTTGTTGACACTGTTAACATTGGCACCATGGGCCAGAATAGCCTGGACGATGGTGACATAGCCCTTCTCGGCTGCCAGATGCAGGGCGGTGCAGCCGCACTCATGCTGCCGTGTCAAGTCAGCACGACGATCCAGTAACAAATTAACTACCTCTTCATGCCCCGCCCGAGCAGCCAGCATGACCGGCGTATAGCCCTCACGATTCTGCTGGTTGATAGCCGCGCCCCGCTCCAGCAGCAAGGCCACCACCCGGGTTGCACCCCACTCGGCACCATGCATCAGGGCCGTGCGCCCCTTGCCATCGACCCGCTGCAGATTGGCGCCCTGATCCATCAGGGCCTTAGCGATGTCGAAGTAGTCGTACTGTGTGGCATGCATCAGAGCGTCCTGGCCGTTGTTGCTGATCCTGTTCGGATCGGCTCCCTGCGCTAACAGCAACCGCACCACCTCCTCATGCCCCCACTGCGCCGCCAGCATCAGTGCCGTCTGTCCCCAGCGGTTGGTAGCATTGACGTCAGCCTTGTCAGCGATCAGCCGCTGCACCACGTCGCGATGACCATACTCGGCCGCCCACATCAGCGGCGTCATATCAACGTTGCCGCGCCGGTCAACAGGTGTACCACCCTCGAGGAAGCGGGCGACAGCGCCCACATCGCCATTCATAGCCGCTACAGCCAGCCCATTGTGTTGTACGGTTATCTGCTCTGTCGGCTGATGGCCTGCTACGAGCGCCATAACACCGGACAAAGCAAGCATCGATACTGTCAGTTTCCATCCGGTGTTTTTCATCGTCGTCTCCTTCAGTTGATCCCTGCATGACGGTTGTTGCTTTAATGTCAGATTAGACCGATCCATCAGAAGATTAGTTCATTAGCATATTAATGTTTTCTAATATTCTGTTTCACGATCCCTTTGACTTTATACAAAGCAGAACGCATGCCAACTTGTCATAGCCGTTTGAATAGGGGTAGACGCGACCGCAACGGCGCCCAAGTGTGTCAGGGTGTATCACACTGTGTCAGAGTGTCGCAAACTGTAGCAACCAGTACACTATACCTCAAAAGCGTTCAGCAGATGTTAGCGATGGCCTCCTCCCGGGTCTCACCCTGGCTGATACAGCCGGGCAGGCTGGGACATTCTGCCACCCAGAAGCCATCTC
>JADGCH010000036.1:19726-25434 GCA_015229115.1 Magnetococcales bacterium
TTCACCGGGGTAGATGATCGCTTGTCGCATGGTTTCTCCTTTTTCATCTCAACCGATCCAGTGCTGTCGGCGTCGAGCCGTGACTTGCTGCTGATCTGTCCGTGGCGACGGAGTCTCTTTCGGTTCGAAGCCGAGGCAATCGCTGCCAGAAATGCGTTGCACCTGCTGCGCTGGCACAGACAATCCTTTGAACCCCATGGCGGCACAGCCGCGCGGATGGTCCCTATCCCAGGTAACCCGATAATGACGACATTTGAGACAATCGGCCAATTACCACCAATACTCCGGATAACGGCGACTCGGCGCCATGTTGTTGATCACGACGGCTACCAGCAGCATCAGTACCGCCCCCAGGCCAGCAGGCACCAGGGCATAGCCATACCCCAACGCGTGCAGCTGGTCCGAACCGATGACGGCAATCAGGGCCGTGGCTCCCCCTGGCGGGTGGGTGGTACGGGTCCACTGCATGGCCATGATGGCCAGTGATACCGCTAACGCCGCTGCCAACCACGGGATAGCACCCAAGCCTTGGTAAACCGCTACGCCAATCAGGCCAGACAGGACATGACCGCCGACAAGGTTGCGTGGCTGCGCCAGCGGACTGTTCCAGACACCGTACAGCAACACCGCCGACGCCCCGAACGAGCCGATGATCAGGACCAGATCGTGGGGCGTCAACCAATATTGGTGCAACCAAGCCACCAGACCGATGCCACAGAAAGCACCCAGCCCGGACCAGAACAGCTCTTTTAATGGCAGTCGAGGCGGCGCGGTCCCCCCTCCAGCCATTTTAGCCAGCCAGTGCTTCATGGTATCCACTCCAAACAACGCTGTAATCGGTCGAGTGTACGGTCACGACCGAGCAGAACCATCACTTCAAAAATGCTGGGAGAGGTGTCGCTGCCAGTCAGAGCCACGCGTAAGGGTTGCGCCAGTTGACCCATCCCCTTCAGACCATGACTGCTGGTGATGGTTCGCAACAGTTGTTCCAAAGGGTCTGTCTGCCATGCTGAGGATGGCAGCTGGGCCAGCTGTTCGGTCAAATCGGCCAGCACCGGCCGGATGGCCGCCGTCAGGTGCTTGTTGGCAGCCGCCTCATGGTAAGGCTGAACCGAATTGACCCAATAAAACCGGCTCGCCTGAGCCATTTCAACCATGGTTTTGCAACGCGGCTGCAGCAGGGCAATGAGGGTCAGCAACCCGTCGGGGTCAGGATCACTGGCCAAACCGAGACGTTGCAGCTGGTACAGCAGTTCAGGTGCCAATCGTTCTGGTGTTGCCTGACGCAGGTAATGGCCGTTGAGCCAGAGCAGTTTGGAAACATTGAAGATGGTGGCTGATCGGCCAACCTGGCGCACATCGAATAGATCAATCATCTCCTGCTGCGAAAAAATCTCCTGATCACCGTGGGACCAGCCCAGACGCACCAGATAGTTATTGACTGCTTCCGGCAGAAACCCCTCTTCGCGGTACTGTAACACCGACACGGCCCCATGACGTTTGGACAGTTTGGCCCCGTCAGGACCATGCAGCAACGGCATGTGGGCATAATGGGGCACCTCCCATCCCAAAGCCTGAAACAGGTGAATCTGACGCGGGGTGTTGCTGATATGATCCTCACCACGAATAATGTGCGTGATGTTCATATGGTGATCATCGACCACGACGGCCAAGTTATAGGTCGGCGTACCGTCGGAGCGAACCAGCACCAGATCGTCCAGTTCGCTGTTCTGAATGCAGATGTCACCCTGAATCCAGTCTTCCCAGACAATCTCACCCTCCGATGGCGTTTTGAAGCGGATGACGTAAGGGTGACTGGTGGCCATAGCCTTGGCCTCATCGGCCGATAACTGCAAGCAGTGGCCATCGTAACGTGGCTTGGTCTGGTCCTGACGCTGCTGCTCACGCAAGGCATCCAGACGCTCACGACTGCAAAAACAGCGGTAGGCCTTACCAGCCTCCAGTAATTGCTCGGCTGCTGCCAGATGGTGGGCGACATTGGCCGATTGCCACACCGGTGGTTCATCCGGTGTCAAGCCCAACCACTCCAAACCGGCCAGGATGGCTGCCACAGCCTCCTGACTGGAACGCTCGATGTCAGTATCCTCAATGCGCAGGGCTAGCAGACCACCGTGGTGGCGCGCATGCAGGTAGCAAAACAGGGCGGTACGAGCCCCGCCAATGTGCAAAAATCCGGTCGGAGAAGGGGCAAAACGGGTACGCATGATCATAACGGTTGTCTCATATCGAAGTTTCCCATAACATGATGGCTCTTTCCCAGACAGAGGTCTTAAAACAGCTTCTGCCTGTCACACTATTGTACAACGACAGCAAAGGAGTTTGCACGGTGGGTTCCATCCAAGATTTGAACCAGCCTCCTGTTTACGCTGAGGCGCTGGTGCGCGCCGCCCTGGAGGACGACACCCAACGCTTGGCATGCTGGCTTGCCAGCGATGAGGGGGTCGTCGACGATCCGTTCTGGAAGTGGTATGCCTGGTTTGCTGATCGTCTGCGCGATATGGCCCCTCGTCCTGAGTTGGGTTTTCATGGCCGCAACCGCCGCAACATCGCCCAGCCTGCCATCGGACGCAACGATCGCTGTCCCTGCGGCTCAGGCAAAAAGTTTAAGCAGTGCCACATGGAGCATGGCGAAGGGGCTGTGGCCTGGAAGCTGGGATCACCGACTGAGCAGATCATGGTCATGGCGGTGGCGACGCTGGTAGAACAGCTACCGGCAGAAACCCTGCTGGCGGCGCCGATGCAACGGGCTACGGTGCACACCCGCGTCTCGGTAGCGACCGTGCTGCATGACAAGCACAATCTGGTGCAGGAAGCTCTCTCTACCCTGAAACCGGTGCTGGATGGCCCGCGTGATGACCCCAATCTGCTGTTTGACTACTGGATCGCACGCTATGTGGAATGGCTGGTCGAGGCAGGGCAGGTCAAGGAAGCGGAAAATCTGCTGTTGGATGAATACGATCACCCCCGTGCTACAACCCAGTGGCAGATTGCCCAGAAACTGGCCGCCTTTTATCTGGATCAGGGCGACCCCGACGAAGCGGACAGCTGGATTGAAGCCTCGTTGGAAGGAAGTCCCAACAATCCGTTCACCCTTTACCTCAAGGGGTTGCTACAGCATACCCTATCCCATTGGGATGAGGCGGTGACCAGTTACGAACAGGCTCTGGCAGAGGTCGAGCAATTCCAGGAGCCGGAACAGCAATACATGACCCAGTTGATCGATGAATCCCTGCAACGTGCCCGACAACAACTGCCCGTCGAACAGGAAGACGAGCCTAGCGACCCGATCGATGAGAAAGGAGAACCATCATGATCCGACGCAGCCATTACTGCCAGGAAGTACGCGATCCACTGGTTGGCCAGACAGTGACCCTGTGCGGCTGGGTCAACCGGCGCCGTGACCACGGTGGCGTCATCTTCGTTGATCTGCGCGACCGTAGCGGTCTGGTCCAGGTGGTGTTCAATCCGGAGTATCAGAGCGAGGCACATCTGATCGCCCATGAGCTGCGCAGTGAATTTGTGCTGCGCGTTGAGGGAAAGGTGGCCTGGCGTCCGGCAGAGACCGAAAATCCCAACCTGCCCACCGGACGGGTCGAGGTTTATGCCCATGCGGTGACCCTGCTCAACAGCTCGCTGCCGATCCCTTTCCAGCTGGATGACCCGGAAGTTGGTGAGAATGCCCGATTGCTCTACCGCTTTCTCGATTTCCGGCGTCCCGAGATGCAGCGCAACCTGCAATTTCGCCATCGGGTGACCCAGTACGTGCGGCGTTTTCTCGATGAAGCCGGATTTCTGGAGATCGAAACGCCGATGCTGACCCGCAGCACACCGGAGGGGGCGCGAGACTACCTGGTACCCTCACGAGTCAGTCCTGGGCAGTTTTATGCCTTGCCACAGTCGCCGCAACTGTTCAAGCAGCTGTTGATGATGGGTGGCTTTGATCGCTATTTCCAGATTGCCCGCTGCTTCCGCGATGAGGACCTGCGCGCTGATCGCCAGCCGGAATTTACCCAGATCGATCTGGAGATGTCTTTTCCGGAGTCCGATTCCGTAATGCAGATCACCGAATCCCTGGTGTTGCAGCTGTTGCACGATCTGAAGCAGGTAACCCTGCCAGCACCGATTCAGCGCATGACCTATAACGAGGCCATGGAGCGCTATGGCCGCGATGTTCCCGATCTGCGCATTCCGCTGGAGCTGTGCGATGTGACCGGTCTCATGGGACAAAGCGGAGTGCAGGTATTTGCCCGCATGGCCAATCTGTCGGGACCCCGTGGTGAACGTGGCATGGTCAAGGCGTTGCGAGTACCGGATGGCGTTCGTCTCAGCCGCAAGCAGATTGATGACTACACCAGCTTTGTCGCTGACTATGGCGCTAAAGGGCTGGCCTGGATCAAGATCAACGGCCCCTGGGATCAGGATGGCTGGCAGTCGCCGATTGTCAAGTTCCTGTCCGACTCGGACAAGCAGACACTCGAACAGACGGTTGGTCTGCAACAGAACGATATTGTCTTTTTCTGCGCCGACCGTGAAAAGGTTGTCAACGAGTCTCTGGGACGGTTACGGGTCAAGATCGGTCGCGATCTCAACCTGAGCGACGGTCGCGATTTTGCGCTGCTGTGGGTGACCGATTTTCCCCTGCTAGAGTGGGATGCCGAGGCCAAGCGCATGTCGGCAGTGCACCATCCCTTTACCGCTCCCCATGCCGACGACATGCCACTGCTGATGCAGGCCGAACAGCCCGATGATCCTCGCCTGCTGGAGGTGCGTGCCCAAGCTTATGATCTGGTTCTCAACGGCACCGAGGTCGGTGGCGGATCAATCCGTATTCATCAGCCCGACATGCAGCGCCGCATGCTGTCGCTGCTGCGTATCGGCCCCGAGGAGGCCGAAGAGAAATTCGGTTTTCTGCTCAAGGCTCTTGAGTATGGCGCCCCACCGCATGGTGGCCTGGCATTGGGACTGGACCGCTTTGTCGCCATCCTGCTCGGCGTTGAATCGATCCGCGATGTCATTGCCTTCCCGAAAACGCAAAAGGCGGCCTGTCCACTGACGCAGGCGCCCTCCAAGGTTGATCCGTTACAGCTGCGCGACCTGCACTTGCATTCGACGTTTCGACCGGAGAGTAAAACGGAAAGTTAGCCCAGATTGACGGAGAAAATTCTATGCCAGTCATCTCCATGTTTTATGGATTAATTATCCGTATGTTTTTCTTTGATGTAGATAAGCACCATATTCACGCAGAATATGGGGACATGAGTGCCGTTTTTGGCATCGATGATGGTGAAATTCTGGCTGGTGAACTACCACGTCAAAAAATCCGTCTGGTTCAAGCGTGGATTGAACTACATCGAGAAGATCTCATGGCAGATTGGAAATTAGCCTTGGAGGGCAATGAAGTGTTTCGTATCGAACCTCTCAAGTAAGGAACCTGATCATGAACCCAACAATTGTTACTGTAGAACCACGCGACCCACCAACACTCATACTGACTTTTACCAATGGGGAACAACGATGTTTCGATGTTTCCCCATACCTGAATAAAGGTATTTTCAAAGAATTAACCAACTCTGCCTATTTTCGGTCTGTAAGGGCTGTATCTGGATTCATCGTGTGGCCAAATGGTCAGGATTTTAGTCCGGACACATTGTACTTAAGAAGTGTTCCTGTGTCATAGCACCATCAAC
>JADGCH010000037.1 GCA_015229115.1 Magnetococcales bacterium
CGTTTTGCTTTGTGGTGTTTTGATCCTGCTGTTAAGATAGGGCTGAACAGTTACGAGTGAGGTATGGTTTGGTTCCTGTAAAGATGGTGGCTATTGCTGTATACTGGCGACTTCCGTAGCCCCACATCCGCTTTATGAAGGAAAGAACCGAACGTTGGCTATTGATCGTTTTGAGTCAGAAGCTCAACAGAATGAGCTGTTTGAGGAAGTCAACCAGCAGCTAGAAGCCGAACAGTGGCGTCAGTTATGGCGGCGTTACCGCGGTTTGCTGCTGGTGCTGCTGGTACTGTTGTTTGCCAGCCTGTTCACGGTGGTTTGGTGGAAAGAGTATCGCCAGCAGCAGAACCAATCGGCGGCGGCCATTTTTCTGGCAGCGCAGACAGCTTTTGATGCCGGTCGTTGGTCCGAGGTGCTGGAGCGGTCGGCGCAGATGCAGCAGAATTTTGCACGCCATGACTATAACCAGCTGATCCGGTTTCTGGAAGCACGCGCCATGGCGGAATCTGACCGTCGTGAAGAGGCGCTGCAACGGCTGCAATCGCTGGCAATGGATGCGGGCGACCAGTCGCCGCTGGCAGCCGTGGCTTGGTTGAATGCTGCTTGGCTGACGGTTGATCAGGACGCGGCACGCGCCCGTGCCCTGCTGGCCCGCATTCCGGCTGGTTCACCGTTTCTGGCCCAGGCGGGCGAGCTGGAAGGGGTGCTGCTGGAAAAGGAGGGACAGACGGCGGCGGCTGTGCAGCGTTACCATCAGGCCCTGCAACAGCAACCAGCCGGCTCATTGCACAGCCGGTTGTTGAAGCGCATTGAACGGCTGGAAGGAGGGACGACGCCATGAAACTATGGAACCTGCCGATACTGTTAGGCCCGATGCTGATAGGATTAACTGGCTGCTCGACGGTCGATTCGTGGTTTCACGACGCTGACCGCATCCCTTCCTCTTCCGAGCGCCGCATACGCCAGTTTACCGAACCCAATCCGGGTCGTTCTGTTGGGGTCAGCGAGGTCTGGTCGCGTGGTGTGGCCGGTTCACCCGATAAATATCTGTTTCATCCTGAGCGTATGGTGGTCGATGGCAACGAGATTTTTGTCGGCACGTTCCAGGGTCAGGTGGTGGCGGTCAGACGGCAGGATGGCGAGGTGCTGTGGCGGGCTGATGTCGGTTCTTCCGTAGCGGGTGGTGTAGCTGTCGAAGGACAGAGCGTCTACACTGCCACGGTCAAGGGTGAGGTGGTGGCCCTGCATCGCGGCCGTGGTGACGAGCTGTGGCGTGCGCAGTTGCCTACCGCTGCTGCTTCGGCACCGGTTGTGGCGGATGGTCGAGTGATCCTGACCACCATCGACAACCGCGCCTACGCTTTTGACACGGTCGATGGCCACACGGTATGGAGTCATACCGGTGCACCGGCCGATCTGGCCATCATGGGCGCGGCCACGCCGGTGGTGGCCTCGGGTGCCGTGCTGATCGGTTATTCCTCCGGTGAAGTAGCAGTGATTGGCGTCGATAAGGGCAAACGCATCTGGAACAGCAACCTGACTGTGGTGGGGGGACGCAGTGAACTGGACCTGCTCCAGGATGTCGATGCCTCGCTGGTGATAGCACCCAATGGAGCGATTATCGCGGCCAACCATCAAGGGCGTCTGGTGGCGTTGGATCCGCGCGACGGACAGTTTCTCTGGGAGCGGACCATGTCGGTGTTGCGGCGGCCACTGGCCATCGGCAGTCGGCTTTTTGTGGCGGATGTGGAAGGCAAGCTGCTCTGTCTGCAACTGGACAACGGCAAGGTGCTCTGGAGCACACCGGTCAGTGATGGCCTGACCACGGCCCCGGTCTGGCTGCTGGATCGCATCGTCGTCGCCGACAACAGAAACCGTTTGCTGGCTGTTGACCCGGCCAGCGGTGAAGTGGTCGGCAAGGACCGTCTCAACGATGCCATTTATGCCGAACCAGTGGTCGAAGGAGGAGAACTGTTTCTATGGAGCTACAACGGTACCCTGCTCAAGTTGCGCTGATATGATACCCCTGATTGCCCTGGTCGGGCGGCCTAATGTGGGTAAGTCAACCCTGTTCAACCGGTTGACCCGCAGTCGCAAGGCCTTGGTCGACAATCAGCCTGGCGTGACGCGCGATCGCCACTATGCCACGGCTGACTGGAATGGACGTGCTTACCGCTTGGTCGATACCGGTGGTTTGGAGGCCTACAGCACGCTCCCGTCGTTATCGGGGGCGGTGCGGCAACAGAGTTTGCTGGCTGTGGCGGAAGCCGATCTGATTTTGTTCATGACCGATGCCCGCAGCGGACTCAGCTCCGACGATCTGGCAATAGCCCAGCAGCTACGACTGGCCGGTAAGCCGGTGCTTTGCATCGCCAACAAGGCCGAGGGGCGTGGCGGGACGCTGGCCTCATTCGATTTTTGTGAACTGGGTTTTGATACCGTTCTGGCCATTTCGGCGGCCCATGGCGAAGGCATTACCACGCTGATGACGGCCGTGTGGCGCTATTTCCCTGACGTCGACAAGTCGTCTGACGTGCCGGAAAGTCCTCAGCCATCGGAAAGTGATCCGTCAACCATTCAGCAACAGCCTGCCGTGCGTCTCGCTGTGGTCGGTTGTCCCAATGTCGGCAAAAGCTCTCTGGTTAACCGCTTGGTCGGTGAACAGCGCATGCTGGCTTCGGATCTACCGGGTACCACGCGCGACAGCATCGATGTCCCTTTCACCGCCAGCAACGGACAGCCTTTTGTGCTGGTTGATACGGCGGGCATCCGGCGCAAAAGCCGCATCTCGCTACGTCTGGAAAAATTCACCGTTACGGCAGCCTTGAGAACCATCGAACGGGCTGATGTGGTGGTGCTGGTACTGGATGCCACGCGCGGTGTCAATGACCAGGAGCAGCAGATCGCCAGCGAGGTGATTAAAGCAGCACGACCGATGTTGCTGCTGGTCAACAAATGGGACTGCATGCCGCGTGACAAGGCCCATCTGCGTCAGTTCAGCGAGGCTTTGCAACAGGCCTTGCCGCGTTTCAGCCATGCCCCGACGCTGTTTGTATCAGCGCAGACCGGACGCGGCGTTGAGCAAATTCTGCCACAGGTGGTTCGTCTGCGCCACAGTGCCTGCCAGCGCATCTCGACCGGTATTTTAAACCGCTGGCTGGAGGAGGTGCTGCAGCAGCACCCACCGCCGCGCACCGCCACCCGCCCACTGAAAATGCGCTACTTGTCGCAGGTATCGGTCGACCCGCCGACGCTGGCCTTCTTTGTCAATCTGCCGGACCAGATACCGGACAGCTACCAGCGCTATCTGGAAAACCAGTTGCGCCAGCGGTTCGGTTTTGCCGGCGTACCGCTACGGCTGCTGTTTCGTGGCAAGGACAACCCTTATCATGACAAGGACCACCCCAAGGCGTAGCCTGGGCACTACCAGCGCTCAATATCATCAATGAAAACGGCATTCTCGGCGGTCTCTCCGGGGGCGATGTGTTCCGGGGAGAGCCCTGTGCCCTTGCCGATGGTGATGGCAGCGCCCAGCATATAGATGCTGATGCCGCGCCATATCCGCACCAGAGGCTTACCGGAAAACTGCTCGGTCAGCTGCTTTTTGGTGAAGGTAAGGATCGTTTGCCGTTCGCGGCGCAGCTCATTTTCGACAGTATGGAGGCGCAAGGTGCCATTCTGTTCGACCCATGCCGACAGCTGTTTGATGAACTCACCGTTGTCGCTCAGTTTGGCTTTCATCATGATGGCGATCTGCTCATCCATTTCCCGCACGATGGCGTTGCTGCGTATCAACTGCGCTAGGGCGATGGTTTCAGCGGCCGGTTTCTGCTGCGGTTTGCGATTGCCAGTCTTGGCTGCTGTGGTCGGGTCAGCTTTTTTGACCGGTGCTTCTTCCGATGCTTCTGGCATGTAGTTTTGTACAAACTGGCGCAGGCTGTTGAGCTCGGTATCGGTCAACTCCAGCAGATGGGCGATGCGGGCAAAATGACGGCGGCGCGGTGCCGGAAAATGACTCCAACAGGAAAAACCCATCTGCTGCTGCATTTCGGCCCAGACATGCTGGAGCAGGGAGCGGACCTGAATCTCGGTGCGAAATTCCTTGAATCGTCTGTATTCGATCAGTTTCAGACGGCTCTCCGGTAATCCGATGACATAATAACGCGGGTTGTAACCAAAGCGATCCATGTCGGACGCCTGGTCGTCATCGGCCAGATGGGCCTCAATGACCCTGAATTCGTTGCGGATGATCTCGGAGACACGTTCAACATCTTCCTCGAAAAAGGTAATGATGCGGATGCCGACAATGTCATTGACCTCTTCAAGACTGTTCCAGGATGCGTCAGGATGGGAGAGCTTGCGTCGCAGGCTGTCACGCTGCTTGATGCGTCCGGTGATAGCATGAACCTCATGGCCGCTCTCCTTGAGAAATTCCTGTAACAGGGCAATCTGGCGGTTCATGAAGTCGATGTACAGATCGCGCTGCTCATTGAACTGTTCGAGTAGGACAGCCACCCCTTTTTCGTCGATCATGTGCGATATCCTCCTGCAACAACACAAAAAAAATGGGGCAACAGCGGCCCCCTCAATCACTCGTTATGCTCTCTCCATGGTGAAGAGAGCACACGAGACTGTTGTCAGACAGCTAGAACTGTCAATTACCTCCGGTCGCCGCCACGGCCGCGACCACCGCCGCCACCGCCGCCGCCACCAAAACCACCACCGCCCATGCGGCCACCTTGCTCTCTTTCCTGGGCCTCATTGACCCGGATGTTGCGTCCATTGAGGTCGCGACCATCGAGAGCCTGCATGGCAGCGAGGGCAGCATCCCCATCCATTTCGACAAAGCCGAAACCACGCGGTCTGCCTGTTTCGCGATCGTTGATCAGTTTGACCGAATGGACATTGCCATGCTGGGAAAACAAATCACGCAGCTCATTCTCGGTGATAGAAAACGAAAGGTTTCCAACAAAAAGTTTCTTTACCATTAACCTACTCTCCTGAAGACCAACCCATCGGGCAACATGCCCCTCATGATGGGTTTAAAACAATAAAAACATGACTATAATCAGAAAAACGACAGCCAAAGGCTGTTTTATCTCCTTTCGCCACGACCACCGCTCATGCGACTATTCTGTGTTCTTTCCTGAGCTTCATTGACGCGCATGCTGCGCCCGCCCATGTCACGGCCATCAAGGGCCTGCATGGCAGCAAGGGCAGCATCCCCGTCCATTTCAACGAACCCGAAACCACGCGGTCTGCCTGTTTCACGATCGTTGATCAACTTGACCGAATGAACCGCTCCGTGCTGGGCGAACAGATCGTTCAGGTCATTCTCGGTAGTGGAAAACGGCAGGTTTCCCACAAAAAGCTTCTTAACCATTCACATCCTCTCTTGCAAAGACGCCTCGTCATGCAACACAAACATCCGGTCGAAAGGCGCCCGATCCGACCGGAATCTCCGAACAATAGGTCTTGTTGATGGATGCTATCAATGTTCAGCAAAAAACATGCCATAGATTACAAGATTGATACCTAGCCCACCTAACCCATTTCAGCGTATGATAGCACCAAAATGGACAGATTGTCTACATAATAATTGGGTATTTTTTGATGACCAGTCGGGTGGTCATGAATGGGGAGAGAGCCATGTTGGCAAAGCGCATTATTCCCTGTCTTGATGTCAGGGAAGGTCGGGTGGTGAAAGGGGTGCAGTTTGAGGGTCTGGTCGATGCCGGTGACCCGGTCGAGGTGGCGCGGCGTTACGATGAAGAAGGTGCCGATGAACTGACTTTTCTCGATATTACCGCGTCACATGAAGACCGGGCCATTATTCTGGATGTGGTTAGACGTACGGCGGAACAGGTGTTCATTCCTCTGACGGTTGGCGGGGGTATTCGTGTCGTGGCGGATATTCGTGCCCTGCTGCAGGCCGGGGCCGACAAGGTGAGCATCAATACCGCTGCTGTAGCCCAACCCGAGTTTGTGCGTCAGGCTTCCAGCCAGTTTGGCTCACAGTGTATCGTGGTGGCCATTGATGCCAAGGCGGTAGCCTGGGATGGTGACGGCCAACCACAGCGCTGGGAAATCTTCACCCATGGTGGCCGGCGTCCAACCGGGCTGGATGCGCTGGAATGGGGGCAGAGAATGGAACACTACGGCGCGGGCGAGATTCTGCTCACTTCCATGGATCGTGATGGCACCAAAATCGGCTACGATCTGCTGCTGACATGTGCCATGTCCGAGGCGGTGTCGATCCCGGTCATCGCCTCGGGTGGTGTGGGAACGCTGGAGCATCTGCTGGACGGGTTGCGCGTGGGCAAGGCCGATGCCGTGCTGGCAGCCTCCATCTTCCATTTTCGCCACTATACCATTGCCCAGGCCAGGGATCTGTTGCGACAGCAGGGTATTCCCGTGCGCTGTTAGAGGCTCGTGCTGGCCGTGCGTCCAGACTGATGCACCGTAAATAGGGCAATGGTCAGCAGGATCAGTGCGCCGGTCTGGTGCAGCGAGGCCAGTGGCAGGGCGACGTAGCTCAGTAGAGTGGCGATACCGAGTGAGAACTGTACCAAGGCCATCAGCAACAGCGCGTGCAGGGCCTTGTTGACCCGGGGTGTGACCGGACGACGACGGCTCATGACCCAGAGCAGCATCACCAGCAATACGGTCAGGGTGGCCAGCCAGCGGTGGTTCCATTGCACGGCAGCGACGTTGTCGAACAGGTTGAGCCATGCCGGTATGCCGGATAGCAACCAGTATTCTTCCGGTATCCAGCGGCCGCCCATTAACGGGAAAGTATTGTAGGCCAAGCCAGCCTTGAGACCCGCCACCAGTCCACCGGCCAGCAGGGTGACAAAGCTGGTGACAGCAATCAGAAAAGCCATTTGGTGGATCAAATGGAGAGTTTTTGGGCACGGAGCCATGGGCGGACTGGTGGCTGTCTCGCCAGCGAACCACAGATCCAGCGCCAGCCAAAGCATGTAGCCGTAGATGAGGCAGGCCATGCCCAGATGGGCCGTGAGACGGTAGTGACTGACATGCGGCTGGTCGACCAGGCCACTGGCCACCATGTACCAGCCCATCCCGCCCTGCAGGGCGCCGAGCAGAAACAGCAGCACCAGTCGGATGAACAGTGGCCGGTCGATTTGCCGACACCAGGCAAAGTAGAGCATGGGCAACAGGAACACCACGCCGGTCAACCGGCCCACCAGTCGGTGAATGTATTCAAGCCAGAAAATGCCTTTGAAGCCGGCCACATCCATGGTGGAGTTGATCAGCCGGAACTCCGGCGTCTGCTGATAAAGGGCAAAGACCTGTTGCCATGCCTCAGGTGACAGCGGAGGAAGCCAGCCGGTAATCGGAGCCCAGTTGACCATCGACAGACCGGATCCGGTCAGCCGGGTCACGCCACCCAGTATCACCATGGCCAGTACCATGCCGCAGCAGATCAGCAACCATACGGCGATCGGACGCTGCGCGTGAGAATTGGAATACGATGAGGACAACGCTACCTCCCTCTTATGCTACCGGTCTGTCAGGCCAGGAATGCCAGGAGTCAATCCTTCAAAGAAGCGCTTGATGACCGAATCTTCGTCCAGATTGCGGCGCATGGCCTCCAGTTGGCTGCGATCAGGCTGCTCCTGTTTGCCAAGCAGTCTGAGAGATGCCTGGTAGAAGGGCCCATTGGGAAAATTATGGCCCAGCACGGTGCCATAATGGCGCGCCTCTTCCGGTAAGCCCATTTGCCACGAGATCCAGGTCATGCTGAACAGCGCCTCCTCGACATAGGGTGTGACGTTAAACTGGGGCTGTTCGATGATACGGCGAAAGCGGTTGGAAGCAGCGATCCACTCGCGACGGTCGAGATAGAAACGACCAACGGTGACTTCCTGTGCGGCCAGATGGTCCATGCAGAACATCAGCATGCGGCGCGATTCGTCGGCATAGTCGCTGTTGGGGAAACGGGTGACAACCTCATTCAGGGCCGCTGCGGCCAGTTTGGTATGATGCTGGTCGCGCATTGGGTCGGAAATGCGCTTGAATTCGCTCAGGGCGCGCATGTAAAAGGCGTAGGCTACCTGGGGGTGACGTGGATGAAGGCGGATAAAGCGCTCGGCAGCACTCAGGGCGTCGTCGTACTCCTCCTGCCTGAAATGGCTGTAGATCAGGTTTATCTGGGCTTTGGTGGCCCAGTTGGAGAAGGGGTGCTTCTGGTCAATCTCCTGCAAATGCTGGCCGGCTTTCTTGAACTGACCCCTCTTGATGGCCTGCTGCGATGCAGTATAGAGTTCGTCGGGGGGCAGGTTGCTGAAAGGATTTTCAGGTGTCGAGGAGCAGGCACCGAGCATCAGCACGATGGGCAGGCATAGGACAAGAGAACGACGGGTGCTGGTCATGGCTTACCACTGGGTTGATGTTGGATTGAACGGGACAGCCGTCTCAGTGTAGCGGGCCAAGGGCTGGATGTCCAGTCACGATACGACAGCCCGTGCGGCAACCACGCCGCTCATGGCAGCACCCTCCAGCGTGGCGGGGACACCGGTCGATGTCCAGTCTCCGGCCAGCAGCAGATTGTGCCACGGGGTCGTGCTCACCGGTCGCCAGTGGCTGCTACCGGGCCAGGCTGCCAGCGTGGCGCGTTGTTCACGGACAATACGGAACACCGGGGTCTCCTGGGCCAGTTGCGGCAGCAGGCGGGTGATATCCTGGTGCACGGTCGATAGCAACCGCTGCGCCGACCAGCTGCTCTCGCGATAGGCGGCGCTGATGACGGCCGTGATGCGAGCCCCACCGGCCGGATCGGTCTGGCGGTCAAACAGCCACTGACTCGGGTTGAGCGGTAAGCCGGCCAGCGGAGTCGACAGTTGAGCGGACCGTTGGTACTGGGTATGTACGGTGACGATGGGGGAGAAAGACAGTTGATGCAGACCGGTCGATTCGGACCATTGGGGCAGCAGACGCCGTAGGGCCGATAAGGGCAGTGCTGCGATGACCGGAACACCTTGGCTGGTATCAATCTGGCCCTGGCTGGTGATGACGGCGCTGATGCGTCCCGATCGCTGTTCCAGTGCCGTGACCCGCGTTCGGGTCATGAGATGGCCCCCGTGCGCTTCAATGTAGCGCCGGGCCGGTCGGGCGATCAGATCGTTCAGGGGCACACGGGCCATCAGTATTTGGGCATCGCCGCGCTGGCCCAGGAAAGTGCGCCGCAGGACCGTGGCCAACAGGGCAGCACTGGCCGAGGCCGGCGGTTCGTTGAGAGCAGCCTGGCACAGCGGCCCCCACAGGTACTGGCACAGATCGGCGGGTTGTCCCAGTTGTTGCAGCCAGTGGGTCACCGATTGTTGATCGTCAGGGACTGAGTCGGCACGTAACGCTCGACCCAGGCGCAGCAGCGCGGGCCCGTGATGCCATTGTACCACGGAACAACGCCACAACGCGGCTAGCAGTTGCCAGGGAGGTGGCCCGTCGGGGCAGGACAGTTGATACCATCCAGTGGGTTCGCTCCAGAAGGGTAGATCAACGGCGGTGAGCTGATGGCGGCTGCCGATCTGTTCCAGCAGGGAGAGGAAATGATGATAGGCACCGACGCAGAGATGGGGGCCGTTGTCGAGCTGCTGTTGCAGACGGTGATCGTGAAAGGAACGGGCCCGGCCGCCCAGATTTGGCGCTGCTTCCAGCAGCAGGGGGCGACGGCCAGACCGGAGTAACTGCACGGCAGCGCTCAGTCCGGCCACGCCACCGCCCAATATCAGGGTGTCCCATTGCATCAGGGGATCCCATGTCACCGGTTATCACGCCAGGTACGCCAACAGAGGCCCATTTTGGTCAGCAGACCGAGTCGGACCGGATATTGGAACACGTCGTAGTGGTGCTGATCGAGCTGGTCGAGGCAGTGGCGGTAGAACGCGGCCATCAGCCGCGCTGGTAACAGCTCAGCGCGTTCCTCGGCTGGGATCATCTGTTCGGCCTGATCGTAATAATTCCTGGCCGTGGTGGCCAGTTGCCGTAACAGCGGTTGCAACCTGGATTGCAGTTGGGGCGGCCAATGACGGTTGGCTAGTAGTTCGTCACGGTCGATACCAGCCTGCTGTAACCACTGTTGGGGCAGATAGATGCGGCCCATGGCGGCATCTTCGGCCAGGTCACGCAGGATATTGGTCAGTTGCAGCGCCATGCCGATGGGGTAGCTCAGGTGATCCATGGGAGGTGCGCTGTGCTGCTGGTTGCGGCGCATCATGGGAATAATAAGTTGTCCCACTGCCACAGCGACACGGCGACAATAGCGTTCCAGGTCGTCCCAAGTCTGGCACCAGCGTGGCTGCAGATCCATCTCCATGCCGTCGAGAATGTCCAGCAGCAGACGAATATCGATGGCAAATTGATCGTGGGCCCACAGCAGCTCGGCACTGACCGGATGAGTGGTTGTCCTGTCGCTGAGCAAGTGATGGACTTCCCGACGCCACCAGGCCAATTTGGCCTGTTTGCGCTGAGCGTGCCAGTGGCCTGTTGTCAGGGGCAGATCAACGCTATCATCGACCAGACGGCAGAAGCTGTAAACGGCGAATACGGCGCGACGCGACTGGGTCGGCATCAACACCATGGCATAAAAAAAGGATGAATTGGCATGCCACACCTGGGAACGGCAGAAAGCAGCCGCCGATTTCATGCCGGGCGTTTCCCGACAATACGATGCAGAGCTCGCCAGTAACAGAAAAACCAGTCATCCATCCGGAGCGTGGGGCGATGCCGCAAGGTGTTGCCTCCGAGAAATTCCATCTGTTGCAGCAGGGTCATGCCCGCTTCCCAGGCAATGGCGATTTCGAGGTTGAAGGGCCAGGGCAACTGACGCAGCAGCGGCTCTCCTTGCTGGTAGAGTTGTCGGGTTTGTTCGATCAGGGAGAGCATCAGTTCACCAACAGCGGGGGAAAAGCGACGTTCCAGGATGTTCTGCTCGCTGACGCCAAAATGGTTCATCGCCTCCAGGGGAAGATAGAGCGGGCGTCCATGCCAAACGTCCTGTCCGATGTCCTGCCAGTGGTTGGTCAGTTGCAACGCGGTACAGATGGCATCGGACTGGGCCAGGGCCTCTGGATGTTGGACGCCGGTAAAGTGCAGCAGGATACGTCCGATGGGGTTGGCCGAATAGCGGCAGTATTCCTTGAGCTGTTCCATGGTTTCGTAACGTTTGTGGGTGACGTCCATGCGGAAGGCCACCAGCAGGTGGTGCAACAGGTAGGGAGGTAGGGCCGTGGTTTCAAACAGGTAGCTAAGGGCGCGGAAGATCGGATGATCGGGCTTACCGGCTTCAGCCAGCTGTAACCGGCGCGACCAGTCGTCGAGCAATTGCATCTGTTCGGCTTCGCTGCGGCCTGGCAGATCGGCAAAATCGTCAGCCATGCGGGCGAAAGCGTAGATGGTATGGACGAAAGGACGAATAACGGGGGTAATCAGCAGGGAACCTACCAGAAAATTCTCCTGATTGGCCCGAACGATCTCCTGGCAATAGCGAAAATCAGGGCGTAACGGTTCCGGAATATGTCTCATGGTGCCGACCTTTGTGCCAACCACTGCTGCAACCACTGGTAGCTGGTTACAAAAACACCACTGGCTCCGAAGTGAAACGGCAGCCATTCCAGTTGCAGCTCCGGCCAACGTTGCTGGATCAGGGGCTCCACCTCATCGCCACTCTCGCAGATCAGAATGCCGTGAGGCGACAGATGGTCGGCCGCCTGTCGTAGTAGGCGTTCGATGATGGCCAGACCATCCTCTCCTGCCCGCAAGGCCAAAGCCGGTTCATGCTGGTACTCTTTTGGCAGTGACTGCCAGGTTGCTGTAGGGACGTAAGGAGGGTTGGCGACCATCAGGTCGTAACGTTGGCCGTCCAGTGCATCGAACAGGTCAGAGTGGATCAGCCGCAGACGTCCGGTCAGACCAAACTGGCGACGATTGATGGCGGCAACGGCCAGTGCAGCCCGGGAGAGATCGACGGCATCGACGTAGGACTGTGGCCAAGCCAGGGCCATGGTAATGGCGAGACAACCGCTGCCGGTACCGACATCAAGGATGGTTTCAACCCGATCGGGATCGATCCAGGGCGTCAGACCTGCTTCATCGTCGAACAGGTTTTCGATGCGGGAGCGCGGAATGAGCACCCGTTGATCGACATAAAAGCGGTGCCCGGCGAAAAAGGCCTCCTGGGTCAGATAGGCTGCCGGGACTTTTCTCCGTATGCGCTGTTCCAGCAGGCGCAGCAACGGTTGATGCTGTCTCCTGGGGACCGGTCGACGATAAAAACGTTCGGCTTGTTCAAACGGGATCGACAAGGCATGGCAGACCAGATATTCGGCTTCCAGGAATGGATCTTGCATGCCATTGGCACAGCAGACATCCGTGGTGTGCAGCAGCCATGCCCCATAGCGGATCAACCCACCGACCGTAGCAATTCCGGTTGACTGGCGATGGGATCGCCAGCGATGATGACTGGATTTTCCTGCAGCACTACTTTTTGTTTGATACATCAAGGCGAATCTCACAATTTTCACAGGGCCGCTATCCGGTTTGGAGTCGTTGGGGTATTATAGCGTATTCCTTTTGTAATGCGTAAGAGCTGCTGTGATCGTGACAGCCATTTTTTGTTGCTTGTGGTTTGGTTCGTTTTGGCGTAGTCTGAACGTCGTTTTTTTGACATGTTTGTATTTTGACATTGATTGCCAGCTGCTAAGGGAGTGAAGGTGTACGGCATTATCGGTCAATCACCAGCGATGCAGAGACTGTTCAAATCGATTGAGCGCGTGGGCTCGGTGCCTGATGTAACAGTGTTGATACAGGGAGAAAGTGGTACTGGCAAGGAACTGATTGCGCGAGCCATTCATAACAGCTCGCCCCGGACCGATGGTCCGCTGATACCGGTCAATTGTGCGGCTATCCCTGAGGAGTTGCTCGAATCGGAGCTGTTCGGCCACGTCAAGGGAGCCTTTACTGGAGCGGCCTACAGCCGTGCCGGCCGTTTTGAGCTGGCCAAGGGTGGCACGCTGTTTCTGGACGAGATCGGTGATATGAGTCCGAAACTGCAGGCCAAGATGTTGCGGGTGCTGCAGGAAAAGGTGGTCGAACCGGTGGGGGCCATCAAGCCGATCAAGGTGGAGGTGCGTGTCATCGCTGCTACGCACAGGAATCTTGAGGAAGAGGTGGAAAAGGGACGATTTCGGGAAGATCTTTTTTACCGTCTTAATGTTGTGTCCCTGCATGTCCCGCCGCTGCGTGAGCGTGGTGATGATGTGATGTTGCTGGTGAACCATTTCATTCAGGACTTTGCTCAAAAACGTAACCGTTCTCCCGTTGTGCTGGATGAGGCCATGCACCCCATCTTCTCCAACTATCGCTGGCCAGGCAATGTGCGTGAAATGCAGAACCTGATCGAACGCCTGATGGTGCTCTGTGACGAACGGGTTGAACCGGAAGATTTGCCCCTGAAGATGAGGGAACAGCTGGGCTGTCGCGACGATGAGGACGATTTGTCTGATCTGGTAGCGGCCGACTTCTCCCTCTCTTTGGCGGATATGGACGAAGAGGGGATCATTGATTTCAACCGTGAGGTGGAAGAATTTGAAAACCGGCTGATCCTGGCGGCGTTGGAGCGTACCCAGTGGAACAAGAACAGGGCCGCCCGCATGCTCAACCTGAATCGCACCACGCTGGTCGAAAAAATCAAGAAAAAGGGGTTGGTGGAGAAGTAACTATGGCCAGGTTGCATCGTCTCGTCCTGATCTCCATCCTGCTGGTGCTGCTACTGGGTCAGCTGTTCAGCGGTTCAGCATGGGCGCTCTTCTCCTCAATGGACTACAATACCGACAGGGATGGCAACCGCGAGATACTTTCCTTCCCGGTACCGGCAACCGGGCCGACGCCGAGGTTGCTGCTGGTGCAGCCCAAGATGATTCGTCTCACTGTTCCTGGGTTGCTAGCGCTGCCTGTTCTGTTTGACCTGAAAAAAAGTCGTTACATCGAGACCATTCGGATCGAGGAAATCCGACGTAACGAGATGGGCATCCAACTCAACATCAAGCTGAAGGAAGAGAACCTCAATCTGCAGGGCATCGTGGATAAACCACGACCTCTGGTGGCCGGTGGGGAGGTGGTGCGGCTTTATCGATTGCTGCTGGAACCGGCTCCCAGGGCCGTGGTAGCTGGTCCAACTCGGTTGGCCGATGGGCACATTTTCCCTGGACGGGATGGTACGTTATTGGCCATTGGCTTTTCCGGCAGCGGCACCATGGAACCAACCTGGGACATCAGCAATCACGTTGTTCGTCTGGTGTGGCCCAAGGCGGTGATTGATCCGGCAGGCCAGTCCACCTGGAACAACATGATTCCGGCTGGCTTGGTCGACCGTCTGGTCGTGCATCCCTTTAACGACTACCTTGAGATGGAGATTGTCACCCACCCACAGGTGGAGCAGCTTTTTTTCTACCGTTCACCGGAAAGTGGCACGCTGATCGTCGAATTGCGTACCACGGACGGCCCTCCCGGTCGACCGGATCGTGAAAAGGATGCGCAGGCCATGTTGAAACAGCGCTATGAAGCGATTCAGCAGGGGCAACCGCTGCCCTTCAACCGGCTGGTTCCCATGTTTGTTCACCATGACAACAAGGTCAAACTGGCTGGCACCGACATCGATGAAAGCTATTTCCACGATAATGCCCGCAAGTCGGAACAATCGAACAATTTTGCCAAGGCACGGGCTTATCTGGACAGTTGGCTGCAGGTGTTTCCGGAGACCACTAACCGCGAGTGGATCGAGTTTTATAAGTTTGATCTGGCTACGGCGATGGACTGGCGTCCCGGCTGGATCCTGTCAGAGCTGAACACCCTGTTATCCCGTTACCCCAATACACCGCTTTATTCGCAATACCGGTTGCTGCAACTGCGACTCCTCAACGATACCGGTCAGTTTGAGGGTGCGGCTTCCATGATGGAGGATCCCAATTTGCCCCATGAGGCGGTGACCGTGCTGATTGAGCGGGCACGGGCCATGTTGGGATTGAACCGGTTTGATGAGGCCGAAGTCCATTTGCGGCGCATCATGGATCTGGACAAGAAGAATGGTGACTTCCGGGCCAGGGCCCAGTTAATGCTGGCACAACTGCTGGATCGGATGACCCGGCATCCCCAGGCGCTGGCCATGCTCGACAGCCTGACCGGTGAACAGGTGGGTCGTTTGGGTAATGATCCCAGCCGATTGATGGAGATTGCCGACCTCTACTATAAAAATCAGAAGTTTCCTCAGGCGTTGCGTTTTTATACCGTTTTGCTCAGCCAGTATCCGATGAATGAATCCTTTTCGCCGTGGGCTTTGCTGCGGGCTGGAGACTGTCAGCGCCATCTGGGCGACCGTGATGACGCGCTGCGTCTGTTCGACCATCTAGCCTTGCAATTTCCCAAGTCTGAAAGCGCCGGCTGGGGGCAGGTGTTCAGGATACAGATGGCCAACGACAAGAGCATGGAGGAGCGTACCGCCGAGCTGGAGAAAATTGCTGTCAGCTCCACGTTGCCGGGTGTATCGATCGAAGCCCGTCTCACCATGGCCACCTTGCGTGGCGATGCGGGACAACACCGTGAGGCACTGGAAGCGCTTAACAATCTGCTGACCTTTACGTCGCAAGAGTCGGTGCGGCAACGTTCGGATCGTCTGAAACGGCAATATGCCACGGCCGGCATGAAAAAGGCCTTGGCGACCGGGCGTCCCGAATATGCCGTTCTGCTGGCGGAACTGTTTGGCCGCGACTGGCGTAATCAGCCGGGATTCGAAGAGTTGCAGGGCTTGTTGGCTGAGGCAGTGTTGCGCCTGGGACTGTATGACAAGGGGATCGAATTACTGCAGGAACTGCAGGTCGCGCCTGGGCCCGAGCTACGGGCCTTGACGACCCTGTTGACCAAGGGCATCCGTGAAAAGGATCATGTCAATCCGGTTACATTGCGCGTCAACGCCATTCCTGACATGTCGTCGGCTGGGGCGCGTGTCCGTTTGGCCGCTGCCAGACGGCAGGCCCAACAGGAAGACTGGAAACAGGTGACCTTGCTGCTGGAGCCTGTTCCTCCGGATCGGTTGAACGAGCTGGAAGCTGTCGATCGTTTGATGCTACTGGCCAAAGCCGATGCTTCGCGTGGGCGTGTTCCGGAGGCTGTCAACCAACTGGAGACGCTGCTCTACAACCGGCCTATGGGCGGTGGTGAACACTACTACTGGTATGCAACCCTGTTGCAATCGTGGAAAGGTAACAGCCAAGCCTTACCGGTGTTTCAGCGTATCTCTGGTGAGGCCAAGGATAGTGAAATTCGGGCGTTGGCCTACACCCGCATTGGTGATATTCTGAAACAGGGCGGCGACTTGTCCCGGGCAGAACAGGCTTATGAGGAAGCGGCCAAGCTGCATCCGGTCTCTTCCATGAGCTTGGCTGCCAAGGAAAATGCATTACAGTTGAAGATGATTCGTGGTGCTGCTGCCGAATAGGTCAACAGACGATACAGAAATGGTTGTGGGATAATGACCGTACGTAAGGAAGTTTTGCTGCTGGGACGGGAGACGCAATCTCTTCACACACTGGGTCGGCAGGTGATTGATGCTGGCTGGCGCATCCGTGTCATGGCCGGCCTGGAAGAGTCCAAATCCCTGATTGCTGCGCAACAGGTTGGTTTGGTGATCATCATGCTGGATACGCTTCATGAGCCGCTGGCGGTGATCCGGGAAATCACCTTCCTCTACCGTGGTTTGCCGGTACTGGCAGCGACCAGCAGGGCCACGGTCCATGAGGCCCGTGAGTCGATTGATCAGGGGGCTGCTGACTACCTGATGTTGCCCATTGATCCACCCCTGCTGCGCACCATGTTGCAGCGTTATACCGACCAGTATTTTGATCCGGAACTGGGGCGTGGCCGGCGGCTGCTGTCTGGGGATGCCGAGATGCAGCGCATCCTGACCCAGGTTAGGCGGGTGGCCCGTTCCAAGGCGACGGTCCTGATTCATGGTGAAAGTGGTACCGGCAAGGAGTTGATTGCCCGTTATCTGCACCAGGTTTCTGATCGGTCAGCAGCGCCTTTTGTTGCCATCAACTGTGCAGCGTTGCCGGAAAACCTGCTTGAATCGGAGCTGTTCGGCCACGTCAAGGGGGCCTTTACCGGTGCCACGGCTGATCGCAAGGGCAAATTTTTGCAGGCCAATGAGGGGACCATCCTGCTGGACGAGATCTCGGAGATGTCGCTCAATCTGCAGGCCAAGCTGCTGCGGGTGCTGCAGGAAGGAGAGGTTGATCCGGTGGGTGGTCGTGGCGCCGTGACGCTGGATGTGCGGGTATTGGCCTCGACCAATCGCAATTTGAAGGCATGGGCAGCCGAAGGAAAGTTTCGCGAGGATCTGTTCTACCGCCTCAATGTGTTTCCCATTCGTTTACCGCCCCTGCGCGAGCGCCCGGCCGATATCCTGATGTTGGCGGAGCATTTCCGCGTCCGCTTTATCGGTGAACTGGGACGGAACGATCTTCCGTTTGCCAGGGATGCCTTGGCCGTTCTGCAGCGCTATGGCTGGCCCGGCAATATCCGCGAGTTGGAGAACGTCATTCATCGGGCGCTGTTGGTAGCCGATGGTCGCGAAATCACAGCGGTTGATTTGATGCTGGATGGGGCGGCGTTGTCGGATGGTCCTGTTACGACCGCGTCACTTGCTATGCCGGCCTCTGGTGCCGCTATCCAGGATAACGCCGATACCATTCGTCTGTCGGTAGGGACAACGGTGCGCCAGATGGAGGAGATCCTGATCCGGCGCACGCTGGATGAGGTCGATGGCAATCGCACCAGGGCCGCCGAGATTCTTGGTATTTCTATACGTACTTTGCGCAATAAATTGAATGAATATGCGCATCGTGATGGCGACTGATGGGCCCCTGCTGTCCGGACTGGTGCTGGTTCTCCTGGTGTTACTGGTAACTCCGGTATGGTCATTGGAACAGCCCTCTGTTGCAGTGGAAAGCTCTGGCGTGGGTGTTGGGGCGGATCCTTGGACGGACCGGGTGTTGCGCCTGTTGTCACCGCGCCTGTACTGGCGCAACAAAGTGGTTGAGTTGCGTCAGCAGGTGGCTGAGGTGCGTGATCTGTTTCGTGAGCACGCCAACCGCTATCAGATCTATCGGCAGCAAATGGCCCAGGAACTGAGCCAAGTCAACGCTAACACGGCTGTGGAACGGCGCCAGAAGCAGACGGCTATCATCCAGGGCTATCGCGTTGAGATGGACCGGTTACGCCAGCAAAGCCGTGACACAGCCCATCTGTTCAAGCAGCGTAATGAACAATTGGTGGCAGCACAACGGGCATGGGAACAACAAGGTGGTTACTAGTCAGGAGTAGCGCTGATGGCAAAGTCTCCAACAGCTTCTTTGATCGGTGATTTCTGGGGGGGTCTGGCAGCCATGCTGGTGGCCTTGCCGTCGGCGATTGCCTACGGTGTGGTGGCCTATACGCCATTGGGGGCCGATTACTTCGGTTATGGTGCCATGGCTGGAGTGATCGGGACGGTGGCTATCGGGCTGATTGCTCCTGTCCTGGGTGGTGCACCACGACTGATCAGTGCTCCCTGTGCTCCGGCAGCAGCAGTGCTATCGGCATTGGCTGGTGAACTGCTGGCTGGTCGTTCCGGTA
Source organism: Magnetococcales bacterium (assembly GCA_015229115.1). Taxonomy (GTDB): domain Bacteria; phylum Pseudomonadota; class Magnetococcia; order Magnetococcales; family JADGCH01; genus JADGCH01. Next base: position 18,688 of record JADGCH010000037.1, read on the forward strand.
TTCAGGCAGCCACTCCAGAGCAGGTGTTGTTGCTGATTACCGTAGTAGCCCTCATCTCGGGTCTGTTACAGTTGGCTTATGGCACGGTTGGGGCCGGCCGTCTGATCAAATTTATTCCGTTTCCGGTGGTGTCCGGCTACCTGAGTGGGGTAGGCACGCTGATCTTTCTCGGTCAGATCCCCAAGCTGTTGGGATGGCCTAAAGGGGTGGACCCCTGGAAAGCAATCGTGAACCCGGCTCTATGGCAGATGACCTCGGTCGTGGTCGGGTTGATGACTATTGTTGGCATGGTCATGGCCCCTCGGGTGACCAAGAAGTTGCCCGGACCCATTATTGGCCTTCTGACCGGTATGGCGACCTATTTTTACTTGGGTACGCTCCGCCCGGAGCTTAACCATCTGCAGGGTAATCCGCTGCTAATTGGCGCCATCAACGTCGATCTGGCTTCCATGGGTAGTGGCATGGAGGCGCGTTGGTCGGCAGTCAGCCAGCTGGCCTTTAGCGATATTCTGGCGTTACTGGTGCCGATGCTGACCTTGTCGGTGCTGTTGTCGATCGATACGCTCAAGACCTGTGTCGTCATGGACGCCCTGACCCGTTCGCGTCATCAGTCCAACCGTGAGCTGGTTGCCCAGGGTGTAGCCAATTTTGCCTCGGCCATTGTTGGGGGCATGCCAGGAGCTGGCACCATGGGTGCGACGCTGGTCAATCTCAACAGCGGTGCCTGTACCCGCACCTCCGGAGTGATCGAAGGGATTTTTGCCCTGGTGGCCCTGGTGGCCCTGAGCTGGCTGATTGCCTGGGTGCCGATCTCGGCACTGGCGGGCATCCTGATTGTTGTGGCCTATCGCATGTTCGATTGGCACAGCTTTCAGCTGTTGCGTCACCGTAGCACCGTGCTCGATTTTCTGGTCATCGCAGCGGTGGTCTTTGTTGCGGTACGCTTCAACCTGATTGCCGCCTCTGGTACCGGTATCATGTTGGCCATTGTGCTGTTTCTGCGCGAACAGATTCGCAGTTCAGTGATACGGCGTAAAATACATGGCAACCAGATCTCCTCCAGGCGTAACCGCTTACCCGAAGAGAAAGAGCTGTTGGCTTCAGCTGGTGCCGATATCACCCTGTGTGAGCTGCATGGCAACCTCTTTTTTGGCACTACAGATCAACTGTTTACCGGTCTGGAGGAGGAGATCAAGCATTGTCGCTATCTGATCCTCGATATGCACTGGGTGCAGTCCATTGACTTTACCGCTGTCCACATGCTGGAGCAGATTGAGGGGATGTTGCGTGATCGTCAGGCCTACCTGATCTTCAGTCGTTTGTCCGAAGAACTGCCGGCCGGTATGGCCTTACGCCGTCATTTCGCGCATGTTGGCCGTTGTGATAAGGTCGATCCGTCGTTCTTTGCCAGCACTGATACGGCGTTAGAATGGGCCGAGAACCACATCCTCGAACAGCATCAGATGTCGGATAGCAAGGATCTGAAGCCCTTGGAGCTGCATGAGATCAGCCTGTTCCGTGGTTTTGAGGACGATACGGCCATGCTGGAGGTGTTGCAGGGCAGCATGGCTGAACAATTCTATCGGAGTGGCGAGTTCATTTTCCGTCAGGGCGATAGTGACGAGAAGATCTTCCTGATTCGGCGCGGTTCAGTCCGGATCGTATTGCCGCTGGATAAGGGCAGGCAGCATACCTTGGCTATTTTTGGCCGGGGCAACTTTTTTGGTGAAATGGCCTTCATTGACCATGGGGTTCGTTCAGCCGATGCCATTGCCGATGGGCCAACCGAGATCTACTTGCTGTCGCGCTACCGTTTTAACAAGCTGATTGAGCAATATCCGGCTTTGGGGCACAAGGTGTTTGCCCGTTTGGCACGGGCCATGGCCATTCGATTGCGATATACCAATGCTGAATTACTGGTGTTGCAAAGTTCATAGTGTGTAGCAAGAGGAGAGAACGAGAGATGGTCATCACCGGATTGACGCCAGAACAGAAACACTTTGGTGATCTGCTGCAGAAATGCCGCCAGGAGACCCATCCACAGCGTCTGCTGAATCACATGCAGGCTTTGAAAACCTTTCTGCTGGCCCATGTCATTCAGCAGAGTACCCTGTATCACCAACTGCATGGCGGGCAAATTGTGGAGGGAGAGATCGAGGCGCACCTTGTCAAGGAGTGTGCGGGCTGTATGGGTGAGTCGAAGAAGTTGCTGAGTGCCCTGCACGATTTCATCACTCAGTATGAAGACGAACAGGGCCTGGATAGCATGGAGTTTCGTGCCTCGGCCTTCCAGCTGCTGAAGCGGTTCGAGCAGAACCTCAACCGTTTTCGTGACTGGCTGTCATCGGTGACCGTTCAAGGTCCAGCTGCTCCGGTTTGATGGTTGCTGCGGATCCAGACCCAGTCCTGAATCCCCCCGGTCGGATGGTAACCGTTGACCGCTTCCAGTAAGATAGCGCGCACTGACAGGTAGTCGAAGAATCTGGAAGCGGTCGAGAACCGCTCCAGATAACTCTGCACCTGTTCCCATGGCAGCGACTCTTCGTGGACACGGCGGATCATCTCATGTTCTGTTGGTAGAACGTTGTCGCCGATAATCAGTTCCTCGTACAACTTTTCTCCTTCGCGCAGGCCGGTGAAACGAATCTCGATGTCACCGTCCGGATTATCAGCATCACGGATGGTCAGGCCAGCCAGCAGGATCATGCGCCGGGCAAAGTCGTGGATGCGTACCGGCTCTCCCATCTCCAGTACGAACACGTCGCCGCTTTCTCCTTGGGAACCAGCCTGGATCACCAGCTGTGCTGCTTCGGGGATGGTCATGAAGTAGCGCACCACTTCAGGGTCGGTAACGGTTACCGGGCCGCCGCGGCGAATTTGGTCACGGAACAGAGGCACCACCGATCCGGATGATCCCAGCACATTGCCAAAACGGACAATTTTGAAGCGGGTGGCCTGTTGTGTTTGGGCCAACCCTTGCAGAATCAGTTCCGTGAACCGTTTGGTGGCTCCCATGACGTTAGTGGGACGGACGGCCTTGTCGGTCGAGATCAGCACAAAGGTCTCCACTTCGGCCGCGATAGCCGCTTCCGCCACGGATAAGGTGCCGAAGATGTTATTTTGTACCCCTTCGATGGGGTTACGTTCGACAATAGGTACGTGCTTGTAAGCTGCGGCATGATAAACCGTCTGAATTTCGAAGGTATTCATCACCGCCTGCATGCGTCGCTTATGCTCTGTGGATCCGAGAATGGGGACCAGCTCCAGTTGCAACCCTCCTTCCGCGATCAGACGGCGTAGCTCGCTGTCGATGGAATAAAGGGCGAACTCGGAACGTTCCACCAGTACCAGTCGTTTCGGGCACCACTGCACGATCTGGCGGCACAGCTCCGACCCGATCGATCCTCCTGCGCCGGTGATCAGCACCGACTTGTCATGGATACAGGGCTCCATCAGTTCCGGTCTTGGGGGTACCGGGTTGCGCCCCAGCATGTCTTCGATGCCTACCTCACGGATCTCGTCAACCCGTTTGCGACCACTGACCAACTCGTGGATATCAGGCACTACCATGATTTTGACGGGTAGAGGTTCGAGCTGGCGCAGGATCTCCTGACGTCGGGGGCGGCTGAGGGATGGCAGGGCCAGCAGCACCTGACGCAGGCCAAATTTCTCGATCAGGGTCGGTAACTGGGCCGGTGGGTAGACGTTCAGTCCCAACACTTCCTGATCGTGCAATTCTCTCTTGTCGTCCAGAAACAGCACCGGATTGAACTCTGTGCCATGGTTGAGGGCCAGGGCCAGTTGTACACCTGATTCGCCCGCTCCGTAGATGGCCGCTGGAATACGCCGTGCACCAGGGGTGCCGTTTTGTTGTACCACCAGATAACGGGCCAGCATGCGGATGCCCCCAATGGTGATGGTGAGCAGCACGCCATCCACCAGCCAGAGACTGAAGGAGTAGACCGGTACCCGAAAGGCGATGGATAGCAGGAAGGTCAGCAATACGCTGAGAAAGACTGCTTGCAGAATGGTGATCAGGGCCTGAATGCCAATATAGCGGATCACCGAACGGTACAGCCCAAAGCGGATGAATACCGGCGGTGCCACCAGCATGGCCAGCGGAAAAATGGGCCAGCTGAACTGGATGGCCTGATAGTAAAGCGACTCATAACGGACGATGAAACCAGCCATAAGGCAAAGCGGCAGGATCAGCAGATCGATGGCCAACAGAATGAACTGTTTGACCGATCTGGGCTGATTGAGCAGGTCGTTCAGGATCGCTTTTATCATGGAGGTCAGCTTTTCCGGTCGATTTGATAGGCCAGCAGGGCTAACAGCAGTGACCATGCGGTGAGCAGCAGAGCTGCCGAAGTTGTGCCACCGCTGTACATCCACCAGAAAGCGGAACCACCACTGGTCAGCATCAGAATGGATTCGGCAGCAACGGTACGGCCGTGACTCCAGCCATGCTGAATGACCATCTTCTGGTAGTAATGGCTGCGGTGGGCCTGCCAGATGGCCTCACCGCGCAGAGTGCGACGCAACAGGGTGACCGTGGCATCGACGATGAAGACAGCAAAGACCAGCAGCGGTACCCACCATGGAAAGAGGGCGTCACGCAGGCCCCACAACGACAGCACCGCCACCATGAATCCCAGCGGCAGGGAGCCGACATCCCCCATAAACAGTCGTGCCGGAGGTTTGTTGAACAGCAGGAAACCAGCCGAGGCACTGGCCAGCAACAGGGCGGTCAGGCTGAACAACGGCTGCTGGGCGATCCACCCGAACAGGGCATAGTAACCAAAGCCGATGACGGCCATACTGGCAGCGAAGCCATCCATGCCATCCATGAAGTTATAGAGATTCATCATCCAGACCATGGCCAAAACCGTTATCAGCAGCCATAGGGGCGCAGGGAGCCAGGAATGGTCGGGCAGCAACTGGCCGTACTCAATGACCAGTGCTGCCGTGGTCAGGTGAACGGTCAGGCGCAACGCGGCAGAGAGCTGATAGAGGTCATCCAGCAGTGATAGCACGGCGGTCGTCAGCAGACCGGCACCGACCCAGCCTGCCCAGCCCCAGTCGGTGTCGCTGGATCCAGCACCCAGCAATAACCAGGAACAGACAAAACCACACAGGATGGCCAGACCACCCCCTCTTGGCGTTGGATGGGCATGGAGTGAACGCTGATTGGGGTGATCGATGATGCGCAGCAGTCGGGCTGTGGGATGGGCCAGATAATAGCTGAGGCCGGCAGAGAGCAGAAAAGCGACGGCTACGATCAGGATCACGGAAGTCATGGCGATGGTTCCAGGATCAGATCGGCCATGGCCTGTGCCAGCGTCCAACAGGGCTGGTAGCCCAGGTCGCGCTGGATGGCTGTAGGACGATAGCAGGCCGAACCGGTCAGCTTATCCAGGGCGTCGCGATCAAACGGCGCCCGTTGTCCTGATAGTTGTCCCAGCAGTGAGCCGGCGCTGGCCAGCAGACGCAGCAAGCCAAGCGGGATGAACCAGCGCGGTAGCGGGCGTCCCATGGCTGTCACGATGGTGGTGTAGAGCTCGGTGGTGGAATAGTCGTGGCCATCGGTGACCAGATAAACCGAACGGTT
>JADGCH010000038.1 GCA_015229115.1 Magnetococcales bacterium
TCTGTCCGATGCGGCAGAAACCAAAAAGCTGGAAACGGACATTCCAGCCAGGGATGCCGCTCGTGCCAACATATTCTTCAACTCGGTTGTGACACGCAAATCAATGCGCTCGTCTCGTTGTGTTGTTATCGCATGGTTGATTGTGGTCATGACATTTTCCTTCCTTTTGACCATGATACCATGTACGGATCATGTACGGTAGAATTTTCTTTGCCTTTTGGATGTTCGATCCTTAGTTAAAATTCTCGCGCCACTGTCCGCGTGATAGTCGTATCGGGGCCGGTACGTTGTTCATCCGGCTTTGCACCGCTGCGATAGCGGCATTATCGTAAGTAATGGCAATCGGATTGTTGATGGTAAAGACACCCCGAGACAGCATACCGCCGTTGAAAGTATAGGAACCGGAAGAGATTCTGGTGTTGGTATTGGGGGCTCCAAACAGCACGCCTGCCATCTTGAGCGGATCGGTCCAGTCCAGTTGGTAATCAAAGGCGTACCAGTAAGGGGAGCGGCCCCAGGTTGGGACAAAGGTCGGATCCAGGGTGGGGTCATGGTTGTATAGGGTAAACCGACCCGGCTTATAGGGCGGTACGCTGTTGTTATAGTTGATTTCTGTATCGTCTTCAATCTTGAAGTATTTGACATGCAGCGTCACGGAATAGGCATCCGAGTAGCCCGCAGTAATGTTGAATTTGGGCGTTTTTCGGCCTGATCGGACCCAGATATCCTCAATGTAGTAGGTGCCTGGCAGCATGGTAATAGTGGCGTTAGCCGTATTGATGACCAGCGAGTTCAAATGAAATTCCAGCGGGCAGGTGCCAACACCGGGATTGTTGTTCTGGTCGGGCTGACAGACCTGGTCGTAGCAATAAGTGTTGCAGGTAGCGATCACGGCCGCTTGCGTCGAGGTAAAGTTGACCTGTCTGTTGGTACTGCTGCTCAGCGTCAGGGTAGGATATTCTTTGGGACTGCCGGCCGTGCTGTTATAAAGCGTATAAACCCCACCGCTTGGAGAGGGAATCGGTGTGGCGCCAGTCGAAACACGAAAGTTGGGAAATACCGGGAAACTGGCATAGGGGCTATTAGCCTCAGTCGGGGCAGGGGCATCGATGTTGACCGAGTTTTCATCAACGGCGTTACAGCCGGTTGTGATGCTGGAGTCACAATTTTCATTGCTATCGCGCCATTTGTTTCGGGTGTTGATTTTAATGTAGGAATTGGAAACAGATGACAATCGGTTGGAGCCATAAACCGGTGCGTAACTGGAGCTGCAGCGTACATTTCTCCATTCCAGATTGCGCCGTCCGCGCGGGTCGGCCAGAGACGGGACATAACCGCTACTGGTCAGGGTCAGGGTGGGAACCACCGTGGTCGACCCGGCGTTATAGGTCAGTGTGCCCTGGTACTGGCCAAGTGCGACACCACCAGCACGGATGGTGGTCAGGGCAAGGGTCCGGTTGGGGTTATCCTTGCTGCCGCACGCTTCGCGCACCAGATTATCTCGTGTCGGTAGTGCGAAGCGAGCCGCTTCAAGCCCTGACTCAGCCATGAACAGCGCCTCCATGCTGTCCAGATGACTGCGGGTGGTCATGGCTGAATTGGCCATGATCGAGGCCAGCGACGAAGCCAGGGCACTACCGATGACAATCAGTGTAATGGTGATCAGCAGGGCGGATCCTCTTTCCTGGGCATTCTTCACCTTCTTCATCAAGGATTCCTCGCTACTACGCCGCTGACCAGCTGGATGCTCTGGCCACTGACCGTGATGGTCAGATTGATCACCACCAGTGTGTTGGGATTGGTGGTGGTCCGGTCCGGATTATCGGTCACGACAAACGAACCGGTCACATTCTCCGCCAGCACAACGCCGCCACGTGTCAATTGGCTCAGGCCGGCACTGAAGGTATAGGTGATGGAGCTACCATCCTGATTGGTAAAGGTCAGTGTCGAGCGGGTTCCTGCTGCCGGTAATGAAGCGGTCGAAGCGGTGCGCAGTTCCCTCAGCATGCGTTCGATGGCCAGACGGGCACGGGCATCGGCATCCTGAATGGCGGTACCGAGCAGAAACGACTGATAGCCGGCAATCAGAACCGGTGTTCCCACGCCCATGATGATCCCCATCACCGAGATCATGATCACCACCTCAAGCAGCGTGAATCCGGCACGGATGGGGGGGGTGGGATGATCAGTTTTCATAACGCACAAACAGCATGGTGGTTGAGATGACACCACCGGCAGGAGTGGTGATGGTGATGGTTCGTTGTTGACAAGCCGTTGTTGCATCGGTTGGACAACCATCGCTACCGGCTGTGACCGAGGCCGTGGTCATGGCACAGCTGAACACCGCACCGCCGATGGTCACAGTGGCCTGGGGACAGGCGGTCAGGATCGAATCAAAACGCACCGTGCCATCGGTGACATACTGACGTCGGTCGGCCGCCACGCGATCCATCATGTGCTGGGCCATAAAGGTGGCCTGGGCGATTTCACGATTGAGCGTTGGGGTGCGTAGCGAGGCTGCCACGGTGGCTCCCAGCCCTGTAATCACCATACCGATGCCCACGATGGCGATCAGGACCTCTAGAAAGGTGAAGCCGTTGGGTCGAGGCAGAACACGATTCATGGTCCCCGAACCACACCGGTGGTAGCCAGTAGGGTCACCGTGGAGATCTGGGCGTTACGGTCGGTCACGGTGATGGTGGCAGCACCATTGACGGGCTGTCCCAGGCGATCGAACACAATATCGAAGCTGGAAAAGATGGCCTCCGGAAGGGTCACGCTGGAACCCGGGAAGGGTGTCCCGTTGATATCGCGAATCTCATAACTGCTGGTGCTGGTACGAATCAGGCGATAATTGACACCACGGTTCATGGCATAGGACTGGGCCAGCCGTAGATCACCGACCAGACGGCGCGCCCAGCTAACACGATCAACATCCTGCGGCACCATGGAAAGGGCCGAGGTGGCCATCAGTCCAATCATGACGACGACCATGATCAGCTCGATCAGGGTAAATCCTGTTTCGGTCGATGGGGCAGCGCTCAGGCGACCGGATGGCATGGCGTGTGTTCCTCGGTCAGCTGGTCACGAATGGCCAGAATCTCCGGTATAATACGCAGGAAATGCTCCACCAGGGTTGGGTCAAAATGGGTTCCGCTGGCATGGCGGATCTGTTCGATGGCCCGCACGACATCCCACGCCGGCTTGTAGGGCCGTTCGGAAGTCAAGGCGTCGAACACATCACAAATGGCGACGATGCGTCCATGCAACGGAATATCTTCGCCCTGCAATCCGGACGGGTAGCCCCTACCATCCCATCGCTCATGGTGCGTCAGGGCGATCTGGCAAGCCATGCTCAGTAGCTTGGACGGCTCGTTACCCAGAATTTCACCACCAATCACGACGTGGGCTTTCATCTCTTCCCGTTCTTCAGGGGTCAGCGGTCCCGGCTTCATCAGAATACGGTCCGGTACGCCGACCTTGCCGATGTCGTGCATCGGAGCGGCATGGAGGATCAACTCGGCTTCAGCTTCATCGAAACCACAGGCCAGTGCCAGTGCTTGCGAGTAGCGCGACATGCGCTGAATGTGGGCACCGGTTTCCGGATCGCGATGTTCGGCCGCCCGTCCCAGACAGGTAATGGTGGTCAGCCGGCTCTGGCGCAACTCGACGGTGCGCTGTCGCACCTTCTGTTCCAGAATGACATTCTGGTTGGCCAGTTCCAGTTGCGCCTGGCGCAGCGTCAGATGGGTCTTGACGCGGGCACGCACAATGGGAATGCTGATCGGTTTGGTGATGTAATCAACGGCCCCGAGTGAAAAACCGACCACCTCGTCCTGGGTTTCAGACATGGCGGTGATAAAAATAACCGGCACGTCTTTGGTTCTGGGATCCTGCTTGAGACGGCGGCAAATCTCATAGCCATCCATTTCTGGCATCATGATATCCAGTAGAATGATATCCGGCAGGGTGTGGCGACAGTTTTCCAGCGCTGTCAGGCCATTCAGGGCCACACTGACATCGTAATCATCGTTCAAGGCATCCAGCACGATGTCAATATTGGTTTCGGTATCATCGACCACCATCACGGTGGCACGCTGCGTCGTCTCATTCATGGGTCTGTCCCATTCCGTCCAGTGTTTTCAGCAGGGTCTCCATAGTGGCTATGGCCTCCTTGAACTGGTATTTTTTGATATGGCCGTCAAGAGCAACGACCATGGCAGCGCTTTTTCCCGGCCATGCCAACGCCTTGATGCGTTCCAGAATGGGTACACAGGGTCTGGGCCTGCCACTTCTGATGTGGGGATCCAGTTCTGCCAGGATCGCCCTGAGGGTATCGATGTCAACAACGGCCTGGTTGCTTGGAGGCCCGTTAGCAGGCTGCACTGCGCCGTGAACGGGTAACAGGGTGGCCATGCTTCTTAACAGTCCAGACAACAGGCTGTCAAGAGAGGCCAGATCGATGGGACCCGTCTGATCCGTGCTCTGCAGGGTGAGTTCAATTTTGGCACACAGATCCTGCAATTCCCTGGCACCGATATTGCCGGCCAACCCCTTGAGCGTATGGACCATGCGCAAGGCCACGGCCTGTTCACCATCCGCCAGCGCTTTTCTGAGACTGCCCGTCGTATGTTGCTGGGTCTCGTAAAACTTGAGCAGCAATTTGCGATAGAGACGGCGATTACCCCCCAGCTTGTTGAGAGCATAGCGTTGGTCAATGCCAGGCAGCGCCGGTAGATCGGCCGTCTCGGCTGCAACAGTCTCATCGGCCACAGCTACGGAAGCGGCTGTAGCCTTTCTCTCCTCGGGCAACGATGGCACCGCCTTGGCCAGCGCGGTAAAGAGCTGTACCATATCAATCGGCTTGGTGACGTAGTCGTTCATGCCAACGGCCAGGTATTTTTCCCGTTCTCCCGACATGGCATTGGCGGTCATGGCGATAATGGGCAAGGAGTCGTAGGCTGGGTTGGCACGAATGCGCCGAGTGGCCTCATAGCCATCCAGCACCGGCATCTGCAGATCCATGATGACCACATCGAACGCATCATGCTCAGTGAGCGCGTGCTCGGTCACCAGCCTCACCCCTTCCAGGCCATTTTCAGCAGTATGAACTTCGACACCGACCAGCTCCAGCAGCTCTCTGGCTACCTGCTGGTTAAAGGCGTTGTCTTCCACCAGCAATACCCGCATGCCGCGCAACATGGCCCAGGTGTTCCTGATATCGGATGAATCATCGCGTTCGGTAGCGGCAGGAGCGCCAACATCCTTGCCAAACACCAGCATGATGGCGTCGAACAACGTTGAGTAACTGGCCGGCTTGGTCAGGAAGGCATCGAACCCGTTCGCTTCAGCTTGACGACGAATCGATTGGTCATCAAAAGCCGTCAGCATGATGGTGTGCGGCGGGTGGGTAATGCTGGGATGGCGACGGATACGTTCAGCGGTCTCCAGGCCATCCATGATCGGCATCTTCCAGTCGATAATGGCCAGTTGGCACGCCTGCTGATCGCGCTCGGCCTGTTCCAGGGCAGTCAGACCATCCTCACCGCTGGCAGCGGTGGTGACCTGAAACGAGAAAGAAGAGAGCATCTGCTGCAGGATTTCCCGCGCTGAAGCATTGTCATCGATGACCAGTACGTGGGTACCACGCAGATCGGCCGGCGAAACCGGATGGGTTTTGGTGGCCTGCGGTGGTGGACATCCCAGCACGGCGGTGAATGAAAAGACACTGCCATGACCGGGGCTACTCTCGACCCGGACGGTCCCACGCATCATCTCGACCAGTCGCTTGCTGATGGCCAACCCAAGACCGGTGCCGCCATACTTGCGCGTGGTCGAACTATCGACCTGGGAAAAAGACTGGAACAGTTTCGACTGTTGCTCAGGCGTCATGCCGACGCCGGTATCGCGCACACTGAAACGCAACGTCGCTTCATCGTTGGCCAGGGACAGCTGTTCAACCTGAATGACCACTTCGCCCTGCTTGGTAAACTTGACGGCGTTATGGGTCAGGTTGATCAGGATCTGTTCCAGACGATAGGGATCCCCGACCAGTTCCACCGGTAGGGCTGGGTCGATGTTGAACAGCAGCTCCAGCCCCTTTTCCTCGACCTTGAAGGCGACGATGCTGGCCAGATTGTGCAGAATGCGGTCGAGGCGAAACGGAACCGATTCCATCTCCAGGCGACCGGCCTCAATTTTGGAGAAATCGAGGATATCGTTGAGAATGCGCAGCAGTGACCTGGAAGCCGTTGCGATCTTTTCCAGATAGTCCTTCTGCTTGGCCGTGGTTTCGGTTTGCAGGCACAGGCTGGTCATACCCATGATGGCGTTCATCGGGGTACGGATTTCATGGCTCATGTTGGCCAGAAAATCGCTTTTGGCCCGACTGGCCTCCTCGGCTATCAGGCGCGCCTTCTGCAGCTGCTCCTGCGATGATTTCAGTTCGGTAATATCATGGTGCAGAATGACGCATCCTTCCAGACCGCCTTTGCCATCGCCGACCGGTGCTACCGTTAGCTGATACCAGTGCGGCCGTGTTGTTCCTTCCCGGTTGGTGGTATGCCTGTGGCCGAGAATGGTGCCACGCCAGACTGTACCCTGCCGGATGGCTGACCAGATCTCCTGGTATTGGCTGTCGGTCAGTCCTACCTGAAGGTCGCGGTAGTTTTGTCCCACCGCATCGTGACGGGCCCACCCGGTCAGGGTAGTAAAAGAGGGGTTGGCATATTCCACCACACCACGTGAGTCAGCAATGATGACTGCATCGACGGTAGCCTCGACCGCCTCGGTCATGCGCTGACGCTGGCTCATTTCCTGCCGGTTTTGCAGCGTCAGGTAGATCAGCAGTCCCAACAGCACCATAGCGGCAAAATAGAGCAGATAGCGGTTCCAGCGTGCCTCATGCAGCTCCTGCTGATAGCCCTTCTGTGAGGCTTGCAGGATCGCTCTGACCAGCTGACCTGCCGGGTGATCGAAAAAATAATCCTGCACCGCCGTAGCGGTCAGGTCACCACGCAGATAACGATCCAGATGGGCCATGCGGTTGAACAGCAGTGCCCGCAGCTGCTCAAGCTGAGCGGTGACGAGTCCGTTCAGGAATGCGTCGACCCGACATTCCAGAATCGCTTTATCCAGCTGCTGTGTCACCGATTGTAGCGCGGTGGTCGTATCCGTCAGCTTCGGCGCTGTTCTCTGGTCGACGTGCGCTAGCATCAGGTGCGTCTCGGTCTCCAGAAAGGCCACGCGGGTGGTGACCTCTTCCAGCCGGTCATAGCGCGAACGATCGACATCTGACAAGGTTAATAGGCTAGTCATGATGGCGGCAAACATCAGGATAGGCAGCCACTGATGCAGGTTAATTCGTTTCAATGGATCATTCCCAGACCGCTATGGAAGTGTTGAACCGATTGACACCGTCGCAGTATCGCAGAAATGTATCTCATTTGCAACTACAGATCGGATTAAGATCAGCTTACAATCATATTGCGGCAGGTCAGCCGATTACGTCCCGCCTGTTTGGATTGATACAGCAGTTCGTCAGCACCCTGGACCAGTATCAGAGGTGATTGATCACGGCTGGGAAAGGCGGTTACCATGCCCAGACTCAGCGTGACATGGTCAGCAGCCCTGGAGTGGGCATGGGGGATGGCTAGGCGTTCGACGATGGTACGCAGTTTTTCGGCTACAATCTGGGCCCCCTGATGATCTGTCTCAGGCAACAGCGAGACGAACTCTTCGCCACCATAGCGGGCAACCAGATCAGGAGCGCGCTGGATTTCGCGTGCCAGGGCCTGACCCACCTTGCGGAGACATTCGTCGCCAGCCGGATGACCGTAGTTGTCGTTATAGGGCTTAAAGAAGTCGATATCCATCAGGATCAGGGAAACCGGAAAGTTGCTTCTTGCTCCACGAGTCCACTCCTTGTGGAGGGCCTCATCAAAACGGCGCCGGTTGGAGATACCGGTCAGACCATCGATCATGGAGAGATTAGCCAGGATATCGCGCTGACGTTTCAGCTCCAGATGGGTATTGACACGCGACTTGACGATGACCGGAACGAAGGGCTTGGTGATATAATCGACCGCTCCCAGTTCAAAGCCGTGGATTTCATCTTCCACCTGTTCCTTGGAAGTGATGAAAATAATGGGAATTTCACGGTAGTTCTGCTCAGCTTTCAGGCGCCGGATCACTTCCCATCCATCCATCTGCGGCATCATCACATCCAGCAGGATGATGTCCGGCTGTTCGTTTCTGACATATTCCAGGGCCGTCTGGCCATCCATGGCAACGCTAATCTCGTGTTCGGAGCTTAACAGCTCCAGCAGGATATCGATGTTGCTCTCGGTGTCGTCCACCAGCAATATTTTCATGAGGCAAGTCCCGATTTTGCAATTGACTTTACGACCAAAAAGTACGATATATTAAACGATAGGTGATTGCCAGTCTTTATGAAATAGTATCCACGCAAAATTTTTCGGGGGCCTCAAGCTATGAAAGTCATGAAAGTCATGAGTAAACATCAAAACGAAGGTGGTTTTACCCTGGTCGAGTTGATCATGGTGATTGTGGTGATCGGTATTCTGGCGGCCATGGCTCTGCCTCGTTTCAGTAATGTAACGGGCGAGGCGACAACGGCAACGACAGCTTTATCGACGTCCTCTAACCAGAGCCTGACCGAATGCCGCGCCAAGGCAGCCACCCCTGCCCAAGCGGACCGCATGTGCGGTGCTGCTGCTGGCAACACCATTGGTGGCAACTGATTTCTTGAGCCTTTTGGGCTCGGATAGCAGTGGTGGCTTCACGCTGACTGAGGTCATCATGGTCGTGGTGATTATTGGCATTCTGGCGGCCATGGCCCTGCCACGGTTCGGCAATGTTCGTCCAGATGCTGCCAATGCCAATGCCCAAGCGGTTGCCGGGGCTGTCGGTGCCTCGGCTGCCACTTACAATACCCGCTGTGCGGTTGGGCTGGGTTCGTGCACCACGTTGACCTGTAGCACCGCCTTGGCATTGCTCAGCGGTATTGTTGTCGCCGACTACACCTTGGGTGGTGATCCAGCTACAGGTTGCACCATACGCCATGTCCAGGGGGATACCAGCTACACCACGGCCCGCATCCTGCCCTGACCTCTTGATCTGATTCCTGCCATCGAACATTCTGGCACTCTTTCTGCTTTTTTGATAACATGGAACCATTCTGTTATACGTCTGATAGGCTACATCGATAGGCTACTTGTGGCATGAAACAATGGATTGACCTGAAAATGCCTCCGGCTCTGCTCAAAGCGCAGATCTGGTTCGATGGCATGGAGCCACGTAAACGCATCATGGTGGTGACTATCGTGCTGTTGTTGCTGGCCATGGTCTGGCAAAACCTGGTCTGGATGCCGCATCAGCAGCGTGTGATACGTTTGAAGAGTTCGGTCGCTGAGTTCAGGAAAAATCTGCCCGAACTCAGCACGCGCGTCGAACGTATTTCGACCGATCAGGTGGTTGATCTGAATGCCGAGCGTCTGGCTCGTATCCAGACACTGGAACAGCAACAGCACGAACTGGCTGCCACGCTGGGCCGGGAGGCCGGTGCCCTGATCCAGCCGGTGGAAATGGTCAAGGCTCTGAGACGCTTGCTGGCGGAACGGCCCAAGGTCAAGCTCTATCGTCTGGAAGCGGCCAGTGTTCAGCCGGTGCAGCTCAATCCAGCCGTTGTTGCTGGATCGACCACTGAGAAGGGGGGCGAGAAGGGGGCCGGGAAAGGAACCGCTGTGCCGGTCATCTACCGCCACGACATCGAACTGGAAATAGAGGCCGGTTATTTGGATATGCTCGATTTCTTCAGGGAGATTGAAAGTTATCACTGGGTCTTTTTCTGGGAGGAGGTGCGCTATCACGCCGTTGATTATCCCAAAACGCGCGCCACGGTTCGTCTGTTCACGCTGAGCATGGGAGAAGGGTTGATCGGTGGTTAAAGGGTTGGAGGTGTGGTTGACGGCAGCGCTGATGCTGTCGGCCGCTGTTGTCCATGCCGCTGATCAGGACAATTGGCGCCGCGGTCTATCCGACCCGTCACGACCGCCGTCGGCCGCCCTGTTGAATCCTGTCGCTGAAATCAGTGCCGAGGCATCGGTTGCACCAGCTCCCAGCAGCGAACGTTGGCGGCTAAAGATGGTTCGTCTGACCGATGGCGCTGGTCTGGCTGTCATTAACGACAGGATTGTTCGTCCAGGTCAAAGTGTTGACGGTTTTTTGGTGGAAAACATCCACCGTCGGGGAGTCTCCGGCATGGCTACCAATCAGAAACTGGAACTGGTGATGGATATGGATCGAGCAACAACTGGACTGGTGGTGCGTCATTCGACCAAACGGACTGGGCCCACACCATGAACGACTCTTCCATGCACCCCTCACCCTGCCCTCTCCCACAAGGGGAGAGGGTGGGAGAAGTCGCTTCATATCCCCCTCTCCACCTGTGGGAGAGGGGGTTGGGGGTGAGGGGTAACAAGCTGAAACATGGGGTATTGATAGGCTGTCTGTCGATAGCGCTATTGACACTCTGGGGTTGCGCTGCCCCGGGTCAGCCGTCGCCGGAGGGTGCCCAGACGTCACCGACCGCTCAACCGCTTAAAGCCTCTCCTCCCTCTTTGGGTCGGTTGCCGCCGCATATCGATGCTGCGCTGCTGCCGCCACCACAGGCCGTTGCCCTTCAGACCAAAAAGCCGGTAGCCGCTGCTCCGCTGATTGATGTGGTGGTGGATGCCGTGCCGGCCAAGTCGCTGTTTATGGCCCTGGCAGAGCAGAGTCAACTCAATGTCGTCGTTCATCCGGACGTCGGTGGTACCATCACCATGAACCTGTCGCGCATCACCATACCCCAGGCCATTGACACGGTGTGCATGGTCTATGACTTCGATTGCCAGCGCACCGAGCAGGGCTATCTCATTCAGCCCTCCCGTCTGTTGCTGCGGCAATACCACATCGATTACCTGAGATTGCAGCGCGAGGGGTTGACACGTACCAAGGTCAGTGCTGGACAATCGGTCTCCAATACCTCCACCAACACCAATAAGGGTGCCACCACCAAAACCGAGAATGTCGAATCAGCCGGTAGTCATGTGGTAACACGACAGCAGTCCCATTTCTGGCAGGAGTTTGTGCTGTCCCTGTGTGGTGTGCTGGGGCTGGGTTTTTCGTCCCCGGACGGTGCTGCTGCTGCCTCGCCCAGTGAGCCTGCCACATCGGCTCTGGCTGCTGGCACCATGACGGGTGCATCGGCCTCACCGGCTCCGAGCCGATCTTCCTCACAGTCGATGCTGAGCTGGAATCCGCAGTCGCACGACACCGTTGTCATGGGTTGTGCTGAACGCAACGCCGAGGGTCAGACCATACCGGGTCGCCGCATTGTGGTAACACCCCAGACCGGTGAGGTGCTGGTACGAGCCTACCCACGCGAGTTGCGCGATATTGAAACCTATCTGGCGGGCCAGAAAAAGATCCTTGAACGACAGGTCATCCTGGAAGCCAAGATTCTGGAGATCAACCTTAACGATGGTTTCCAGACCGGTATCAACTGGAGTGTGGCCTTTGCCAACCGCCGCGGTGTCGACAGCACGGTCGGTATGACCGGTGGTGGATCGCTCATGGGCGACAGCGGCACCAATCCCCTGTTTGCCGATAGTACTGAAGCCAGATTCTCGCCTTCCAATCTCAACAACACCATGGCCAGAAGGATGTTTGGCGGCGCCTTTACCCTGGCGGCCGATCTGAGCGATTTCACCTCCCTCATTGAGCTGCTCAAGACCCAGGGCAAGGTGCAGGTGTTATCCAGCCCGCGCGTCGCTACCATCAACAACCAGAAGGCGGTCATTCGTGTCGGTCAGGATGAGCTGTTCGTCACCGATGTTGAGGCAGAGAGCAGCTCTTCTGCCAACAGTTCCAGCGTCATGCTGATACCGAAATTCTCCACCTTCTTTTCCGGTATTGCCCTGGATGTGACACCACAGATTGCCAGCGATGGCAAGGTGATGCTGCATATCCACCCCATGGTCAGCGAGGTCACCACAGACCAGAAACAGGTGACCATCGGCAGCGAAGTGCAGAGCTACCCCTTGGCGCTCAATCGTGTCAGGGAGTCTGACAGCATGGTACAGGCTAACAACGGCGAAGTGGTGGTCATCGGCGGCTTGATGAAAGATATCGATATCAACCGCAAGGCTAGTGTGCCGCTGTTGGGTGATATTCCTGTGCTGGGTCGCCTGTTCTCTCATGATCAGGAGGTTGCCAGGAAATCAGAACTGGTCATTCTGTTGCGTCCCTGGATTGTCACCGGGGATTCAGTCTGGCGTCAGGAGGCACCAGAAGCTGTCTACGACCGGTCCGGACTGGTTTGGCACGATCCGGCCGTCATCAGAATGTTGCCTAATCCCGGTCTCGATGCCCTGAAAAATGCCCCCGGACGCGAGCCTCATGCTGATTGATCGCACCATGTACCTCAACCATTTTGGTTTGAATGAACTGCCCTTCAAGATCACGCCCGATACGGACTTCCTGTTTCTCAGTGCTGGTCTTCAGGAAGCCATGAATGTGGTCCTGGTGGCTCTTTCTACCGGAGAGGTATTCGTCAAGATTACCGGTGAAGTCGGTACCGGCAAGACCCTGCTCTGTCGTCAGTTGCTGGCAACGCTGGACCAGATGGATTTTGTCACCTGCTATATCCTCAATCCACTGATGGGGCCGCAGGATGCCTACAAGGCCTTTGCCGATGAGCTGGGATTAACGTTGCCAGATGAGTCGGAGGGCTTTCAGGGCTTCATCAAACGCATCAACGAGCACCTGCTGATGCTGCACGGTCAGGGCAAAAAAGTGGTGTTGCTGATCGATGAAGCGCAATCGCTGTCCGATGCCACGCTGGAAGCCATTCGTCTGATGACCAATCTCGAGACCAAAAAGCAGAAAATCCTCCAAGTAGTGCTGGTGGGACAAACCGAGCTGGATGTGCGTCTCAATAGCCAGCATAATCTGCGTCAGTTGCAGCAGCGCATCTCCTTTTCATCGAAGGTACCCCCTCTGAGTGCCCAGGAGACTGAGCGCTATATCGGCCACCGTCTCCAGGTCGCTGGTGGCCAGGGGCGTGAAATTATTGCACATCGTGCCTGCCGGCAGATTTTCAGATACAGCCGCGGTATTCCGAGACTGATCAACGTCCTGAGCCACAAGGCGCTGCTGGCCGCCTTTGGTACCGGAGATCAGCAGGTCTCGCCCAAGCATGTCCAACTGGCTGCCAAGGATACCGATGGCGTTCAGGTATCTCAGCGCTGGCGTCCGAACCTGAGCCTTACCAACCTGAGCCTCACGGATCTGAGATGGACAGATGGGTTGATGCTGCTGGTCATCCTATTGGCGGGACTGTACTGGTGGTGGAGGATGCACCCGTGAGTCTGATTAACAAGGTTCTCAACGACCTGAGTCAAAGACATTTTTCCAAAGAAAACGACGCCAAGCCGCTCCAGGGTGTGGGTGTGGCGCCAATCCAAAGCCCCTTGGCCCAAAAAAGTGCTGCAGCAGCGGCTGCCGCATCGTCATCCCGCAAGCGGGTTGTGGTTCTCGGCGTCGTCATCGTCGGACTGCTTGGCTTCGAAGGCTGGCAGCGGTTCATGCCAGCTGCACCTTCCCCCGTTGCCGTAGCACCTGCTGTACTGGATGCAGCCGTTGTCGCAACGGCTACCACGGCTCCAGCCCAGGAAGCTTCTGCCAGCAAGTTGCCCGAGCATTCACCAGAAAAATTGCCAGAACAGCCGTCTACAACGATCCCGGCCGAGGCACCACCGGTTGTGGCCACCGCACCATCCCTGTCCGAGACGGTCGCTGTCGTACCGCCGGTACGGATCGACCAGCCGGCGACCAAGACTGTTAACAACAAAAAAAGCCCGCCGCCCAGTCAGCTGACTGCCGCTCCTGATGCTGGCAGATCAGCCAGAGCTCCGGCTAGAGCTCCGGCCAGAGCTCCGGCCAGCAACAAAGCTCCTGCTCCGACACCGCCGCCCGATAGCAATCAGGACCTGGTGGCTCAGCTACAGCTGCGGGCACGGGCGGCTATGATCCAGGGCGATCTGGCCAAGGCCGATGAACTGATCCAGCGCATCCCCCAGTCGGGGCGCTCCAGTACCGATTACCTGACGCTGGCAGCAGCCTGGCATCAACAATCGGGTCGTTTTGAACAGGCGGCGCAGAGTTATCGTCAATTGATCGAGCGTGAACCGGAGCGTGGGCGCTGGTGGCTGGGACTGGCCATCGCCCAGGAGCGTTTGGGCCTGCGCCGTGACTCTTTTTCAGCCTATCTGGAAGCCGACAGCCGCCAGGATCTTGATCTGTCGCTGCATCGCTTCATCCGTGAGCGTATGGAATATCTCAGTCGTCCCAGCCGTGAGATGCAACCATGAGTGGACCGGCTGAAGACCCGCTGCTGCGCCGTCTCAAACTGGGTGACATGCTGCTGGCCGATGGCATGCTTTCCGCCATGCAGCTGCAGGATGCCCTCCATTATCAGGAAACCAAGGATGTCAAGCTGGGTGTAGCGCTGGTGGCGCTCAATTTCCTGTCACAACAACAGCTGGACGACTATCTCAACAACCAGCGCCGCAAGTTGATGATGGGCGACATGCTGGTTAAGGCCAATCTGCTCTCCTTTGAACAACTGGAACTGGCACTCAAGGAACAAAAGCGCAGCGGGGCCCGTTTCGGTGACGTGGTCGTTAATCTCGGCTTTATGTCCGAGCTGGATTTTGCCCGTTTTTTGGCCGCCCGTATTGGTTTGACCTGTCTTGACCTCAGCACCTTCGATATCCAGGAAAAAACGGTCAAACTGATGTCAGAAGAGGCCATCCGCCGGTTGCGGGCTGTGCCGGTACGTCAGTCGGGTGGCGAGATTCTGGTCGGCATGGTCGATCCTACCGATCTGCTCGCCGTCGACGAGGTGCAGCAGCTGTTGCGCTATCCGGTCCAGCTGGGTCTGATTCTCGACAAGCAGTTGCGTCAGGTGATGGACCGGATCTTCCGCAAGACCGGCGAGATTCAGGGGCTGGTGTCGGAACTGGGCGCCGAGATGAGCCGCAACCGTGTCGATCTCAACCAGTTCATCCAGACCGAGGCGGCTCAGGATGCACCCGTGGTCAAAATCCTGCAGTCGCTGTTCGAGGATGCCGTGCGTCAGAACGCCTCCGACATCCATATTGAACCGGGGGCCAATGTGCTGCGTGTGCGCAAGCGCATCGATGGCATTCTGCACGAGCAGGTGATCCGCGAAAAAGCGGTCTCGATTCCGTTGCTGTCCAAGCTGAAGTTGATGGCTGGTCTGGAGATTTCCGAGCGCCGCCTGTCCCAGGATGGCCGGTTTAACATGCAGGTCAACGACATTGGTGTCGATGTACGCCTGTCAACGTTACCGACCCAGAATGGCGAATCGGTGGTGCTGCGCCTGTTCAAGCAATCGACCGGAAACACCCGCTTGCACCAGACCGGACTTGGTGCACCGATGGTGGATCAGTTGCGTCGGCTGATTCACAGTCCCCATGGTATCATTCTGGTCACTGGGCCCACCGGTAGTGGCAAGACCACCACCCTTTACGCCGCACTCAACGAGCTCAACACGCCGGACAAGAAGATCATCACGGTAGAAGATCCGGTGGAGTATCGCATGGACCGCATCAACCAGGTCCAGGTCAATAGCAAAATCGGTTTGACGTTCGCCAGCATTCTGCGCACCATTCTGCGTCAGGATCCGGACATCGTGCTGGTGGGAGAGATGCGTGATGAAGAGACCGCCGAGATTGCCATTCGTGCCGCCCTGACCGGCCATTTGGTGCTCTCGACTCTGCACACCAACGATGCCGCCTCCACCATCATCCGGTTGCTCGAAATCGGGGTCAAAGGCTATGCCGTGGCGGCCTCGGTATTGGCGGTGCTGGCACAGCGACTGATGCGCCGCATCTGCTCGCACTGTATCGAGGATTATCGTCCAACGGCCCAGGAACAGATCTGGATCAGTACCCTGTTTCCGGAGCAGCTTGACGCTGGTTTCAAACGGGGGGCGGGCTGTTCACACTGCATGAACACCGGTTATCTGGGTCGGGTACCGGTCGGTGAGCTGCTGGAACTGGATGCCGATCTGGCCGATGCTGTCCGGCAACACAATACCACGGAATTCATGCGGCTGGCCAAAAGCCAGAAACGGATGATTCCCTTGCCTGTGGCAGGGCTTAATCTGGCCCTGCAGGGTATGACCACCCTGGATGAGGCGATCCGTCTCAGTGGCGACCAGCTGATGCCAGAACTGGCTGTAACCGATGACGGCGGTAAGCCGGGTATCGCTGAGACATGAGGGTCTTTGCTTTCAAAGGTCGTTCCAAAGGCGGTGAGCTGGTGGTGGGTGAGCTGCCGGCCGAGTCGGCGCATGATGTAGCAGCACAGCTGCTGAAAAGAGGTGTGACTCCGCTGAGTGTCAAGGTGCTGGAGCGCCATGCCAGCGCTGGGGGACTGCTGGGGTTTTTGACCAATTCACCCCCAACCACCGATCAACTGGTGGTGCTGTGTCGACAGATGCAGACGCTGGTTCGCTCGGGTGTGCCGATGAATCGTGCCATCCGTGGTGTTCAGGGTGGGGTCCATAACCGTATGCTCTATCAGAGCCTGTCGCAGATCTCGGAAGGGCTGGAAGCCGGCAAGGATCTCTCCTCCTGTCTGGGCGAACACCCCAAGGTGTTCAGCCGCCTGTTTGTCAATATGGTGGGGATTGGAGAGCAGACCGGCCGTCTGGAGGAGGCCTTTACCCAACTGTACCGCTATATGGAGGTGGACCACACCACCCGCAAGCAGATTAAATCGGCGTTGCAATATCCGGCTTTTATCATGTCAGGCATGGCAGCGGCGATGTTTATCATGGCCTATTACGTTCTGCCCAATTTTTTTGGTTTTTTTGCCTCATTCAAAATTGAGTTGCCCTGGCAGACCAAGGTGCTGATGGCCTTTTCGATGTTTGTGGTCGATTACTGGTATCTGCTGCTGTTGGCTATTTTTGGCACGATCTGGGGATTCGTCACCTTCATCAAAACAGCGCAGGGTGATTTATGGTGGAGCGAGTTCAAGTTCAAGCTGCCTGTGGTCGGTAGCATTATCCAGAGGGGTACTCTGGCCCGTTTTGCCCGCTCCTTTGCCATGGGATCCCGTTCTGGCGTACCTATTCTGATGGTACTGGAGTCGGTCGCCCAGGCGGTTGACAACCGTTATGTCGCCAATAACGTCATGGACATCATGCGTGGCATTGAACGGGGAGAAACGCTGGTGCAGACGGCCTATGCTACCAAAATGTTTCCGCCACTGGTGATCCAGATGATGGCGGTTGGCGAGGAAACCGGATCCATCGAACAGATGATGGACGATGTGGCCGCCTTTTACGAGCAGGAAGTGGCGTATGATGTTAAATCGCTCAGCAGTGCCATTGAGCCTATCATCACCGTTATGATGGGTGTCATGGTCATGATCCTGGCCATGGGCGTGTTCGTACCGTTATGGGACATGATCAAGGGGGCTGGCAAGGGCGGCAAATGAGTATCAAGGATTTATGGTCCAAATTGCTGTTGCGCAAGGATCACTACACTGGACAAGGGGGGATGTTCTGGAACAAGGATGGCCTCAGTCTGGTGACGGTTGAGGGGGTGCGCGAGGAAACGCCACAGGTAAAACAGTGCCTCTGGATCCCCTGGGATGGTCCTGCCGGCAAGGCCCCCATGCTGTCGGCGCTTGCCAACGAGCATGGGCTGCTGAAAATCCCCTTCAATTTCTGTCTCGAGCTCGACAGTTACGACCTGTTTCCCAACGAAGCTGCCGACGTTAATGCCGAAGAACTGGCGGCGGCCATGAAGTGGGTCATTCGCGATCGGCTCTCCTTTTCTGTTGAAGAGGCGGTGGTCGATTGTTTTTTCATTCCAGAACCTATTCGGGTGCTGCCACAGC
The DNA here is from genome assembly GCA_015229115.1 of Magnetococcales bacterium. GTDB lineage: Bacteria > Pseudomonadota > Magnetococcia > Magnetococcales > JADGCH01 > JADGCH01. The sequence continues at coordinate 18,004 of JADGCH010000038.1, forward strand.
GTCGGGTTTATGTGGTAGCGGTCCAGAAGAATATTATCGCCGAGCATCTGACATTGTTGCGGCCATCACGGTTGTTGCTGCAGGCTATCGAGGTGACCGAACTGGCCCTGAATAACATCCTGGCCTATCTGCCCGAAAGCAAAAGCGGTGTCGGTCTGCTCTATTATCCACCGGACAAGGAGTCCGGTACCCTGGTGGTGTCCAAGGGCGACAACCTCTACTTCACCCGTCGTATGAAGACACTTAACAAGGAGGCGATGGAATTTGGTCTGGATCCCATCAAACCTATTGCCGATGAGGTGCAACGGGCGCTCGATTTTGTCACCACCACCTTTACCGGTACGCCGATCGTGGCGCTCTATCTGGCGGCCGATGCCAGGACCGAGCAGCAGCTGCGCGAACCGTTGGCAACGCACCTCAGTGTGCGGTTGAAAAAGCTGCATCTGGACAATTTCCTGCAGTCGGATGAGGCTGTGGACGATGAACTGCTGTTCCACTGTCTGCCGGCGTTGGGCGAAGCCTTGCGTCCGGTGGAGGAGTCAGAGTAATGCGCCCGCGCATCAACCTGTTTCAGAAAGAGCTGTTTGCTGTTCAGAATGACTGGCTTGATGCCAGCAAGGCGTTCTGGATCGTCCTGGCAGCGCTCTTTTTCGTGCTGATCGGGTCGGCTACCCTATGGCTACAAAGCTATAGCCTATCGCGTGAGGCCGATCAGTTGCAATCCCAGGAGAAGCAGTTGTACGACCGTTTGACGCAACTGGCTAGTGCCTTGCCCGCCAACGAAGAAGATCCGGCCCTGGTCGGACGGATCGCGCAACTGGAAGCCGATATCAAGATCAAGAAACAGGTGCTGGAGCTGTTATCCGGCCAGCGCATCGGCAACCGGCAGGGGTTTTCCGGGCAGTTTATCAAGCTGGCCCAAAACACCTTTCCCGATCTGTGGCTGACGCAACTGCAACTGCTGGATGGGGGACGCCAACTGGTCTTTGTCGGACGTACCCTGAAAAGCGCCTCGGTGTTTGATTTTGTCAAGCAGCTCACCGATGAAGGCGTGTTTAAGGGGGTCCAGTTTCCTTATTTCCAGATGAATTTGGCCCAGGCCGCTGAACCGGGCGCCGCAGCGCAGATCCGTTTTGGCCTGGCCACGCAGCTGGATGCGCTGCTGACCGTTTGGCAGGAGGATCTGTCCCAAAAGGAAGCTGAGGCCAACAGCCAGAAAAAATTCAGGAAGGGGGATGGTGATGCAGCCTCGTCAGGCAAGAATCCCATGGCGTTGCTGAATACGCTCATGAGGCAGTCCACGCCCAAAGAGGGCGCCAGGTAAATGAGAATTGAGCAATTCAAATCTGGCCATTTCCGTCAGCAGTATCAGTACAAGAGCTTTGATCCCACACCTATCAACCAGGAGTGGTCATGGGATGATCCACGTATCAACGCCTTGCTGGAGCGGGCCTCCAGGTCATTGGGTGAATTGAATGCCTTCACCCTGATTGTGCCCGAGGTGGATCTGTACCTCCAGATGCATGTCTTGAAGGAGGCCAACCTTTCCAGTCGTATCGAAGGAACTCGTACCGAGATGGACGAGGCCGTTCTGGCAGAAGAGGAAATCTTGCCGGATCGTCGCGACGATTGGCGCGAAGTGCAAAATTACGTCCAGGCCATGAATGAGGCTATCGCCAGCCTGCAAACGCTGCCACTTTCGTTGCGCCTGTTGAAGCAAACCCATGCCACCCTCATGCAGGGGGTGCGTGGTGAACGTAAAGCCCCTGGAGAATTTCGTCGTAGCCAAAACTGGGTAGGCGGGGCAACGTTGACCGATGCCGCGTTCATTCCACCTCACCATGAGGACCTGCCCGATTTGCTGACCGATCTGGAGGCATTTTGGCACAACGAAACCATTCATGTACCGCATCTGATTCGCTGTGCCCTGTCTCACTATCAGTTCGAGACCATCCATCCATTTCTTGATGGTAACGGTCGTATCGGTCGATTGCTGATTACCCTCTATCTGGTCAGTCATGGTTTGTTGGCCAAGCCATCGCTCTATCTTTCCGCCCATCTTGAGAAGCACCGTGGTGCCTATTTTGACGCACTGACCCGGGCGCGTGAATCCCATGACATCGGACATTGGTGTCGTTTTTTTCTTCAGGCTGTGGCAGAAACCGCCGAGAGAGGCAAGGTAACCTTCCGCAAATTGCTGGATCTTCATCAGGAAATCGACCGTCGTATGGTGACTTTGGGACGACGGGCGGAAAACGGTCGCCGGTTGATTCAACGGCTTTACCGTCGTCCGGTGATCAACGTTGCGCAGATGGTATCTGAGCTGGGCATCCAGTATCCGACAGCCAACCAGTTGATCGCAAGTCTGGTCCACATGGGATTGTTGGAAGAGGTGACCGGTTACCAAAGAAACCGCTGTTTTCGATTCGGGCCTTACCTGAACATTTTTCAGGTCGAACATTAAATATAAAATCCCTTATTATGATTTGATGCCATGAAAATATAATATGGAATTCTGTATTTGTTTCGGTTAGACCTCTTTAGCGTACTCGACCAAGGCCTCCAGCAACCTTTTCTTCTTGACTGGCTTGGCAATGTGCGCGTCGCAACCGGCCTCGATAACCTTGCTAATCTCTTCCTTCAGCGCATAGGCCGTCAAGGCCACGATTGGGGTAGGGGGCCTGTTCTGCTCCATTTCCCATTTCCGGATGGCGCGAGCGGCACTCATGCCGTCCATCACCGGCATTTGCACATCCATCAGGACCAAATCAAAAACGCTTTCTTTGAACCGTTCAAAGGCTATGGCACCGTTTTCTGCGAAAATCAGCCGATGCGGTGTCTGCTTGAGGAACGCCTCGATAATCATGCGATTCTCTTCGGCATCCTCTGCCACCAGGATCTGCAAGGGCCGCCCAAGGGCAGAGGTCTGTGTCTCAACCTTCTCGGCAATTGGTGGAGCTGTGGCGGGCAGTTTAGCCGTTATCCAGAAGGTGCTTCCTTTTCCTACTTCACTTTCGACCCTGATTGTTCCCCCCATCAATTCGGCCAAGCGGCGCGAAATGGTCAGCCCCAGACCTGTACCGCCATAACGTCGGGTAATGGAGGCATCCTCTTGGGCAAAACTTTCGAAAATCCCCTGCATGCGTTCGGGGGCAATGCCAATGCCGGTATCCTGAACACCCAGTTCGATGATGTGATCTGGGTGGGCTGACGCAAGTACGGTAATTTTCCCCCTGGCGGTGAACTTGAGGGCATTGCCCAGCAGGTTAAGAAAAATTTGGCGCAGCCTGAGAGGATCACCTATGACCCACTGGGGGACACCGGTGGCAAGGGCGCTCTCCAGGACAAGATTCTTGTTTTTGGCACGCAGCCCGATCATATTCAGAGATGTGGCCATTAAATCATGCAAATCAAAGGTTATCTGTTCGATTCGAACCTGTCCTGCTTCGATCTTGGACAGATCAAGGATATCGTTAATGATGGAGAGCAGCGTCTCTCCTGCATTGTGAGCGATTTTGACAAAATTCCGTGCCTCATCATCCATTTCGTGTTCGGTAAGCAATTCAGTCATGCCTAGGATGGCATTCATGGGGGTACGAATTTCATGACTCATGTTGGCCAGAAATTCACCTTTTACCCGGCTGGCGTGCTCAGCCTGTTCTTTGGCGGCAATCAGGGCCGCTTCAGCTTTTTTGGTTCGGGTGATATCTGAATGCGTACCAGCCATCCAGAGCGGTTGGCCATCTTCAGTCCAGGAAATCACTTTGCCACGATCCAGTATCCATATCCAATCGCCGTTCTTGTGGTGCATCCGGGCTTCACATTCGTAATAACCTATTGCCCCCTTGAAATGTTGCTTCAACAGTTCATTGGATCGCTGCAAATCTTCCTGATGGGTAAAACGAAGCCACGTTTCAAGGCTTACGGGAGAAATTTCCTCCAGCGTATAGCCGATGATCTCCGCCCACCGTTCGTTGAGAAGGGTTTCTCCCGTTTGGACATTCCATTCCCAGGTTCCAGCTCGGGTGCCTTCCAGAATGTTAGCCAGACGTTGACGTTCTTGCAGGAAGTTGCGTTCAGCTTTCTTGGCATCATCAATATCACTGTGTGTCCCGGCCATCTCGATGGGGGATCCATCAGCACCGCGTTTAACCACTTTGCCTCTGCCCAGAATCCACTTCCACTCTCCTGATTGGGTGCGCATGCGAAAGGCCGTTCCAAAATCGGGCGTTTTCCCCTTCAGGTGGTGGGTTAGTTCATCCATAACATGTTCGATATCATCAGGATGGATTAGCTCTTGCCATCCATGGTAGTTGCCATCAATCTCGTCATGGCGATAGCCGAGCATTTCTGTCCAGCGTTCATCAAAATTGACGACGCCACTGGGGATATCCCAATGCCAGCTACCGTCACCACTTCCCCACAGGATTAGTTCCAACTGCTCTTTTGATTTTCTGATCGAGTCCCTTGACTCCCTGATAGCAACGATCATTCTGTTCATGGTTGCTGACAGCAACCTGATTTCCAGGGGGCCTGATTGAGGCAGTTGATGCGCTGGAATGCCATCCTTATCGACGTTGCTTATGGCATGGGCGATATCGGTAAGAGGGCGCAATAACCGGACATAAATTGAAATCGACAGAAAAAAAACCAGAAAGATGACCATGGAAGCAGCATTGACAAGGGCATTACGCAGGATCTCATCAAGTTCCTGGTCGATTCTTTTGCCGGATATATAAACAGTAATGGATCCGATCTTTGTGCCTGTGGCATCGATGATGTGCTCTTTCAGCTTGTGATAGCTTGCATCAAGCCATGCCTGATGGCCAGTGTTTTCCGCTTCGAAATCAACGACCTGATCGAATGGATTTCTGATTTTGCCAGTCGTATAGGCCAGTTCGCCTGTGACACTGCCCATTTTCAGATCTTCGACAACAACGGCGAGAATACCCTCTCGATCCATTTCGTTGTCTACCAACCGTCCGTATTCGTGAACGGCATAGGATAAAATAAGGTCAGAAAGATTCTTTCTGAGCAGGGTCAGGATTTTGTGGGCACTGGCTTCAATTCTCAGTTCAAGGTGGGATTTGGCTTTTTGGTAGCTGTAGAATGCGTTGATAGACAAAGTTGCTGTGACGACTATAACGACAATCAAACCTAAAGCTGGATAAATAGATAATTTTGAAAATAGTTGATTTAACATATTACCGGTTCGTATCTGGGCCCATGCCGAGTACATTTCTTCGAATGGTAGGCAACTGTTCCGCCAGGTTGCGTGCAGAAATGGCGAGCACAGGCAAAGCCAGCTTCTTTTCTACCGGCTGTCCGTGTAAATGGCGGTCCATAGCCTGAACAGCCTCCTCACCCATCAGATAGGGCTGTTGCATGGCTGCACCAACCAGAACGCCTCTGGGGATGAGGTCCAGGAATTCAGGTTCGGCATCGAAGGTGAGTAACAGGACCTGCCCCTGCTTTCCTGCACCGGCTATGGCATCCAATGCTCCCTGATACCTGTCTGATCCCTGGAGCCAGATGGCCCGGATGTCAGGATCGTGAGCGATTAACCGTTGCGCTTGGTCATAGGTCTCCTGATAAGAGAAATCAACCTGTTGCTCAAGGCCTGCTCCCTTGATGCTTGCTTCAGCCATGGCCTGCATGAATCCAGCTGTTCTGGCTTGGCCATTTTCCCTTTTCTGTGGTACGGCAATGATCCCCACTGTGCCATTTTGCCAACCCAGTGCGATCATCCTTTCAGCCAGGACTTGGCCGATCCGGTAAGCACCATCAAAATTATTGGAGGCAATGTAGGCGACATAGTCACCTCCATCTGTACCAATATCCGAGATGACCACCGGAATCCCTGCCTTGTTAGCCAGTTTCAGGATGGTCACGCAGGCAGAAGAGTTGGTCGGGGAAACAATGATGCCCGCAACCCGATCGCGAATGGCTCGCACCGTGTACTCAAGTTCGCGCTTGGCATCGTTTTCAGCGCTGTAAACCTGGATCTGATAGCCTAAATGGCCGGATGCGTCCTGGATGCCACGGGCCATAATCTGCCAGAACGGTATCCTGAGATCAGAAACAATATAGGCGATATTTTTGACTGAACCAGAACCGTGACCCGTGCCAGTACCAGCATGTGTACTTCGAAAGGGCATCAACGCGATCAATGCAAGGATTGCAATCAGGACGATAACAGCTTTGAATATGGATAGATTTTTTCCTGTTTCCATTGCCGCAGA
>JADGCH010000039.1:0-2427 GCA_015229115.1 Magnetococcales bacterium
CCTTGGCGACGGCGAGTGCGGTGACGACCTCGCTGGTTGACGTGGTGGTTGGTTCGACCGGCGCCGATACCTTGACGTTGGCGACGGCGAGTGCTGTTTCGACTTCGTTGGTTGATGTGGTGGTTGGTTCGGCCGGTACCGATACGCTGACGTTGGCGGCGGCTGAGTCCGTAACGACCTCGTTGGTTGACGTGGTGGTTGGTTCGACCGGTTCCGATACGCTGACCTTGGCGACGGCGAGTGCGGTGACGACCTCGCTGGTTGACGTGGTGGTTGGTTCAGCCGGTGCCGATACGCTGACCTTGGCGACAGCTGGGGCGGTGACGGCTTCGCTGGTTGATGTGGTGATCGGTTCAACCGGTACCGATGTCTTGACCTTGGCGACCGCTGGTGCGGTGACGACCTCATTGGTCGAAACGGTGATCGGTTCGACCGGTACCGATACACTGACCTTGGCGACAGCTGGGTCCGTGACTTCTTCTTTGGTTGAGAGTGTGGTGGGTTCAACCGGTACCGATGTCTTGACCTTGGCGACGGCCGGTGCGGTGACAACTTCACTGGTTGAGACCGTAGTCGGTTCAGCTGGTACCGATACCCTGACCTTGGGCACCAGTGGCAACATCTATGTTTCCACGACCATTGACAATGTCGTTGGTACGTCTGGTAACGATACTGTCTATGTGTTGGGTAGTAATCAGATCACCACGACCAGTGTTGAGACGACTCTCTATTCCACGCCTTACAAGTTGAATGGTGGCACCCAGACGGATGCCTTCATCACCTATGGTAATTACATCGGTCAGGATACCGGTACCACGGCGACTACCAGTGCTGATACCATTGAGCTGGTCTCGTCGACCTCGGTCCATATCAGTGCGGCGGCGTCCATCATCGGTACTACGGGCACCGATGTGGTGACCTTGCGCACCAGTGGTTCAAGATATACCAGCAATATTGACACGTTGGTCAGTACTTCTGGCATGACCGATACCGTGACGTTGCTGACCAGCAATGCCATGGCCATCTCCGGCATTGACTCCATCCTCAGTGCCGCCGGACTAACCGATACCGTGACGCTGATGACCAGTGGCGATCTGATATCCACGGGCATTGACTCGTTCGTTAGTGGTTCCGGTGCGACGGACACGGTTTCGTTGCTGACCAGTGGTGGGACGGCTGCTTCAGGGGTCGATTCGATCGTCAGCCTCAACAGCGCGACCGATACGGTGACGTTGTTGACCAGCGGTGCAACCGTTGTCAACAGTGTTGACTCGGTGATCAGTGTTAGCGGTGCCACCGATACCGTGACGTTGGTTGTGGCTGGGACCACCACCACCTCAGGTGTTGATACCCTGATCAGCGCTGGCAGCATCAGCGATACCATCAACCTGCTCACCAGCGGTGGCTTGGCTACCTCTGCCATTGATGCCCTGTACAGCCTCAACAATGCCACCGATACGGTCACGTTGCTGACCGGTGGTATTGTCCAGGTTTCTTCGGTTGATTCATTGATCAGCAACAGTGGTGTGACCGATACGTTGGTGATGCTCACCAGCTCGGCCATCATGCTGTCGGGTCTTGATACCGTGGTCAGCCGCACCGGTGTGACCGATACGGTGACGCTGTTGACCAGCAGTGCATCGGCCTATTCGTTTGTTGACTCGATCATCAGTGCCAGTGGTGCTACCGATACCGTCAACCTGTTGACCAGTGCTTTGGTGGTGACCTCGGGTGTCGACTCCGTTATCAGCACCAACGGTGCCACCGATACCCTGACGTTGCTGACCAGCAGCAACCTGGTGACGACTGGTATTGACTCGATCGTCAGCGTTAGCGGCGCCACCGACACAGTGACCCTGCTGACCAGTAGCTCCCTGATCGTTTCGGCTGTTGATACCCTCATCGGTGCCAACAACTCGACCGATACCGTGACGTTGTTGACCAGCAGTGCTGTGGTGACCAGCAGTGTCGAATCGATCGTCAGCGGCAGTGCTGCCGTCGATACGGTAACACTGTTAACCAGCGTCGCCTTGGTGTCGACCGGCATTGATTCGTTGATCAGCGGCAGTGGTGCCACCGATACCGTGACCCTGTTGACCAGCGGTGCCTTGGCGGCCAGTGGCGTTGATTCGGTGATCAGCAGCAACAGCTCCACCGATACGATCACCCTGTTGACCAGTGGTGCCGTGGTGGCTACCGGTGTTGAGTCGATCATCAGTGGATCGGGTGCGACGGATACGGTGACGTTGATGACCGGCAGTTCGATCATCACGTCGGGCATTGACTCACTGATCACGGCCAGTGGTGCCACCGATACGGTAACGTTGCTGACCAGCAGCAGTCTGACAGCCAGCGGTGTTGAGTCGTTGATCACGGCCAGTGGTGCCACCGATACGGTGACCCTGATGACCAGTGGCAACATCGTCA
>JADGCH010000039.1:2527-18489 GCA_015229115.1 Magnetococcales bacterium
ACGGCCAGTGGTGCCACCGATACGGTGACCCTGATGACCAGTGGCAACATCGTCACGACTGGGGTTGAGTCATTCATCAGTGCCAGTGGTGCCACCGATACCGTCTCACTGCTGACCAGCAGCAACTTGGTGGTCTCCGGTGTTGACTCCCTGATCAGCAGTGTATCCGGTGCCACCGATACGGTGACCTTGTTGACCGGTGCCGCTATCGCTATCAATGCCATTGACTCAGTCATCAGCGCCAGTGGTGCCACCGATACCGTGACCCTGATGGCCAACCAGCGTCTGGTGGTTTCTGGTGTTGATTCGGTGGTTGCCAGCAGCACGGCTGAGACGTTGATGCTGTTGACCAGTGGTAATCTGGCTATTTCTGGGGTCGATTCGCTGCTGAGCCTCAACAGTGGTGTGACCGATACGGTGACCTTGCTGACCAGCAGTGCTTTGATCATCACGGGTATTGAGTCGATTGTCAGTGGCAGTGGTGCCACCGATACGGTGACCTTGCTGACCAGCTCAACGCTGATTGTTTCGGCGATTGATTCGATTATCAGCCTCAACAGCGGTGCCACCGATACGGTGACGTTGCTGACCAGCAGCAGTCTGGCGGTGACTGGTGTCGAGTCGATTATCAGCGTTACCGGTGCGACCGATACGGTGACGTTGCTGACCAGTAGCTCCTTGACCGTTTCGACGCTGGACTCTCTCATCAGTGTTACCGGAGCGACTGATACGGTTACCCTGATGACCAGCAGCATGATCGCTATTTCGGGGATTGACTCCCTGGTCGGTTCCAAGAGCTCGGGTACCGATCCATTGACTGGTAATGCCATGGATTACTACGCCACCGATACGGTGGTGATGCTCACCAGCGCTTCTATCGTCGCCACCGGCATCGACACCTTCGTCAGTGGTGGTGCCGGTATCACCGACACCGTGAACCTGATGACCAGCGGTACTATTGCCGTCAGTGGCATTGACTCGGTCAACAGTGGTACCGGTGGTACCGATACCGTAACACTGCTGACCAGTGGTACTTACTACATGAGTGGTGTCGAGTCGATTGTCGGCTCATCCGGCACCGATGTTGTCTATGTTAATGGCTCGGTGGGGTCTGTTTCTACCATCGGTTTTAGTGGTAGCGATATCGTGATTTATCCCATGAGTGTCACGGTGACCAACAGCACCGCGGCCACGACTTCATCGATTGTTTCCGGTCAGACCCTGACGGTGACCGGTTCGTCAACCACGACGATCGCCCTGACACCTTCCGGCGGGGTAGGTAGTATCGTCATTGATAACCCGACCTTCTCGGCGGCGTCCAGCCTCAGTATCACTGGTACTACCGGGACCGAGACCGTGACGCTGCTCAAGGCGACCGCTTTCTCCGCTACCGGCATTGACGGGTTGGTTGCCTCTGGTGGTACGCTTGAAACGGCGACCTTGCTCACCAGTGGTTCCATGACCTTCTCAGGCATTGAGACGGTGGTTAGCAACAGCGGTGTCACCGACACGGTCACGTTGCTGACGGGTCTTGGTACCGCCGTGTCGCAGATTGATTCGATCCTCAGTGCCAGTGGCATCACTGATACCGTGACGCTGTTGACCAGCAACACCGTGGTTGTATCGGGTGTTGATTCCATCATCAGCGCCAGCGGCGCTGCCGATACGGTTGTGTTGCTAACGAGTGGTTCGGTGGTTATTTCGGCTGTTGACTCGATTGTCAGTGTCAGCGGTGCCACCGATACGGTGACGCTGTTGACCAGCAGCATGTTGGCAGCCACTGGTATTGATTCTCTTGTCAGTGTCAGTGGTGCTACGGATACCATCACCCTGTTGACCAGTGGTAACCTGGCGGTTTCCGGTGTTGACTCGATCGTCAGCGGCAACAGTTCTACCGATACCGTGACGCTGTTGACAGGTGGTGGTCTGGCGATCAGTGGCGTCGAGTCGATTGTCAGCAGCAGTGGTGCCGTCGATACGGTGACCTTGCTGACCGGCAATGTTCTGATTACCTCGGGCGTTGACACACTTGTCAGCGGCAGTGCTGTGACGGATACCGTGACGCTGTTGACCAGTAGCTCCCTTGTTGCCAGCAGCATCGACTCGATCATCACGGCCAGTGGTGCCACCGATACGGTAACGTTGTTGACCAGTGGCGTTCTGGTTGCTAGTGGCGTTGAGTCGTTTGTCAGTGTCAATAGTGCGACCGATACCATCACGCTGTTGACCAGCAGTGCGTTGATAGCCAGTGGTGTTGATTCGATTGCCAGTGTCAGTGGTTCGACCGATACGGTGACCCTGATGACCAGTGGTGCCTTGGCGGTGTCGACCATTGAGTCGATTGCCAGTGCCAATAGCGCTACCGACACCATCACCCTGTTGACGGGTGGGGATGTTGTGATAACGGGCATCGATTCGTTGATCAGCAACAACAGTGGACTTGATACAGTGACATTGTTGACCAGCAGCAAGCTGGCTGCTTCCAGTATTGAGTCGTTGCTCAGTGTTGATGGCTCTACCGACACCGTCACTCTGCTGACCAGCGGTGTTCTGGTTGTTTCTGGTATTGAGTCGGTGGTCAGCGCCAACAGTGCCACCGATACCATCACGCTGTTGACGACCCAGACGCTGGCGGCTTCGGGTGTCGATTCGCTGATCAGTGCCAGTGGTATCGTTGATACTGTGACGTTGCTGACCAGTGGTAGCTTGGTTGTCTCGGCTGTTGACTCGATTATCAGTGCCAGCAGCGCCACGGATACCATCACCTTGTTGACCAGTTCGCTGATCACCGTCAGTGCTGTTGACTCGTTGGTGAGTGGCAGTGCTGCGACCGATACGGTCACACTGTTGACCAGCAGCGGTTTAGCAGCTTCGGGTATCAACTCGATCCTGAGCCTCAACAATGCCACCGATACCGTGACATTGCTGACCAGTGGAGCGTTGGTTATTTCGTCCGTTGAGTCGCTGGTCAGTGCCAACAGCTCGACCGATACCATCACGCTGCTGACCAGCAACGTGTTGGTTGCGACCGGTATTGAGTCGTTGATCAGTGCCAGCAATGCCGTTGATACGGTGACCTTGTTGACCAGTGGTGCTTTGGTGACTTCCAGTGTTGATTCAATCTTCAGTCTCAACAGTGCGACGGATACCATCACGCTGTTGACCAGTAATCTGCTGGTGACTTCCGGAGTGGATTCATTGGTCAGTGGCAGCAGTGCGGTTGATACGGTGGTGTTGCTCACCAGCGGCGGTTTGGCGGTTTCGGCCGTTGATTCGATCATCAGTGGTAGTGGGGCGACCGATACCATCACGCTGCTGACCGGCAGTAGTGTAACGATTTCAGGGGTTGATTCGATCATCAGCGGCAGCGCTGTTACCGATACGGTCACGTTGTTGACCAGTGCCACCCTGGTGGCTTCGGGTATCGATTCACTCCTGAGCGTCAGCGGTATGACCGATACGGTGACCTTGCTGACCAGTGGTGCCTTGGTTGTTTCTGCTGTTGACTCGGTGATCAGCACCAATAGCGCGACGGATACCATCACGTTGTTAACCAGCAACCTGCTGGCGGCCTCGGGCGTCGATTCTCTGGTGAGCGGCAGTGGTGCGGTTGATACGGTGGTGTTGCTCACCAGTGGCAGTTTGGTGGCTTCAGGGGTTGATTCGTTGGTTAGTGTCAACAGTGCCACCGACAGTGTGACGATGCTGACCAGTGGTGCTCTGTTGGTTAGCAGTATTGATTCGCTTGTCAGCAACAACAGTTCGACCGATACCGTGACGCTGTTGACCAGCGCCGCCTTGGCCGCCTCGGGCATTGAGTCGATTCTGAGTGTCAGCGGTGCCACCGACACGGTGACGCTGTTGACCAGTGGTGCCCTGTTTGTTACCGGTGTTGATTCGTTGATCAGTGCCAACAGTGCGACGGATACCATCACGCTGTTGACCAGCAATGCCTTGGCTGTTTCAGCTGTTGAATCGCTGATCAGCGTCAGTGGTGCCACGGATACGGTCACGATCCTCACCACCACCAGTTTGGTGGTTACCGGTGTGGATTCTTTGATCAGTGGCAACGCTGCCGTCGATACGGTGACTCTGCTGACCAGTGGTCACCTGTCGGTTAGCAGGATTGATACGATTGTCGGTGGCAGTGGTACCACCGATACGGTGACGTTACTGACCGGCGCTTCCATGGTAGCTACCGGTATCGAGTCGATCCTGAGTGCCAGCGGTGCGACTGATTCCGTCACGTTGCTGACCAGTGGTGCCTTGGTTGTCGAAGGGGTTGATACGTTGGTGAGTGCTAACAGCTCCACCGATACCATCACCTTGCTGGCTGCCAGTAGCTTGGTTGCGACCGGTATTGAGTCATTAATCAGTGGTAGCGGTGTCCTTGATACGGTGACCCTGTTGACCAGCGGTGCATTGGTTGTTTCGACCGTTGATTCGATGATCAGTATCAACAGTGCGACCGATACCATCACGCTGTTGACCAGCAATCATCTGACGGCCTCTGGGGTTGACTCGTTGGTCGGCTACTATGTATCGGCTGGGTCTGTGCTGGCCTCCACCGATACGGTGACGTTGCTGACCAGTGGCTCATTGGCTGCTTCGGGTATTGACTCGGTTCTCAGTGTCAATAGTGCTACGGACACTATTACGTTGCTGACCAGTGGTACCATGAGCGTCTCCGGTGTTGATTCTCTGGTTAGTATCAACAGTGCCACCGATACGGTCACGCTGTTGACGGGTGGTAGCTTAGCTGCTTCGAGCATCGACTCGTTGATTGCAGCCAGTGGTGCTACCGATACGGTGACGCTGCTAACCAGTGGTGCGTTTGTTTTTGCAGGTGTTGAGTCGTTGATCAGCGGTAACAGTTCTACCGACACCATCACATTGTTGACCAGCAACATCCTGGTTGCCACCGGTATTGACTCTCTGATCAGCGCCAGCGGTGCCAACGATACGGTGACGTTGCTGACCAGTGGCATACTGATGTCTTCGGGTGTTGATACGTTGATCAGTCTCAATAGCGCGACGGATACCATTACGTTGTTGACCAGTGGTACCCTCAGTGTTTCCGGCATTGATTCGGTGGTTAGCAACAACAGTTCGACGGATACGGTCACGCTGTTGACCAGCGCTACCTTAGCTGCTACGCAGATTGACTCGTTGATCAGTGCTAGTGGTGTCACGGATACCATCACGCTGCTCACCAGTGGTGCGTTGGCTATCTCGAGCGTTGATTCGTTGGTCAGTGCCAATAGCGCGACGGATACTATTACGTTGCTGACTGGCAGTGTTCTGATCGCCACCGGTATTGACTCTCTGATCAGTGCCAGCGGGGCGGTCGATACCGTGACGCTGCTGACCAGTGGGGCCTTGGCGGTCTCTGGCGTTGATTCGCTGATCAGTGCCAACAGCTCGACCGATACCATCACCTTGCTGACCAGCAGTGTGGTGGGCTATATGACCGGTATTGAGTCATTGGTCAGTGCCAGTGGGGCTACCGATACACTCAATCTGATCATCGCCGCCAGCTTGGCAGCTTCGGGAATTGATTCGATCCTATCTGCTGGTGTGATCGATACGGTGACGTTGCTGACCAGTGGTGCCTTCGTTATCTCGGGTGTCGACTCATTGATCAGCAACAACAATGCGACCGATACCATCACGCTGTTGACGAGCAGCAGTCTGATTGCTTCAAGCATTGACTCTCTGATCAGTGTTAGTGGTGCAACGGATACCATTACGCTGCTGACCAGCGGTGCATTGGCTATTTCGGGTGTTGATTCGCTGGTTAGCACTAACAGTGCTACGGATACCATAACGCTGCTGACCAGTAACGCTGTGGCTGCCAACGGCATTGATTCGCTGGTTAGCGCTAGCGGTGCCACGGATACGGTCACCTTGCTAGCAGCGGGTAACCTTTCTGCGTCGTTGATCGATTCGCTGATTGGTACTTCTGGTAGTGTTTCAGATACGGTGACGTTGCTGACCAGTGGTGCGTTTGTGATGTCGGGGATCGACTCGTTAGTGAGTTCCAACAGTTCGACCGACACCATCACACTGCTGACCAGCAATGCCTTGGTGGCTACCGGCATTGAGTCATTGATCAGTGCTAGTGCCGCTACCGACACGGTGACGCTGCTGACCAGTGGTGCCTTGGTGATTTCGGGTGTTGATTCGCTGGTGAGTACCAATAGTGCGACCGATACTATCACGTTGCTGACCAGTGCTTCTCTGGTGGCTACCGGTATTGATTCGTTGATCAGCAGTGCTGCCGTAACCGATACGGTGACGTTGCTGACCAGTGGTATCCTGGTGGTAAGTACCCACGTTGACTCTCTGATCAGCGCCAACAGTGCGACGGATACCATTACGCTGTTGGCTGCCGGTGGCTATGTCGGTGTTAGCGGTGTTGATAGCATTGTTGGTGGCGCCGGTGGTGACACGGTGGCGTTCCTGACCAGCGGGAATTTGCTCTACGCTACTAACATCGAGTCGTTCCTCAGTGTCAGCGGTGCGACCGATACCATCACGCTGTTGACTAGTGGCGCGTTTGCGATCTCGGCGATCGACTCGCTGGTGAGTTCCAACAGCTCGACCGATACCATTACGTTGCTGACCAGTGCATCCATGGTGGCTACCGGTATTGAGTCGTTGATCAGCAGCGTCAGCGGCGCGACCGATACGGTGACGTTGCTGACCAGTGGCATCTTGGTGGTGACGGGTCATGTTGATTCGCTGATCAGTGCCAACAGCGCGACCGATACCATTACGCTGTTGGCTGCCGGGGCCTATGTCGGTGTTAGCGGCATTGACTCCATTGTTGGTGGCGCGGGTGCAGACACCGTGACCATTCTGACCAGTAATGTGTTGGCTGCCAGTCAGATTGATTCACTTCTGAGTGCCAGCAGTGCGATCGATACCATCACGCTGTTGACCAGTGGTGCGCTTGCCATTTCGTCGATTGACTCGTTGGTAAGCTCCAACAGCTCGACCGATACCATCACATTGCTGACCAGTGCGACCTTGGTGGCGACCGGTATCGAGTCGTTGATCAGTGCGAGCGGTGCTAGTGATACCATCACGCTGCTGACCAGCGGTGCCTTGGTGATTTCGGGTGTTGACTCAATGATTAGTGCCAACAGTGCGACGGATACTATCACGCTGCTGACTGGCTCTAGAATCGTTGAGAGTGGTATTGACTCGATTATCGCTTCGGGTGGAGTGGATACCATTGTGTTGCAATCGGATACGGCTGGTAACGGCAACAAGGTTTACATCAGTACCCTTGGGCAGGGTGATATGGTTGACCTGACGACACTGAGTTCGTCGACTTGGACGTTTGTCAGTGGTGCGGGCCAGGCATCAGTAACCGGTACGAGACAGGCGGCTTTTGATTCGACTGCCAAGAGCCTTTACCTGGATATCGATGGCGGTGGTATTGATATGACCATCACCTTGGTTGGTGTGTCGTCTCTGACGCATTCCAGTGGTGTACTGACTGTCGGCTAACTTCTCTAACCCCCTCACCCCAACCCCTCTCCCGTAAGGGGGAGGGGCGAAGGAAGGATAACTTTTTACCAAGGCCAGTCTCGCAAGGGGTTGGCCTTTTTCTTTTTGTTTGTCTGAGGGTATTGGTGCGTGGTACTATAAACAGGGTTAATGAACAACGCCGGTCCGGAGATATATGCCGTGGAATGTCTAGATGTTCGGTTTAGCCACCATGCCTTATTGAGGATGGCCCAGCGTGGTATTTCCCAGACCGATGTGATGAGAGCTCTGCTACATGGGGTTATCGTGGAAAAGTATCCTGAGGATGCTCCTTACCCGAGTCAGTTATTATTGGCTTGGTCTGTCCAGAGACCTCTACATATCGTGGTGGCAAAAGCAAAGGAACTGGGTCTGTGCATTGTCATTACGGTTTATATTCCTGAAAGTGACCATTGGAATGACGGATGGATGACAAGGAGAGAGAAGACATGAAGTGTGTGATCTGCCGTCATGACGAGACAGTTCTTGGTCAGGTAGCTGTGACGCTGGAACGCGATACGACCCTTGTGGTGATTCGGGATGTACCAGCGGAGGTGTGCCAGCAGTGCGGGGCCTATTTCCTAGATGGAGACCATACCGGTCAGGTATTAGACCTATTCGAAGGAGCAGTCGCACGAAGGGCTGATGTGGAGATACTACGTTACGCGGCATGATGATTCTCGGTATCTACGTCTGAGTTGATAGCTCAGGCGGCAGAGGCTAAAAGCGATCTGCTGAAGTGGATTGTTGGGATCCTGTCCATTGTTTCGATCATTCTCAGTCTGTCAACCGTTTTCTGATTGGATTTCAATGATCCGCCATGTGGCGCAGCTCATCCGCTACACGACCGATGACTTCCAGCCAGTCTCCCGGCTGCTGCTGGCGAAACAGCCGCAACGATGGGTACCACGGGCTGTCCTGTCTTTCCAGTAACCAGCGCCAGTCCGGCACATAAGAAATCAATCCCCATACCGGACGACCGAGCGCTCCGGCCAGATGCAGCACCGAGGTATCGACTGTGATTAATAGATCGACCTGCTGCAGAATGGCAGCGGTATCGATGAAACTGGTGATATGCGGTGACAGATCGTGAATGGAACCGGGTAGCTGATCAATCAGGGCGGCCTGGGGTCCCAGTTGCAGGCTGAACCATTCGACACCACTGACTGTAAACAGCGGCGCCAGCAGCTCGAGGTGATGCAGCGTGCGTGAGCGGTCCTGTTCATGGCTGGGACGGCCAGCCCACACCAAGGCAACTCGCAACGAGGACGGCTGACGCGGTGGCAGGCGTTGCTGCCACTGTTCCAGCACCTCAGGGTCAACTCGTAAATAGGGAATCGGACACGGGATCGAGTCGAGATCGGTGCCGAAAATGCGTGGCAGGCAGAGCAGGGGGGCATAATGATCGAACTCGGGCCAGGGCGGCTGCTGGGCGATGATCTGGTCAATGACCGGATCGGCCAGTAGGGCCACCAGATCGTGCAGCCTTTTCTGGCAGGCCAGCGTAATGCGCCCGCCACGGGCCGCCACCAGCGGCAGATAACGGATGAACTGGATGGTATCACCAAAGCCCTGTTCGGTGATGATGAGGATGCGCTGTCCCTGAAGAGGGCGACCATCCCATGGGGGCTGCTCGAACGGATCATACAGGGTGACGCGATGGTTTTCCATCTGGCGCCGCCAGGCATAGCCCTGCCAGCCGGTGCTGAAGTCGCCGTGCAGCAGCTGGATGATGGCCAGATTGAAATGGGCGGCCACGGCATCGGCCTGATGGGCGATGGCCTGATGATAACAAGCGATGGCGGCGTCAAAATGGCCCTGCAGATGGGAGACATTAGCCAGATTATTCCAGGCATCGGCATAGTCGGGTCGTAACGCAATGGCTTGGCGGTAATGATGGTCGGCCTCGTCATAACGATCCTGTCGCTGCATCAGCAAACCAAAATTGTACCAGGCGGTAGCATAGTCCGGCTTCAGGGCCAGTGCCTGCTGGTAGCAATCATACGACTGCTGGAATTCGTTCTGGGCATCCAGCACGGTGCCCATGTTGTTCCAGGCCTCGGCAAAATCAGGTCGCTGGGCCACCGCAGCGCGGAAGCAGTCGGTGGCATCGCTGTAGCGTTGCTGTTGTTGGCGAATGACGCCGACGTTGTTGTAGATTTCAGCGGCATCGAAGCCATGCTGCAACGCCTGCTGATAGGCTGCCAGTGCTGGCGGCCACTGCTGTTGCTGTTGCGATTGCAGCCCCTGCTCAAAGTAGTAGCGGCCTTGGTGCTGCTGACACTGCTGTTGCAATGCTGCGACCACCCGGCCGATCAGCTCGGGCCAGTCATTCGGTTGGGATTGACGCAACAGCTGCAGCGTCTGATACCAGGGTGTGTCCTGTCGTTGCAGCAACCAGCGCCAGTCGGGATTGAAGGCCAACAATCCCCATGCCGGCCGACCAATGGCACCGGCTAGGTGGAGGATGGAGGTATCGACGCTGATCAGCAGATCCAGATGGCATAAAATGGCTGCGCTATCCATGAAAGAGCGAATCTGCGGCCATAAATCGGTGACGTGGTTGTGCTCCAGCACCGCTTGGTCATCGGCCATAATCGGTTGCAGCGTGAACCAGTCGATGTTGTCCAAGGCCAGCAGGGGCTGCAGATGGGCGATGTCGTGGATCGAACGCAGATGGTCGTGATCATGACCAGCACTGCCACGCCAGACCAGACCAACCCGCATGCGCGCACTGGCTGGGGGTAGCCGGTGGCCCCATTGTTCATAAAGGCTGCGGCTGACAGCCAGATAGGGCACGGTGGTGGGAATGGTGGCCAGATCGGTCTGGAAGATGCGGGGCAGACAGAGCAACGGTGCCCAGCTGTCAAAGGCGGGCCAGGGTCTTTTTTGGGGTAGCAGCTGATGGATGCCCGATAGACCTGTCATCATGCCATGCAGCTCCGGCTGGCAGGCCAACAGGACCTGACCACCCCGTTCAGCGACCATGGGGATGTAACGGGCAAACTGTAACGTATCGCCCAGTCCCTGTTCGGCGAGGATCAGGATGCGCTGTCCCTGCAACGGCCGACCATCCCAGGGAGGTTGTTTGAAAGGATCGCGCAGGAAGTTGCGATGCTCTTCCATCTGACGTCGCCAGGCATATTCCTGCCAGCCAGCGGCAAAATCGCCCTGTACCAGATGGTTGATGGCCAGATTGAAATGGGCCGCTGCCAGATCAGGCTGGATCGTCAGTGCCTGACGATAGCTGGCCGCGGCGGTCGTCAAATCGCCCAATAACTGACAGATCATGCCGCGATTGTTCCAGGCGTCGGCATGGTTGGGGTCGATGGCCAGAGTGCGCTGGTAGCAGTCGAGAGCCTGCTGGTAGTGGTGTTGTCGCTGCCACATCAACCCCATGCGGAATAGGACAGTGCCATCGTTGGGACGGAGGGCCAGTTGTTTTTGGTAACTGGCCAGGGCCTCCTGCCAGCGCTGCTGTTTTTGGCGCACGTTAGCCAGATTGCCGTAGGCATCGGCATAGTCGGGCCGATGGTCGATGGCACGCTGAAAGCTCTCGGCGGCAGCTGCCAGATCGCCCTGATCCTGCAGCAGGGCGCCAAGATTGTTGTGGGCAGCTGAACTGTCAGGCCAGCGAGCCAGAATAGTCTGGTAATGCTCCAGCGCTTCCTGCAGCCGGCCCTGCTGATAGAGCACGGTGGCCAGATTATGATACGCTTCGAACAGGTCAGGATCGAGCTGAAGGGCCTGCTGATAGCAGTCGATGGCCTGCTGGGCCTCACCTTGGCGTAACAGGGCATTGCCTTGGTGGTAGAGTTCATCGGCAGAGGCGTCGTGATGGCGAGGAGGTTGGCGCGTGATCTGCTGACGCAGGGCTGCTGCCACACGGGCCATGACCTCCGGCCAATGGTGGTTGGCCCGCTGCTGGCGAAACAGCCGCAGCGATGGATACCAGGGGCTCTGGTCACCCTGTTGCAGCCAACGCCAGTCCGGTACCGCCTGCAACAACGCCCAAGCCGGTCGGTTGAGGGCTCCGGCCAGATGGAGCAGGGCGGTATCGACGCTGATTAGCAGGTCGATCTGGCACAGAATAGCCGCACTGTCCATGAAGGTTTCGATCAGGGGCGATAGATCGCGGACGGTATGGACCGGCATCTGGGTGATGGATTGAGCCGCAGCACCGGTCTGCAGGCTGAACCACTCGATCTTGGCCACGCGCAGCAGCGGCTTGAACAGCTGTAGCGCATGGATGGAACGAGCCTGATCCTGAGGGTGGCTGGGACGGCCGGCCCATGCCAGACCGACGCGCAGGGTTCCTTTCTTGCGCTGACCCAGTTGTTGGCGCCACTTGGCCATGACCTTGGGGTCGACGCTGACATAGGGCACGGCGTGGGGGATGTTGTCGGCCCTGGTCTGAAACAGCTGCGGCAGGCAGAGCAACGGCAACCAGACATCAAACTCTGGCCAGGGCCCTTTCTGCGACACGATCTGGCGTACACCGGTAACGCGGCTCATCAGGTCGACCAGTTCGCTCTGGCAGGCCAGGATAATCGTTCCACCCCGTTGGGCCACCAGCGGCAAGTAGCGGGCAAACTGCAGCGTGTCGCCAAATCCCTGTTCGGTGACGATCAGGATGCGGCGGTTTTCCAGCGCTTCTCCCTGCCATAATGGCTGGTGAAACAGCTGTCCCAGCTGGTTGAGATAGGGATCCATGATCCGGCGCCACTGATATTCCTGCCAGCCCTGTTCAAAAAGGCCCTGCAACAGATAGAGAATGGCCAGATTGAAGTGGGTATCGGCACTGTCCGGATGGTGCTGCAATGCCTGTTGATAGTGGTCGGCGGCCTGATCCAGCGCTCCGCGCAGATGGAACAGATTGGCCAGATTGTTCCAGGCCGCAGCGTAGCCGGGTCTTGACTGCAACGCCTGACGGTAGTGCTGCTCGGCCTCGTCGTAGCGCTGCTGCTGTTGCATCAGGAAGCCGATGTTGTAATGGGCGGTGGCATAGCTGGGATCGATCTCCAGCGCCCGCTGGTAGCAGGTCATGGCTTCGCCACGGTTGTTCTGGGCGTCCAGCACGGTACCGAGGTTGTTCCAGGCATCGACGTGACGTGGATTCTCGGCAACGGCACGACGGTAATAATCGGCTGCGGCGGCTGGGTCGTTTTGATGCTGTTTGGCCAAGCCAAGGGCGTAGCAATCTGGTTCACCACCCAGGCAACCATACTCGGACAGCTGCTGCACCACCTTGTCCGGGCTATCGATGACCTGCTGATAGTCGAGATCAAGGAAGTTGACCCCGGTGGCAGCCATCTGTTGCCGCTGTTGTTGAAGCAACTGCCACTGACGGGTCAGCTGTTCCACGGTCGCCCCGAAGGCCTGATGGGCTGCTGCGATCCAGTCGGTAGCAGGACGTGACAGGAACAGGTGGTGAGCAGCGGGGTAAGCTGATGCCAGCCAGTCGGCGATGGCCAGCGCATGACTGCGTAGCTGGATGGCGATAACAGGCCGATCGTGGCGATGATAGGGTCGACACAGCAGCTCGGTGATGGGTGGAACCAGCTCCCTGATTGTTTGCTGTGGTAGCAGGGTTTGCTGGTCGTTGCGCAGGGAGGCCAGCTGGGTGTAGCAGTCTGGTTCAGCCAGCCAGGTGACCTGGCCAGTGGCCCGCAGCGCCTGCCCCAGTTGTTCGCTGCCACAGCAACCGATGGCATGGACAAAAATCAGGCGTCGATCGGCATCGGCAGGGTAACAGTGCGGCAAGATCGACCAAGGCAGCGCCGCCAGGGCGGTAGCGTGCTGATATTGGGCCTGATAGAAAGGACCCTGTTCGATCAAAGCCTGACTGTCGGCAGCTACGGCGATCAATTGCTGGTTGGTGCTATCGAGGCAATAGGGAGTGATGCTATCGGTTGCCGCTTGGTGGCAGTCAAAAGGGCCAGCGATATGAAAGCGAAAATCATCCAGTGTGGTCCAGTCCAGCGGGTTGCGTTTCTGTCGACCGGTAAGGGTCAGCCAGGCTCCCTGGTGACGCAGCGGTTGTAGCGATGGGGTGCAGTGACCGATCAGACTGGCTCTGCCGGAACGCTTGGCTTGGCGTTGGACCATCTTCTGTAGATTCTGCTGCTGGCGGGCGATGAAGTGGTCGATGGCAAACAGCAGAGTAGCATCGCAGCAGCGTTGCTGGTCCGATGGGTTTTCAAGGTTCTGGAGACGCAGCTGGTGCAGGGGATCGGTCGGATCAATCCGGTAGTAGGCTGTAGCACGACCGCTGCAGGCAAAGGCGTAATGATTTTTCAGCTCGCGAAAGACAACCCGATCCTCTCCCTTGCCATCTTCTGACAGCGGCTGGCTCCATAGGCGCAACACCGGTTCACAGGCCAGTTTGTCGATCATCAGGCAATTGGTATCGACGAAACCGCCAAAACGTTCCTGAAACAGGCCACCATCGGGACCGACCGACTCGGATAGATCAACCATCAGCGGTGTGCCGTCGCTGTCGGTCAGAATGCGCAGTGAAAAGGCCCACTCAACGCTGGCAATGGCGGTCAACAGGGTATGCAGGTGGTCTGGATGCCACCAGTTGTCATCATCCAGATAGGCTAGGTAACGGCTGTTGGCCAGATAGCTGAGCGTAGTGCGCAACACGCCGCCATAAGCCGGATGCAGTCCGCCATTCATGCGACAGGTGGAATAGCCCAGGTTGATGAGGGTCACGGTGCAGTGGGGTGGTCGCCTAGCCTCGATCTGATCCAGCAGGGCCGGATCGCCCAGGGCTTTGTCAACGCCGATCAGCAAGTGCAGGCTGTCGATATGACGCTGCTGATAGACCGACTCAACCGCCTGCAGCAGGGTAGGACGCAACAGGGTCTGGATGACCACGGCCACCTGTTTCGGTTGCTGCAGAGAATCAGTAGGGGCAGGCCGGGCAGGCCGGGTTACAAGGGCCGGATGCTGTTGCAACGCTGCAACCACCTGATCGATCACGCCCGACCAGTCCCCGACTTCGGATTGACGGAACAGCCGTAACGACGGATACCAGGGCGAATCGTGACGATCACGCATCCAGCGCCAGTCGGGATTAAAGGCCAGTAAGCCCCACACCGGCAGGCCCAGGGAGGCAGCCAGATGGAGCAGCACCGTATCGACCGTGATCAGCAGGTCAAGCTGTTTTAGCAGGGCAGCGCTATCGGTGAAGGTCTGCATCAAGGGAGACAGATCGCGCATCGGGCCCGGGAACGAGCTGGCTCCCAGCTGCAGGCTGAACCACTCGATGCCAGGCAGTTCAAACAGCGGGGCCAACCGCTCCAGCTGGTGGATGGAACGCTGGTCATCGCGCGGGTGTTGCGGGTTGCCAGCCCAGGCCAGACCAACGCGCAGTTTGCCGTGGCTGGCCAGGGTTGCAGTTAGTCCGGAGAGATCCGTGCTGGCAAGATCCGGGTGCAGATAGGGGCCTTCCCATCCGTGGTCGTGATCAGCGAAGATACGTGGCAGACACAGCAGCGGTGCGTAGGTATCAAACTCGGGCCAAGGTGGTTGCTGGGGGATAATGCGATCGATTCCGGTCAGGGTCGCCATCAGCGGATGAAGTGGTGGTTGACAGGCCAGTATCACCCGCCCTCCGCGTGCGGCTACCCGAGAAATATAACGGCTGAACTGGATGGTATCGCCATAACCCTGTTCGGCCATGAGCAGGATGGTACGGCCGTTGAGTTCCGATCCGTCCCATGGCGGCTGGGACCAGGAACGGTAGAGCTCGTCAAACCAGCGAAAGCGCTCAGTCTGGAACCGCCAGCGATATTCCTGCCAGCCGGTTGCGAAGATGCCCTGTGACAGCAGATTCATCGCCAGGGCAAAGTGGGCATCGGCATAATCGGGTTGCAGGGCAATAGCCTGACGATAATGATCGGCGGCCAAGGGATAATCGCCTTGCCGTTGCAGCAGCAGGCCGAGGTTGTAATGGGCACTGGTGTAGTCGGACTGGTAGCGGATGGCGGTCTGATAGTGATGCCTGGCCTCATCGGTAGCACCACGCTGGTCGAGCAGCAGGGCCAGGTTGTAATGGGAATGGGCATAATCGGGCTTTAACGCGATGGCTTGGCGGTAATGCTGTTCGGCTGTTTCCAGTTGCCCGGTTTGGTGCTGCTGGATCAGCGTGGCGAGGTTGTAGTGGGCAATGGCATGGTCGGGCTGGTGGATCAGGACTTGCTGGAAGCAGGCCACGGCCTCGCTGTAACGCTGCTGCTTGTAGTGCTCCACCGCCAGGGTGTAGTAGTGCTTGGCACGCGGTTTCACCAGAGACTAGTCTTTCTCTTGATTGCGCAGGTTGGGGTTGGCAGGATCCAGAATCGGTTCATCAAGGCTTTGACCGTTCATTCGGCGCTTCAGCCGTTCCGTCAGCGGCTTTTCCATCACTGGAACGGTTG
>JADGCH010000039.1:18585-23204 GCA_015229115.1 Magnetococcales bacterium
ACCGTTCATTCGGCGCTTCAGCCGTTCCGTCAGCGGCTTTTCCATCACTGGAACGGTTGCGTTGTCACGTCCGGCAACAGGCTTGGAGCCCTGTTGCATCAGGCTGGCTAAGGTATTCTGGCGATCTGTGGTCATGATAGGGCAATCCTGTCTCAAGTTGAAAGCCAAATGATATATTGCTATAATAACTTTATGCAAGGTTTAGAAGGCGATTGATCACCAGGAGAGTGGCAGCAATGATGCGATACAGGTTGACCGGACGGTTTTTTCATAGTGCACCACCACCGCCGGCCATGGTCTTCAACCGCGAGCCGCTGATGCAGCGCTTCTGGGGCAGTGGCCTCCTGTTCATGGTGGCAGGATTTGGACTGGGGCTGTGGCTGTGGCTTGAGCAGCAGGGCTGGCTGTCGGGATGGGCTGGGGTCTGGCCCTACCACGATCTGCGTGCTGTCCATGCCAGCTGGCAGATTGTCTATTTTACCGGAGCCTTTTTACTGGGTTTTGCTCTACAGGCCGGACCTCATCTGCTGGGGAGTCCGCCGCCGCCTCTGCCGCAGGCACTGAAATTGCTGGGGCTGTTTCAAGCCGGGTGGCTGCTTTCCTGGCTGCCCTTTACGTTGGCCTGGGATCTCAGCCGTCTGGTGACGACGGTGGCGCTGTTATGGGCGGTGTGGTTGCTGGCTGGCATGGTCCGTTCAGGGCTTCCAGCCCACCGGGCCGGTATTGGCCTGCCGTTGATCGGTGGCATAGCCGCGCTGGCTGTGGCCGTCTGGCTGCCGTTGCAACAACCCCAGTGGGGACTTTGGGCCCTGTGGCTAGGGCCGGTAACCGTCATTCTGGCAGCAGCGCAGCAGTTGATTGCCAATGTGCTTGGTGGGCAGCGTTTGATCGATCAGAACGGTCGCTGGTTCGCGCTGTTGCTGGCTGGATGCTGGGCCACGACGACACGGGCGGCGGTGTGGAACGATGAGGGCAGCTGGCGGCTGGCCGGGGCCATTTGGACGGTAACGCTGATCGGGTACTGGATCCGCACCGGGCTGTGGCAGGCCTTGCGTCGTGGGGGAGTGCAATCGTTGACGATGGCACTGGGTTGTGGTCTGGCGGTACCACTGGTGGCGGCCTTGTGGCTGTTGCTGGATGGCAACGCCGAGCAGGACCGCGTCCTTCACCTGTTGGCACTGGGTGCTGTCGTGCCGTTGATTGTTGCGGTTACGGCCCGTGTGGCCACCTTTTTTTCCGGGGGCTACGTGCTACCGGAACCGTGGCTGATCGTGGTGCTGGGGGCCTGGATCGGTGTCATCCTGCTAAGGGTGCTGCCCCCATGGCCTTCCATGGCCATCCATCTCGATCAGTGGCTACCGTTGCCGGTAGCCCTGATTGCCTTGCTGCTGGGGGTCTGGGTCAACGGCCTGGCGCGCCGGCTATGGATCATTCAGACCCGGGCCAGGGCGATGCGTGCCAACGCTTCTAACGATTGATGATCGGCACGATGAAATAGAGCCCGGAACGGTTCTGCTTCATAACCCCGGCGGTCAATTCCGATTCTCGGCCAAAACCGGTGAACCAGTCGACCCGTCCAGCGCCGCGGATGGCCCCTCCGGTATCCTGGTTGACCACCAGGCGGGTTTCCGGACGCCATTCCGTGACCGAGCCGTCGCTGGCGAACGATGGCCGCCGTGTTTCAATAACGGCCGGAGCACCTTTGGGGAACAGGTGATAGTCGGTGGCAATCGAGTGCCAGGGTGTGAGCATGACGTTGATGTTGCCGTAAGGGCCATCGTAGACCGGGCGGAAAAAGACATAGTTCTGGTTACTGATCAGAATGCGGTTGATCTCGCGCGGATGATCCAGCAACCAGCGGCGGATGCCCGGCATGGTCACCTCTTCCGGAATCAGATGCTTTTCCTGGATCAGGATGTTGCCGATCGAAAAGTAGGGATGGCCATTGCCTCCGTCGTAGCCAACGCGCAGAATGGAGCCATCCTCCATGCGAATGCGCCCGGAACCCTGGATGTGCAGGAAGAACAGCGCGATGCGATCATCGACCCAGGCCAGCTCAAGCCCTTTTTTGGCCAGTTTGCCCTTGTTTTCGATGGCGTTGCGGTCGTACAGTTTGGGCGAGAGGCCACGGGTACGCGGACTGCGGTAGACCGGATAGCGAAAACGGGCCGATGGTGTTCTCGATCCATTGAGCAGCGGTTCGAAATAACCGGTCACCAGGACATTGCCTTTACCATCGACACCGATGGAACGATAAAGCTGGTATTTGCTGGTCAGCAGCTGCCACAACTGTTCGCTGGTCCCTGTTTTAGCGACGGCAGCCAGCTCACGGCAAGCGGCAGCCATGCGCCTGGCCGGAATATCGGTCAGACCAAAGCGGAAAGTGGTTTCCGGAGCGATCTTGCCGTAATATTGGGCGCTTCTGTCAAGGGCCGTGGCCCACTGGCGCATCTGTTCCGTCGTTTTGAGGCCATCGGCCAAGGCGGGCTTTAACCGTGACCAAGGCACCCGCTGCAACGGGCCTTCAACCGCTCCATAAGACTCGTCGACAGGAGCTTCGACAACAGGAGGGGTGACAACAGGTGGTGCCTCACGTGGAGCACAACCATGCAGTGCCGTTGCCAAGGTGATGATCAGTCCACTCAGCAGCAGCAAGGTGCGTTGCCAGTGGCGCCAGTGACGGTCGAGTCGGATGGTTATCATTCCAGCAGATCCCTTTGGTAGTTCCGGCCTGTGGTTATCATTCCAGTTCAATGGCCGGCGCCAGCAATGTAGGACATCATGGGTGGATTATTCAAGGGGCAAAAAGCAGAGAGGTGATACAGGAGTGATTCATGGATCGTGAACAGAAAGAGGGCAACAACCTGTTGCGCATTGCTACCCGTGGCAGCGCCCTGGCGTTGTGGCAGGCCCATCATGTGCGGGATCAGCTGCGTCAGCACCACCCGCGCTTACAGGTTGAACTGGTGGTTCTGAAGACCACCGGGGATCGTATCCTGGATCGCTCGCTAGCGGCTGTTGGTGGCAAGGGGCTGTTTACCAAGGAGCTGGAAGAGGCGCTGCTGGATGGTCGGGCCGATCTGGCCGTTCATTCCATGAAAGATGTACCGGTCGAGCTGTCCGACCGTTTCGCCCTGCCTGTCATCCTGGAGCGTGAAGACGCCCGCGATGCCCTGCTGTCGTGCCACTGGTCAACGCTGGCGCAGCTGCCGCGTGGAGCGCGGGTCGGCAGCTCATCGCTGCGGCGACGTGGGCAGCTGGTGCGATTGCGTCCCGATTTGCAGGTCACCCTGTTGCGGGGCAACGTTGATACCCGCTTGCGTCGTCTGGAAGAGGGCCACTTCGATGCCATCATTCTCGCTGCAGCCGGCCTGAAACGGCTTGGACTGACGGCACGCATGGTTGATTGCTTCGCGGTCAGCGACATGTTGCCAGCTGTGGGGCAGGGGGCCATCGGTATTGAGACCCGTGCCGGTGACAAGGCTACCCAGCACTGGCTGAAACCGCTGCACCACGAATCGACCGGGCAGCGCGTCACGGCCGAGCGCACCCTGTCGCAGGCCATGGGGGGGGATTGTCAGGTTCCTGTTGCCGGTCATGCCTGGTTTTCGGTCGATCACGGCATGACCCTGCGCGGTCTGATCGTCGATGTCCATGGTCATGAGCTGATCGAAGCCGAGGCTACTGGCCGGCCGGACGATCCGGTAGCGCTGGGCCAGCGGGTGGCGGCACAACTGGACCAGCAGGGGGCCCGGCAACTGTTGCAGCGGCTGCGGGCCGATCTTCATGCCAATTTATCCTCCTGATGGCCTGCCATCTTGGTGGATTGAATCAGCGCACCATTCTGATCACCCGACCACGGCCAGAGGCCGATGAAACGGCTCGGCAGGTGCAGCTGGCTGGCGGCCTACCCTGGGTGGAACCCCTGCTGAAGATCGTTCCTCCTGACGATCCGGCTCTGTTGCGGCAGGCCCTGAACCGTTGGCAGGACTACGATGGGGGCCTGATTGTCACCAGTGTCAACGGCGCTCGGGCGTTGCTGGATGGACTGCCTGCCGGCGCACGACCGCTGTTGTGGGCAGTGGGCGACCGTACTGCAGCGCTGCTGCGACAGGCGGGTCATCGGGTTCGGGTGCCACAACAGGCCGCCGATGCTGCCCTGTTGGCAGAAGAGATTATGGCTGATGGCCATAACCAGCGCCGCTTGTTATGGCTCGCTGCTGAGCTGGCGCAGCAGGGGTTGTCCGAGCGGTTACGGGCCGCCGGATGGGTTGTTGATCAGGTGGTGGCTTATCGGGCTGAGCTGGTGACCAGCTGGCCAACAGAGGTCACCGATGCGCTACAGCAGGGCACCATCAATGCTGTGCTGCTCTTCAGCAGTCGTACGGCACAAGCGCTCATCGAGCTGTTGCCCGCACCCGTGGCAACGGCTCTGCCCAGCCCTGTCTGCGTTGCAGTATTGAGTCCAGCCATTGCCCGTGTCATGGCCCAGGCAGGTCGTCCAGCTGATGTGGTGGCCTCAAGGCCGAATAGCGCACAACTGCTGGCTGATTTGCAACAGTATGAGCGCTGCCATTGACCATGCGTGTCTATCGAAAGACACCCTTCAGCGAGCCAGC
>JADGCH010000003.1 GCA_015229115.1 Magnetococcales bacterium
CGGCCAGTTTGACATAATAGCGACCGGTCATGAAGCCAAGGCTGCGTTGGCTTTGTAGCCCACCTTCTCCGATCATGACGGCTTCACCCCGATCACCCATCTCGTCCATCAGCACCCCAAAAGCATGGATCGGCTCGGCCATGTCGTACAGATCGACCACCACCGATGGTTGTGGGCCATCGGTCGGTAATCGGTATTCCGCCACCGCCAGACTGCGAAAACCGGCACCCAGAAAATATTCGGCATGGCCATTGATGTATTCGTACAGGTTGTCTCGGCTGAACAGGCGTACTTCCGCCTGACGTTGCCATTGGTCAGCCTGACGCGGCAGCAGGGCAGCCATGCTGTTGCCACCCGATTTGAAATCGAGCAGCGCCGGGTCGTACTGCTGGCCCTGCCAGTAGATCCCATAGGCCAGCAGGGGCAGCAGGGCCAGCAACAACAGCCGTGCCGCCGATTCAATGCCATCACCTTTCATCACATTAGGCGACGGCGGACCACGATAGGGTGCGATGGGCGGCCTGCAGTTGGCTGGCGACCGGCAGACCATGGTGGCAGGCAGCCGTACAACTCGGTTGCTGGCAGTCGAGACAGGGTGTGGCGGGATGGGTCAAGGCCGCATAACCCTGCATCGCCCGTTTCTCATCACCATAATCTTCAAAGTACATCTGGTGGCGCAGGATATTGGCGATATCGACCCCCTGGGGGCAGGAGTCCATGCAGTCGCCGCAGCCGGTGCGGCAGTAAATCTGGCTATAGCGGCTGGCGTAGCGGTCAAGAGTGCGCTGATCAGCCACCGTGAAGGGTGTACCAGAGGCCTGCAGATAGAGGTTCAGATCCTCTACGGTCTTGATGGTCACCACCAGTCCAGCCACCTGCGGATGTTTCAGCACCCAGCGAAAGGCGGCATGTTCAAAGATGGCCGCTCCGGGTTCGACGTGATTTTCCTTCGCTCCGGCCAGCGTTTTCATGGCGATGATGCCAACGCCTTTTTCAGCGGCTGTTTTGATCACCTCGGGCAGTTTAGGAAACTTCATGAAATTAAAGGCGGTCATGATCAGATCGAAATGGCCACTGGTCACGGCTTTGGTCAGCAGCGGTTCAAGATTGTTGGGACCATGGGAGGAGACGGCCAGATAGCGCACCTTACCCGCCTTCTTCAGGGTTTCGGTGGCCAACAACATCGCCTCATCCAGCAGGCGCTGTTGCTCCTGTTCCAGCGAGGCTGACTTTTCACCGATGGCATGGACAAAAACGACGTCCAGATAGTCCAGATTCATCCGTTTCAGGCTGGCATCGACAGCAGCGATGTAATCGGCCTTGCTGGCACCCAGCGCTAGGTGAGCCGGGTAGGGGGTAGGGGAGCAATATTTCGAGGCGATGTAGATTTTATCGCGTTGCTTGAACCGCGTCATGGCCTCCCCGATCAGGCTTTCGCTGTTGCCATAATCGGGTGCGGTATCGAAATAATTGACGCCCTGGTCGATGGCTCGCAGAATCATGGCCGCTGAGGGCAGTTTGCCAGCACCAAAGGAGATGTCGCTCATGTTGATGGCGGTTTTACCCAGAGGCCGGTAGCTTCGGATGCTCGGCTTGTCCGCCGCCTTGTCGGCTACCGCCAGGGCAGGCAAGCCAGCCGTGCTGGCAGCCACGGCAGCGATGGACGATTGCAGAAATTCACGGCGTTTCATGACTTGATCTCCTTACATTTAGCGTGACTCAGTGTGCTACTTGGGCATCATCACCGAACTATTTTTTCGCGCCATTTTTCCATATTGGTCTGCAACATACTTTTTACCTCCAGTAGGTCAAGGGGCACCCTGGCCTCATCCACCTTATTCCCTGTTCATGGTGCGGGTGGGTGTAGAGCTGATGGTAGATGCTGTCGTGATCAATGGTGCTGATCAATCCTCCCTGATCGTACCATAGCGCAGCCGTTGCAGGCAATCAATCCGTCGTCATGGTACCGCTATCATCACCTGTCTACACGCACGGCAACAACACCTTGCTGCAGTTACCGGGAGATCACTATCTGTGATCCAATCGTCACCACCTGACGTGGCGGCAGGTTGAAGAAACTGGGCGCACTCCTGGAAAGATGCACCAGCGCCAAAAAGAATCTCAAGCGCCACTGTGGCATCCCGACCCGCTCTCCCGATGGCAGAAACAGGGTGTTACCGGCAAAAAAGGCGGCCTCCTCCATCATGAATGGCTCGCCATCGAGTTGCAAAGCTTCCAATGCCTTAGGAACATCCGGATGCTCCATAAAGCCAAAGTGAATCACCACACAATAGAATCGGCTGGCTAATGGTTTTACCTCAATACGTGCCTGTTCCTGGATAAATGGCTTCTCATGAATGTTGACGCTGAGAATGATGCCGGTTTCATGCAGAAACCAGGCATGCCGCAGCAGTTGCACCAATGGCACAGGAGCCACATCCGGATTCTGAGTCATGTAGACAGCAATCCCGGGTCCCCTTGTCGGGGCATGTTCTTCCAGTTGGCGCAAGAATGGTCCCAGGGGAATCTGCTCTTTGCGTACCACACGCGACAACAGGTTCTGGCCCTGATGCCAGGTGGACATCAGGAAGTAGATCGTCCCTCCCAGTAACAACGAGAACCAGCCTCCATCAGGGATCTTGAGTACGTTGGCAATGAAGAAGGTCAGATCCAGTACCATAAAGAAGGTCAATAGCAGCAGTGTCGTCGGCCAACTCCAGCGAAACAGCTGGCGCAACACGATGGTAAAGGCGAAGAAGGTGACGGTGATCATAGTGCCTGTAACGGCGATGCCATAAGCCGCTGCCAGATGCCCTGAACTCTGGAACATGAGAATTAGCATGATGACAGCCACCAGCAAGGTCCAGTTGATGGCCGGCACATAAATCTGCCCTTTGTCGGTATGGGAGGTATGCTTGATGGTCAGGCGTGGCAACAGCCCCAACTGAATGGCCTGAAAACTGGCCGAAAAAGCACCCGATATGACTGCTTGTGAAGCAATGACGGTCGCCATGGTGGCTAAGGCAACCATGGGGTAGAGCCCCCATGATGGCACCGACAGATAAAAGGGGTTGGTCACGGCCTCGGGATTGTCCAATACCGCCGCACCCTGGCCCAGATAGTTCAGGACCAGCGCCGGAAAAGCGAAACTGACCCAAGCCAGATTGATGGCGCGTCGACCAAAATGGCCCATATCGGCGTAAAGGGCCTCGGCCCCGGTGACCGCCAGGAATACCGCTCCCAGTACCATCATGGCATGACCCCCCTGGGACAGCAGGAATTTTACGCCATAACGCGGATCAAGCGCCTGCAAGACGCCCGGATTGGCGATGATGTGGCTGACACCGATCAGGGCCAGGGAACCAAACCAGGCAATCATGACCGGTCCAAACAGGGCCCCTACCTTGGCCGTCCCTTTGTACTGGAAAAAAAACAGGATACACAGCACCGTGAGACTGATGGGTACTACAGCGGGCTTGAAAAAGGGAGTCGCTACCTCCAGACCTTCCACAGCGCTCAGCACCGAGATGGCTGGCGTAATGACCCCATCGCCAAAAAAGAGCGCCACACTGGCCATACCGACAAAAAACACCGCCTTCTGTATTCTGGGGAACGGGGCCATATTGCGCATCGCCAAGGCCACCATGGCCAGGATACCCCCTTCCCCCTTGTTATCAGCGCGGGTAATAAAAAACTGGTATTCGATGGTCAGGATAATGGTCAAGGTCCAGAAAATGAGCGATATGGCGCCATAGACATTATCGGGTGTCACCGTCACGGATCCACTACCCATGACCTCCTTGAAGGCATAGAGCGGACTGGTGCCAATATCGCCAAAGACAACGCCAATCGCTGCAATCGCCAGTTTGACGACACGATCGTCATGGTTGGCCAATGAGCTCCCTGATGTTGCTCCATCATGATTCACCATAATCATAACCTCGATACGGATTGATAGCAGTTAATATAAATATCTATACACCTACTTCCTGTTCAGGATACCCCCCGATCGGATCGGTTTGCAATGGCTTTTATTGATTCATCTGGGTATGCTATGCTTCCCCGTTGTATGAATTCTCACATGGAGTCACAGGAGTAGCGACTTTACATGAACGTCATCATTTTTGGTGCTGGCATGGTAGGTAACACCGTTGCCAAATTCCTGACCGAACAGGATCACAATGTCACGCTGGTCGATCACCGTCCGGAAATCATCCAGGAGATCCAGGAAAGCCTCGATATCCAGACCCTGCTGGGAGAGGCTACCGGTCGAGGCGTCATGCAGCAGGCCGGTCTGGAGCAGGCGGATCTGGTGCTAGCCGTTACCGACTCGGATGAAACCAATATTGTCCTGTCGCTCATTGTGCAGTCGCAAAACAGGAACGCTCGCACCATTGTCCGTCTGCGCGGTCAGCATTACATGGAAAACAGTGGCCTGTGGCAAGAACGTAGTCTGGATCGCACGCTGGTGTTCAGTCCAGAACAGGCTGCCGTCGAACGGTTGCTGGATCTGCTGGAAGTGTCGCGCGCCTTTGAAGTCACCTCTTTTCTGGGTGGAGCAGTACGTATCGCCGGGTTTTCCCTGGATGTATCCAGTCCCCTGATTGGTCAACCGCTGATGCAGCTTGCCGTTCTGCCAGAAACCCAGACCCTGATCGTGGCCGTGGAACAGCAGGGAGAGATCATCGTGCCGACCGGCAAAACCGTGTTGCAAGCCGGCGACCGCATTTATGTCACTACCGGCCTTGGCTTCAACAACACCAAGGTACGCAACCTGTTTGGCTTGCACGCCACCAAACAGCGCAAGGTGCTGCTGGCTGGCGGCGGCTGGATGGGAGCCCGCGTTGCCGAGCAGCTACTCAAGGGGGGCATCGATGTCACCATCATCGAGCGGGACCGTAGCCGCTGCCGCTGGCTGGCCGAGACCATGGATGGCCTGACCGTCATCAATGGCGGTGCCACCGATCACAATAAAATGCGTGACGAGCTGGATGGGGCTTCGACTTTCGTTGGTATCACCAACAAACACGAGGTCAATTTCATTGCTGCCTTGATGGCTCACAAACTCAACGTCAAACGAGTCATAGCTGTGATGGACAACGAGGCTTATCTCAACATGGCTCCATCGGTGGGGATCGATGCCGCCGTCAGCCCGAAACTGGCGGCGGTGGGCATGATTCTGCGCATTCTGCGTACCGGCCAAATGATTGACGTTGCCCCGATGTTGAATGGCCGCCTTGAAGCCGTTTTCGTCGAGGTTCGTGCCAACAGCCGTTTGGACCATCACCCGATCAACCGGCTGGGATTGCCCAAAGGAGTGATTATTGCCGCCGTCATGCGTGACCAGGCCATCTTGATTCCGCACGGTAATCTGATGTTGACACCCGGTGATAAGGCCCTCTTCATTGCTCCCTCTGGTACCCTGCGCCACATTGGCAGAATGCTGGAGGCAGCATGAACCTGCGTATGGATTTACGGGTGCTGGCGCTGGTGTCCGGCATACTGACCGTCTATCAAACAGTACCCCTGTTGTACGCCGTGGCGGTTGGCGAGTCAGCCGTGGCCATGGAATTGTCGATGCTGTGTTCACTGACCGTTTTCCTGCTCGGCTGGACTACGACAAGCAGGGCCGACCGGAAGTTATCGGCCAAGGATGGCTTTCTGATTACCAGTGTAGTCTGGTTCATGGCCGCCTTTCTGGGTGGACTGCCCTATGTCTTTGCTGATCTGCTGGGGTGGATTGATGCCTTCTTCGAGACCGCCTCCGGCCTGACCACCACCGGATCGTCGGTACTGACCGATATCGAGGTCTGGCCCAAAAACCTGCTGCTGTGGCGCGCCATGACGCAATGGATTGGAGGCATGGGTATCCTGTTGCTGGCTATTGCTATTCTGCCCTTTCTCGGCGTCGGTGGCATGCAGCTGATGAAGGCCGAGGTACCCGGACCGAGCAAGGATCGGCTGGTGCCACGCCTAGCCACTACAGCACGCATCTTCTGGTCAATCTACGTTGGCATCACCCTGGCCGCTGTCATCTGCTTCTACTTTTCCGGCATGTCCCTTTACGATGCCTTCTGTCATGCCTTTACCGCTCTGGCCACCGGTGGCTATTCGACCAGGAATGCCAGCTTCGGTGCCTTTTCCCCTGCAGCCCAGTGGTGGTGTACCCTGTTTATGGCCATGGGTGGGGCCAATTTTGTCATTCACTATCGCGTTTTCATGAGAGGGGATACCGCTGCCCTCTCCGATGTTGAGTTGCGCGGTTACCTGATGTTGATCTGTGGCTTCAGTTTGGTCATCGCTGCCACACTCTATGCCCAGCAGTTCCCGGGCATGGATACCGTAGAATCCGCCCTGCGTCATGCCTTCTTCCAGGTGGTCTCCATCATGACTACCACCGGTTTTGCTAGTATTGACTGGGAACAATGGCCAGCCCTGATGCAATTCCTGCTCGTGGCCCTTATGATTCCGGGTGGAATGGCGGGTTCGACCGGTGGTGGCATCAAGGTGGTACGGCTGCAGATTCTGCTCAGCCTGATACCAGTAACGGCACGGCGCATGATGAAGCCTTCCCAGGTGGTCGTGACAAAAGTTGGCGGCCATCCGTTGCACAGCGAAATCATCGAAGCCAGCGTCGCCATGACCATCCTCTATCTGCTGATGATGGTTGCTGTTGGCATAGCGCTCAATGTGCTGGGCATGGACCTGCCCAGCGCCATGAGTGCTTCACTCACCGCTATTGCCAACGTTGGCCCGGGAGTGGGCGAAGTGGGCGCCATGGATAATTTCTCTGCCGTCCATCCACTGGGAAAGGTGCTGCTGGCCTCTCTCATGATTGTCGGTAGGCTGGAGCTGTTCACGGTGATGATCTTTTTCTCATCCTGGTTCTGGAAACGATAGACCAGCAAGATGCCGAACCAGACCGATCCGATCCAGCCTGTTGGCGAGATCATTCGTTCGGTAGCCAACCGGCTGCTGGAGCATCCCAACAGCCGGGCCCAGGGACTCTGGAAGTACTGGCACCACATTTTCGGCGATCCCATCGCCCGGCACACCGAGCCAGTACGCCTGACCAACGGCGTATTGGTCATCCGGGTGGATCTCTCCACCTGGATGACGCAGCTGACCTTTCTCAAACCGGAAATACTCGACAAGATACAGCAACTGCTGCCGCCGGGCAGTGTACGCGAGATCCGTCTGCAACAGGGCTCGCTGCGTAGTCGTGGCCAACAGGCCAGCCGCTATCAGTATCAACCCGGTCCGGCATTACCCCCAGCATCAGAACAGGAACAGCTCAAGGCTGAACAGGCCTGTGCAACGGTGCAGGATGAGACATTGCGCCGTACTCTCTACCGCTTGCTGGTCACCCATCAGGTCTATCAGCGTAGCTTCAGCGACACACAAGTCAGTCCACAAGTCAGTCATTAATAGCCTGACGCAACGATTCCCTGGCTTGGTGATACTCCTTCTGCGCCGAATGGATCACCTGATTGGCCGACAGCATTCTCTCCATCGCCGCCTCAATGTCTGTTCCAACCATCATTTGCCTGACACGTTCCACGTCATGCAGAGTGCCCTCCAGCAGGTTGAGATCGCCTTCACCTTCCAGTAGTACCGCCAACAGATGGCTACAGACGGCCTCATCTTCCTGCAATTCACAGCTACAGGTAGCGGTCATGTTGGAACCTTCACGACGGAAATGGACCCGGTAACCCTCAGGGTGGTCATAGTCCTGCACCAGCAGGGTGATCTCCTGTACCGGCTGCAGCATGGCCTCGTAGTCCTCGACGGCCTCCCTGACCGATACATAAAACTGGTAGCTGCCGATGGTTTCTGAAATGCCTACTTTTTTCAACTGGGCCATGAACGGCCTTGGCGTATCGGCAATCTTGATCTCGATACCGGCCGCCTGCATCTCACGATACATTTCAGCAAAGCGCTGTGCGGCGGTGATATCCATGTCGGTAATGGCCTGGGCGTCGATAATGATCCACCGGATGGGAGGATCGGCCTCAGCGACCAAAGCACGCAGGCGGCTGGTGACATGGCGGGCATTGGCAAAAATGAGCGGGGCATAGAGTCGATAAACCAACAGGCCTGGCACAGGATCAACATCGGCTGGAATATCACGGCCAAAATCGTGAAACTTTTTCCCTGGCCCCAAACGGTGCAGGATGGCGTCACCAGGACGGGATATCTCCACGATGATCCCGATCAGGGAGATCAGCAGCCCCAGGATGATACCGGGCACCACACCAGCAACCAGAATCGCCAAGGTTACAGCAACCGACATGAGACACTCAAAACGATCGACCCGATAGAGATCGCGCAGGGCGGCCAGTTCCAGCATGCCCATCGCTGTGACAATTAGAATGGCGGCTAGGGCTACCTTGGGCAGAAAAACCAGCAGATTGGTGCCGTAATAGAGAAACAGCAGCAACCCCCCTGCAGCAACCAGCTGGGCCAGCTGACTCTTGCCCCCAGACGCATCAACGATTGAGGTACGGGACTGGCTGGCCGATACCGGAAAGCCTTGCCACAGCGCCGCACTGACGTTGGCAATACCCAGGGCTGTCAACTCCCGGTTGGGATGGATCTCGTAACGATTTTTGTCTGCAAAGGCCTGCGCCAACAAAATGCCGTCCGAGAAAGTGAGAAAGGCTATCGCCAGCGCTGCCGGGGCCAAAGCCGGTATATCGGCCCAATGCAGAACAGGCATGGCAAAATCGGGCACACCAGCCGGTACCCGACCGACCAAAGCCACTCCCATCTTGCCCAGATCAAGCCAGTAGGTCGATAGTATGGCCACCACCGAAACCGCTAAGGCTCCCGGAATAAATGGCACGGTACGTGACAGAACGATCATGAACAGGATCAGCAGCACACCGAAAATCAGGGTAGGCGAATGGGTCGTTGGCAGTCCATCGATAATCTGCTCCAGAATGGGAAAGAAGTCCTCCCCATGCGTCTTGATGGCAAACAGTTTACCTGCCTGAGTGGCGGCAAGCACCAGGGAGGCCCCGTTCAGATAGCCAATCAGCACCGGACGAGAGAGAAAATCGGCAATGGCCCCCACCCGCAAGTGGGCCGCCAGTATGAGGATGATCCCAGATAGCAGAGCCAAAGTGGCCGCCAGCATGGCCATCCGACCCGGATCACCCGCTGCCAGTGGCAGAATCGCTGCACCAGCCAGCAACCCAATGGCCGCATCGGGACCAGCAATCACATG
The DNA here is from genome assembly GCA_015229115.1 of Magnetococcales bacterium. Lineage (GTDB taxonomy): Bacteria > Pseudomonadota > Magnetococcia > Magnetococcales > JADGCH01 > JADGCH01. The sequence goes on from JADGCH010000003.1 coordinate 9,230, forward strand.
ACGTGATGAAGAAAACAGGGCATAGCCCACCGCCGATGCCAGAGCTGCATAAATACCAGCAATGGGTGGCATATGAACCAATTCGGCATAGGCCAGCACGGATGGGATCATGATGACACAGGCCGTCAGACCAGCCACCAGATCCCCTTTTAACCACACCAACTGATAATGTCGCAACTGGAAAACGATGGGCAACAGCCATCCGGTACGATCTTTAACCCGAAACAGAGACATTGTTCTATCACCCTGGATTCGATTGATCATGATTCACCAGGAAACAGTGTAGCAGACCAAACTGAAGCCAAGTTGAAGCAGGATCGTATTTTGATCGCCTTGTTACAACAGCTCACCAAACTCGTCAGCTGACATAGGACGGCCGTAGAGATAGCCCTGGGCCATATCACAGCCCTGCTCGCGCAGAAAATGCTCCTGCCGCTCGGTTTCCACTCCTTCACCAATCACCTTACGGTGGAGACTACTGGCCAGTGAGACAATGGCTCGTACCAGCAAGCCGGTCTCCTGGTCCGTCAGGGCATCCGGTGTAAAGGAGCGATCAATCTTGACCCCAGTCACGGGTAGCCGCTTGAGAACACTGAGAGAGGAATTGCCAGTACCAAAATCGTCAAGCCACAACTGTACGCCGAGATGACGTAGTTGATGCAGCATGGCCATGGCCTTGACCGGGTCTTCAGAGATGATATTTTCGGTAATTTCAAACACCAGTGCTGTTGGCGGCAGCTGGGTTTGTTGCAACAGCTCGGACAATTTATTGTCGGTCGATAATTCACGGCAGCGCGTACAAGAGAGGTTGAGCGAGATAAACAGATTGCTGCGTTTTTTGGCCACACGCCACTGCTGGGTCTGCTGGCAGGCGGTCATAATGGTCCATTCGGTGATCTGTCCCAACAGGCCGATCTCCTCGGCCAAGGGCAGAAACAGATCGGGCGACATCAGTCCCCGTGTTGGATGGGCCCAGCGCAGCAGAGCCTCAGCCCCCACCACACAACGGTTGTGCAAATCAACAATGGGTTGGTAGTGAATGACCAGTTCCTGGCGTTCCAGCACCTTATGTAGATGTTTCTCCAGCTCCATGCGGTCCTGGGCCTCGGCGTGCATATCCGGCGTAAAGAAGCGGTAGGCGTTACGGCCATCGGATTTGGCATGGTACATGGCACAGTCAGCATTTTTCAACAGGCCATCCATGTCGTCGGCATCATCGGGAAAGATGGTCACCCCGATCGAACCAGAGATGTAAGCTTCCTGTCCCTCCAGAACGAAAGGACGCGCCAACTGCTTCAGAATCTGGGACGCCACCCGTTCAGCATGAGGACCACGGGCCATGTCAGGCAGAATAACGGTAAATTCATCACCACCCAAACGGGCCACGGTGTCCGATTCACGATGGCAGGCCAGCAGGCGCGCTGCCGCCTCACGCAATAACTGGTCACCGGCAGCGTGCCCCAGGGTATCGTTAACCCATTTGAACCGATCCAGATCAATGAACATCAGGGCAACCCGACTTTTAGTACGCCTGGCACGTATGATTTCGTGCTGCATGCGGTCGAGGAAGAGGGCCCGGTTGGGCAGCCCGGTCAGGGCATCGTAGTTGGCCTGACGGCGAATATGTTCTTCCAGTCTGCGTCGATAACGCAGATCATGGGCAATCAACAGCAGGATGGTCTGTTCATGCAGCACACCCTGGCGCACAGTGACCTCGACTGGGATGGATTCACCGCTGCTACTCAGCAAGGTCGCCTCCAGAACCGCCTCTGCCGTCTGATGACTGGCTGATTCGAGAATACGGTGATAATCCTCGGTCCGAAACAACTGTTCCAGTGAACACGGCAACCCGTCCTGCCCGGTCATAGGCCCGATCAGTGTTGTGGCAGAGGGATTGCCGTAAATCACTGTCGATCCCTGTACCAGCAACAACGCATCTGGTAACAGGTCAATCAGATCGTGAAAATCAGCATCGAACAATATGGCCATCAACCCATTCCCTCATTGAATACCCAGTTCTTTCATGCGACGATAAAGCGTGCTTCGGCTACAACCCAGCGCATGGGCCGCTCTGGTCACCACCCAGCCATGCTGTTGCAAAATCTGGACAATATGCTGGCGCTCGTCCCGGTGACGATGATGAAGGCCAGCCTGATCTTTGTCAACGTTCTTCTCCTGTTGCCTGCTTACCACGGCTTGTGCCAATTCTACCGGCAGATGGGGAACATCCAGCACAACCCCCTGACACAGGATGAAGGCATGTTCGATGGCATGTTCCAGTTCGCGAATGTTGCCAGGCCAATGGTAACGGAGACAAACGGCCATGGCCTGATCGGTCATGGCCTGGATGATCCTGCCCCTCTGGAACCGCTGATTGAACCGTTCGATAAAGGCTTCAATCAGCAGTGGAATATCTTCCCTGCGCTCACGCAAGGGAGGAATCATGATTTCAACCACCTTAAGCCGATAATACAGGTCTTCCCGAAACAGGCCCTGTTGTACCTGCTGGCGTAGATCGTGGTGGGTAGCGGCCACCACCCGCACATCAACCCTGATGGTTTTAGTATCGCCAACACGTTGAAATTCTTTCTTCTGCAACACACGCAGCAGGCGCATCTGCATGGCTGACGAAATGTCACCGATTTCATCGAGAAAAATGGTCCCCCCATCCGCCATCTGGAACAACCCGTTACGGTCGTGGATAGCGCCAGTGAAGGAACCGCGTACATGACCAAACAGTTCGCTTTCGAGCAAGGTATCGGTCAGGGCTGAGCAGTTGACCGATACCAGTGGCTGACGGCTGCGCCGCCCCTGGTGATGTAGGGCCTCGGCCACCAGCTCCTTGCCGGTACCACTTTCACCGCGAATCAGCACCGTACTTTCAACATCGGCCAGTGTCTCAATGAGACCGTAAATCTGCTGCATGGCGTGGCTTTTGCCGATCATACCATGAAACTGGCGCCGCTGACGCAGATCCCGCTCCAGAGTGGCCAGACGGGTATCATCACGAATAACGACCACCGCGCCAGCAAAGGCAGACATTTCATCCAGCAGAGGCGATGCGGCGATCGAGAGCATGCGTCTGCTCTGACTGGCATCAACGCACTGGATTGAATGGTTCCGGACAGGACGATGGTCGTTGAACAACTGTGCGACAATCTCACGACAGGCTACCAGACAAGCGGAACCCTGCTCTGGCAGCGGCTGTCCCACCATGGTATCGCGAAGATCGCACAGCAGGCGGGCAGCCTCATTATACTGATGTAGGCAGCGCTGTGGATCCACGGTCAGGATGGCATCCTGGACGCTGCGAAAGATCGCTTCCAGATGGCGCCGGTAATTTTCTTTCTCATCGCGCAACCGCTGGTGTGCCAAGGCAGCATGAACCTGTCGCAACAAAATCTCCGGTGTTACCGGCTTGGTCAGGTAGTCAAACGCACCATAGTGCAAAGCTTCCTGGATGGAATCCATGTCAGGATAGCTGGTCATCAGCAGTACGTAGCCATCCAGTTTGCGAATCCGTATCTGACGCAGCAGATCGATACCACTCTGTTCACCGAGCCGAATATCGGTCAGAATCAGGTCGAACCGCACCGGCTGATCAAGCTGATGCAGCGCAGCCGTCATGCTATCCGCTGTGACGACGTTAAAGCCGTCCTCCGCTAGTACAGCCGAAAAAAGCAGCAGGATACCAGCGTCATCGTCAACGAGCAGGATGCGTTGTTGCGGGGTGGTCTTCATATCGCAGCAAGCAGATGATGGGCCCGTTGCAACTGCTCCGGAATCACGAGCTGGGCCGGACAACGGGGCAAACAGTCACCACAGCGGTCACAACGATCACCCGGAGCTCCAGGTACCCAGCGATCCCCCGGACGCATCTGGCCATAACGGTCGTGCGCATAGCTGGATAGGCCAAAACAATCGGCCAGACAGGCCAACCGCAACAATTCCGGAATATCGATCTGTTGTGGACAGGGCAAACAGCGCGTACAGCTGAGACAGCCATACCAGGGCGATTGACGGCCGGTCTGATCCAGACGATCAGCCACGTCCTGCTCCACCTCATCCCACTCCTTATCGAGCGAGGCCAGATGGATGGCTAGCTGATCCGGTTCGCTCAGACCGATGCTGAGCGTATGCACCTGGGACTGGCGCAATAACCAGCGCTCGTTGTAGTGGACCGGATGAAGAGGAGCGGTCAACTGCTGCAACCGATGCGATGGCTGATACAGATGGCCACCCTTATCGTTGGGAGAGATAATCAAAACTCCCATGCCAGCCTGATGCGCCATGGCCACTGCAGGTCGGTTGCCGGGCCGAAAGGCATAGTAGTGCAGGTTGACGAAATCGAATACACCAGTGGCGATCAGTGGCTCAATCTGTTCAAACGTCGCATGGGTTGAGAAGCCTATATGTCCGATCAATCTCTCGGCCTGAGCCTGCTGCAAACCGGCCAAGGCACGATCCGGCCCAAAAACAGCCGATCGATCATCGTGGGTATTCAGGCCATGCAGGGCAAAAAAATCGATAAAATCGACCCCAAGACGTTGCAACGATTCATCAATGGCAAGGCGCATCTGGCGCGCCGACGGCAAGGGAGCGGCCTTGGTCATCAACAGGTAGGAAGAACGGGGCCGACCGATACGGGCCAGGGCGCGACCAATCAGCCGCTCACTCTTGCCGTAACCGCGCGCCGTCTCAATGAGGTTGATACCAGACTGCAACGCCACCCGTAAGATAGCCTCACTGTTGTGGCAGCTATCCTCAGGCAAGTCATCGTGCGGGGCATCCCAGCCATGCAGAAAACGCATGGTCCCCAAAGTCAATACCGAGATCTGACGACCAGTGCGATGACCAAACAGGCGGTATTGCATGGTGACTGATGCTGATTATGGATGGCGTTGATTATGGGCGCTGATTATGGATGGCTTCCAGATGAGGCAGCAGATCCCTGGCCAGGATGCCAATAGGACCACCACGACTGCTGGCCAAGGCATCAGCCGAAGCACCATGGAGCCAGACGCCGTAACGGCAAGCCTGCTCAGCAGCCATGCCCTGCGTCATCAAGCCGGCAATAATGCCTGTCAGCAGGTCACCACTACCTCCAACAGCCAAGCTGGGATTGCCGGTGGTGTTGATCCACGCCTGTCCTGCTGGTGTGGCGATAATGGTTCCAGCCCCTTTCAGCACCACCCACACTTTCCATTCCTGGGCAGTACGCATGGCAATCTCCAGCCGGTCCGACTGGATTTTATCGACCGATAGCCCGACCAGCCGCGACATTTCCCCCGGGTGGGGTGTAATCACCAGCGGCGCCTTGCGCTCCCCAGCCAAACGGGCAATGGAAGAGACACCATTGCGCACCAGCAGATTGAGAGCATCCGCATCCAGCACCGCCGGAATATCATCCATGCGGGTTAACAATTCCTGCAGCACCACCGACCAACGGCGATTATTGCCCAGCCCGGGACCAATCGCCATGGCACGCGGGTGAAAACCGCTGGACAGGATGGTATCGAGGGTGTTGATACCTGGAGACTCATCGCTGTCATAATCGGGCAGTGCCAGAGTCATCGCCTCGGGTACCTGCACAGCAATCTGTGGCAGAACGGCGCTCGGCGTCGCCACGGTCACCAATCCGGGACCAACACGCAACGCGCCCATGGCGGTCAGGACGGCAGCACCCGACTTACCCATGCTCCCGGCCAGGATCAGCAAATGGCCAAAGTGGCCCTTGTGCGAGTTGACTGGACGCTGCGGCAACACCAGATCATCAGGACGGTTGATAGCTACCCGATGCTCCGGGATGTTGATCAATCGATCTGGAATACCGATGGGCGCCAGAATCACCTCACCACAGTGAGCCGCACCGGGATGAAGACGATGGCCAATTTTTTCGGCGGCGATAGCGACACTCCAATGAGCCTGTATGGCACAACCCAGAACGCGTCCACTGTCAGCATCAATGCCAGATGGCAGGTCAATCGCCATCACCGGTACATGGGCAGCGTTGACCATGGTGATCGCATGAGCAGGCAGGTTGTTGATCGGGCGACTGAGACCGGTGCCAAACAAGGCATCCACCACCAGGGAAGCATGGGCCAACCAAGTAGGAAACGGTTCCATATCGCCGTTGTTCTGCATCTCAACCAGTTCACCACCGAGAGCCAGAAAAACTTGGCCGTGAATACGGGCATCACCACTGACCTGATCCATACGACCAAACAGCAACACCTTGACTCGAATGCCATCGGTCAGCAAACGACGAGCCACGACAAAACCGTCGCCACCGTTGTTACCCATTCCTGCCAGGATCAGTACCGGACGCAGTTGCTGCAACGATGGCATCCGGCTGTAGATGGCCGCAACCACTGCTGCACCAGCATTTTCCATCAGGACAACGCCCGGTAGACCCAGCTCCTCTATGGTGCGACGATCAGCGGCCTGCATCTGGGCTGCAGTCAATAAGCGACTCATCATACAGCGTTACTCCTCATAAGGAATGGTCGTCAAATGATGTTCTGCCTGCTCGATATCCAGGGCAATCTGGCGCCGCAGGGACTGTACATCGGGAAAGACCTTCTCATCGCGTAACCGATGGTAAAGGCGGACGCGCACCTTGCGGTGATAGAGTGCAACAGCCGACTGCCTCAACAGATGCACCTCCAGTCGCAACGGGTGCCAACCAAAAGTCGGGTTGTTGCCCAGATTGGCAATAGCCGGCTGCCACGCAAGTTCCCTTGACGCCATGGCTGCTACGTAGACACCCTTGGGTGGATGGGTCACACCGGTCATGGGAAGATTGGCGGTCGGATAACCCATCGACCGGCCGCGCTGGTCTCCCTGGTGCACCCTTCCTTCAATCTCGAATGGCCAGCCCAGCAACCGACTGGCTGCAGTCAGCTGCCCCTGTTGCACCAGTTGCCGGATACGGGTCGAGGAAACGATGGTACCATCAGTCAGAACATCCGCAGGCTGCACCACGGTAAAACCGCGCCGCGCACCCATAGTGGTCAAGGTATCGACATGGCCAGCCCCACCGGCACCGAAACGGAAATTGCCACCTACCACAACGGCACGCACCGCCAGCGCCTCAACCAGCACCATCTCGACAAACTGCTCAGGGGTCAGCGCTGCCAGTCGTGGTGTGAAGCGCAACAACAGCACGCCATCCAGCTGCTGCTGTGTCATACAGCGCAATTTGCCAGACAGTGTCGTCAATCGGTCTGGAACCCTGCCGGACTGCAGCAAAGCCCGGGGATGGGGCTCGAAGGTGATGGCAATAGCCGGCACGCCATGCTCCTGGGCCAGATACGTCGTGGTCGACAGCAACGACTGGTGACCGCGGTGAACCCCGTCAAAATTACCTATGGTGACGACACATCCGCGCCAACCATCAGGGATATGATGCAATCCACGTGCAAGTTTCATCGGCGCATTTTGCGGGCCATGCGTTTCCCTGCCTGGATGCTTTCCAGAACAGCCAGCGCCAGAGTCAACACCTTGTGACCCACTCTACCGTCCACTTCGACGGGGAGATGATGGCGCACGGCATGACAGAAGGAACGGATCTGCTGTTCCAGGGCATCCTGGTCGTTCACCGGCATGAGGCGTCGGGTCACATCAGAGATCGATCCCTGTGCCGTGGCAGGCGTTTTGGTGGCCAGTTCAATCGTTTTGGCGATGAAATCGATGGTAATAGAGCCCTGCTTCTGAAACAGACTCAGGGTTCGCTGCGCTTCATGGGCCACCCGTGAAACATTGAGGTCGGCCACACAGCCATTGGCAAAAAAGAGACGGGCGGTAGCGATATCGTTGCGGGAGTGATCCAGCATAGACCGACCAAAGGCCTCAATGGATACGACCTCAGCCCCGGCAAACAGCAGGGCCAGATCGATATCGTGCACCATCAGGTCCAGCACCACATCGACATCAAGACTACGGTCCTTGAAGGGGGCCATGCGATGAGACTGGATATAACGGGGACGACGCAGGTAGTCACCCTGACGCACCGCCTCGACACAGGGATGAAACCGCTTGATATGGCCCACCTGCAGCAGACAGTCACGGCGCTGGGCCAGTTGCACCAGCTTGGCCGATTCTCGTTGGGTCACCGTCATCGGCTTTTCCAGCAGCACATGAATGCCTGCCGACAGACAAGCCTTCGCAACGGCAAAATGATGTCGGGTCGGCACAGCAATTGAGACCAGATCAACACGATGATCCAGCAAGGGGCGGAAGTCGTCGGTCCAGGGTATCTGCAGCTCTTCCCCTACCTGACGCGCCCGCGCGGCATCGGTATCGACCACGGTGACCAGTTCCACGCCAGCGATACGCTTGAATTTCTGGGCATGAAACCGTCCGAGGTGACCGACACCAATCACGGCGGCACGCAGCGGCTGTTCTGATTGGGTTAACATATTTTACCTGTCAGTTTGAAGAAGGAGATAATGGATTGTAATTTATCGGACTGCGCTGACAACTCCTCAGCAACAGCAGCCAGCTCCTCCGACATACCCGCTCCCTGCTGGACCGTTTGATCAACCTGCTGAATCGCCTGATTGATCTGGTTGATGCCCTGACTCTGTTCCAGACTCAGGGAGGCGATCTCCTGCACCAGTTCAGCGGTCTTCTGGATATCAGGAATCAGCTTGTCGATGATACTACCTGCCTTTTCGGCCGTTTCAACACTGGAGGCCGAGATCTGTCCAATCTGTCCGGCAGCAATCTGGCTGCGTTCCGCCAATTTGCGCACCTCAGCCGCCACAACGGCAAAGCCCTTGCCATGTTCACCAGCACGGGCCGCCTCAATGGCGGCATTGAGGGCTAGCAGGTTGGTCTGACGCGAAATTTCCTCAATAATGGAGATTTTATCCGCGATAGCCCGCATCGCCGTCACCGCCTGAGACACGACCTCACCACCCGACACGGCATCGCGCGCTGTCTGGGTGGCAATCTGCTGAGTCTGCTGGGCATTGTCCGAATTCTGCCGGATGCGATCGTTCATCTCTTCGATGGCAGCGGAGGTCTGCTCAATCGAAGCCGCCTGCGCCGCAGCCGATTGCGACATGACGCTGGCCTTTTCAGACAGCTCCTCCCCACTGGTGGTAATCACACCGACCGCCTTGTTGGTTTCGATGGTGACCGAGCAGAGCTTCTGGGCCATGCTGTTGAGAGACTGGGCCAGTATCCCGGCTTCATCACGCTGTTGGATGTTCAGGGTACCACTCAGATAGCCTTGGGCCACCTGCTGGGCAAATTCGATGCTTCTGGAGATGGGCCGCACGATGGAACGGGTAATAACCGTCGACAGCAGCAGACCAATCACAGCGGCCAGCAGCGACACAACGATGATGACCGATCGCGTTTGCTCGGCATTATGGAGCATGACCGATTCCGACATGATATTATCGTTGGTCAACTTGACCAGTTCGTGCAGATGGGACTGTACCGCAGCCAGCTTCGGTTGTGTTTCGGTAGAGAAGATCTTCTTGGCCTCCGCCTTACCTTTCAGGTTTTCCTGGGACCGGGTCTGCATACGGGCCAGCACCTCGCGTGTCTCGGTCAGTGCCTTCTGAATGGTACTGGCGTAAAGATCGCGCGCCTTGTTGAGATCACCAGCTACCAAAGCAGCCTTGACCACCGAGCCTCCACCATGCAGTCGCTCGTGCGGTGCTTTAATCTCTTGCAGCAACTTGGCCAGTTCAGGATCGGAACGGGCCATCTTGTCGCCATCCGCCCCGTACAGGAACAGTCCCAAGCCGCATTTGGTATGATCCAGTTGAACAGCAAGATCTTTATGCCCCATCATGATAGCCTGCTGAACCTTGTCGGACCACGCCAAGTGATCCACCTCGCGCTTGATCAGGAAGGAGGGCAGCTGATCGTCGGCTGGATGGTAGCTGGCCTTGATGTGGCCAGCGGAGGCATGCAACAAACGGTGCGGTTCCTCCATCTGCTCCAGCACGGATTTCAAGGCTGGCAACTGGGTTTCAGCCTGCCGTCTACCCTCCCCATAAAACCACTTGCCGAAGGCACACTGGGTATGATCCAACTGGACGGTCAGTTCGTTATGCTCGGTATCGTTGTTGAGAAAGGCTGATACCTTATTGGCCCAGTTGAGGTGATCCACCTCCCGTTGCAGCAATTCGCCACGTAAACGGTTGCCACCTACCACCTGCAAACCATCGTCGACCATACTGGAGATACCGACAACGCTCCAGATGCTGACAACGGCTAACACCAGCACCATACTGCCAATGCCGACCAGGATTTTCTTGCCAAGGCCCAGATTGCTCCAGCTCATTGATGATTCTCCCTTGTAAAAATCGTCCACCTCTGAATCATGATCAACCATTATAACAGTATCCCATCATCGGTGATAGTCCCCATGATACAGCGACAGCTATACCCGCTATTGTTCCCACGGTAACAATCTGCCCTCAACCCTTTCTGGTCTGGTAGCATTTTGTTACAACCCTACCCAAATCAGTTGATTGATATTACTATTAATATAAGGTATTTTGAGTTTGGCATGAATCGCGCTGAGTCGAGTCACATGGTCCAGTAAAACATAAGGAAAAAATCAGCCATGGGCATCAAATACAACAAGATGGACGAGATAATCCAGAAAATTGATCATTTGGGCCGCTTGCTACGCGACATCCAGCACAACCTGCGCAAGGAACGGACCTCACGAAAAAAAATATCGCAGAAACTGCGTGATGCCGAGCGGATGATGACGGTTTTCAGTGGTGTGCACGATGCCTTGGCCGTAGCCGACACCGAAAGTCAGTATTTGAATCATATCTGCGACCACTTATTGACCCATGGTGACTACGCCTTGGTATGGATCGGTTTCATCAACCAGAATGACGACCGGGTTCATCCTGTTGCCAGCGCCGGAGAAGGCAAGAATTATCTCAAAAACCTGGTGATTACCTGGTCTGAAGGACCGCTGGGTAATGGTCCAACAGGGCGCGCCCTGCGCTTACGCCGGACCCAGATGAGTCGTTACATCCCCAACGACCCTTCCTTTGCACCTTGGAAGAATAAGGCGGAGGCGCAACATTTTGCCTCCTCCATCGCCATGCCTCTGCTGTACAAGGAAGAGCTGTTTGGCGTCATTAACCTTTACTCCAGGGATGTCGACAGTTTCGGTGACGAAAAGATCATCATCCTGGAGCGCATGGCCAACCATGTGGCTTTTGGTCTGCACTCGCTGCGCGCCACCGTTCTGCACCAGCAGGAAGATGCCCGCTCGCAACGATCGATGGAATCACGCAACGCCATTTCGGCCCTGCTGGAAACATCCCTGAAGCCCTTTTCGCTGCGGCAACAACTGGATACCGCGCTGGAAATCATTCTCTCCATTTCCTGGCTTTCCATCCTTGGCAAGGGTTCCATTTTTCTGGTCAGCCCATCGGGTAACGAACTGGACATGGTGGCACAGAAAAATCTGTCGGCGCCGCTGCTCAGCCTGTGCCAGCAGATTCCCTTCGGCTATTGCCTGTGTGGACGGGCAGCCCAAAGCAGGCAGATCGTTTTTGCGCCATCGCTGGATCATCAGCACGACGTTACCTTTCCCGGCATCGCACCCCATGGCCATTACTGTATTCCTATCGCCATCGACGACCGGCTGTTAGGGGTGCTGAACCTCTACGTGTCCGATGGGCACAAGCCGGATGCTGATGAGGAGCTGTTTTTTACCACCATTGCCAACACGCTGGCTGGCATCATCGAACGCAAGACCATCGAGGAAGAAATCTCCCGATTGGCTCGTTATGACGCACTCACCAACGTGTTTAACCGTCGCACCTTTCAGGAACATCTGGAACATGAGCTGGCCGTGGCGCAACGGGAAAAGCGCGGATTTGCCCTGATGTTTCTCGACCTGGACCGATTCAAGCAGGTCAATGACCAGCACGGTCATGGAGCAGGTGACGAACTGCTGCGACAGGTGGTGCAGCGCCTGTCCAACACGGTGAGGAAGGCCGATATCATTGCCCGTTTTGGCGGTGATGAGTTTTGTATTCTGCTGACGACCTTATCCAACCTGCAGGATATTCTGGTGGTCGGGCAAAAAATTATCGATACCATTGGACAGGAATTCGATCTTGGCGAAATTTCTTGTCAAATCGGTGTTAGCATCGGTGTCAGCCTGTATCCCAGCCACGGTAACACCAGCGAAGAACTGCTCGAACACGCCGATCAGGCCCTGTATGCCGTCAAGAAAGCCGGAAGGAATAGCATCCTAGTCTATTCGAGCGAGATGGAGGCCTGAGGGTGATCCGTCGCTATGTCCTGCTACTGGTCGGCATTATCCTGGCGTTGTCGCTCTCTCCGACGATCTATCTCTATCTGAGCCATTCAAGGCTCAATGCACAGGTTGCGATCATCAATCAGTTTCATCTCACATCCGCCAAAATCTGTGATCGTATCAGTGAGGAGTTACAGAGCATTCGGGCTCACCACGCTGAGGAACACCTGTCACAAATCGTCTCCTACCAACCCAGGAAAACAACCCTCTACCACAAGGACCATTTCCGAACCATTCAGGCACAGTTTAACCAGCTCACTACCCTGTGGCAGCAATACCGGGAAGCCAGTGCATCCTATCCAGAGTTGCTGCATTACTACGAGGATGCTAGACGCTGGCTGTGGCAACTCGATCCGATCTGGTTGGCAGAGGATCAATATGAGCTGATTGACCCGTTGTTTGAAGCCTCTGTAGAAGCCCTACAGGCCCTTTCTGCTGACATGATGGCGTTGGAGCGAGGTCATGTGCGCATGGTTGACAAAATGGGTGAGCAGCTCACCCAGGAACGTCAATGGCATGAACGGGTTCTCTATCTGTTGACCCTGCTGTTGGCAATCATCGGACTGTTCGCTGGCAAAAAAATCATGCAGCTGATAGTCGCGCAGATCAATCAGCGTATAGTTACAGAGCATAAGTTAAGTAAGAATCTTGTCGAAATCCAGAAAAGTCAACTGGAACGGGATATGCTGCGCCGTTCCAACAGGGCTATGATCATTGCACTGGCTGATCTAGCGGAAAATCGGGATAATAACACTGGAGAGCACGTCCTGCGGGTAGCACGGCTGACCCATGAAATTGCCCTAGAGCTACGAGCAATGGGCGTTACAGCTGTTGATGACCCCTTTCTGGCACAGATTGCCTCGTCCAGCATGCTGCATGATGTTGGAAAAGTGAGTACTCCAGACCACATCCTGCTCAAACCAGGGGCACTCAGCGCTGAGGAACGCATCATTATGCAACAGCACGCCCAAGCTGGTGGTCATTTTCTGGAAAAAATAGCCTCTTTACAAGAGATGGGCCATCATCTCAATATGGCCGGCCGCATCGCCCGGTTCCATCACGAACAATACCAAGGCGGCGGCTACCCAGACGGTTTGGTCGGTGAGGACATTCCTCTTGAGGCCCGCATCGTGACAGTAGCCGATGTCTATGATGCCCTCACCTCCTGGCGGCCTTACAAAAAGCCCTGGACTCAGGAACAAGCGAATGACTTCATTCGGGAACGTGCAGGCAAGCTGTTTGATCCGAATGTGGTCCAAGCCTTCTTTGCAGCACAGGCACGTCGGGAAGAAGTGACCGCCTTGCAATGGCAGGAGGAGATGACCGTCGGTATTGCGGTACTGGACAACGATCACAGGAAAATCATTTCGCTGATCAATCAAATGACGCGTTGCCAGCAACAACCCGATACGACCATGATCGAGTTGGTGCTCGACGAGCTTTATAATTACACGACACGTCATTTACAGCGTGAGGAAGCCTTCTTGCGTGAAATCGGCTTTCCCAGCGCATCAGACCATACACAAAGCCACAACCAGTTTGCCCAACAGGTTGCCGCAATGCGTCGACGCTATTTCCATGAACAGCGGATCGAAATAGCGGAAGGATTGACGGCGTTGATGACCCGCTGGCTGATTGAGCACATCCTGCGCGAAGATCAGCTCTATGCCCGCTGGTACGCCGAAATAGGTCAACCAGCTGTCCAATGCCTTCAGGCAACATGAGTTGCGCTGCTGCCGTCATCACAACCGATCTTCTCAACAGCCCGGTCTGTGTGTTGCTGGATCAGATGCCGTTGGGCAAACCGCTATTGCTGCGTCAGCCTCGTGCCATCTACACCGCCCACCAACCGGACCAGATGATGCCGTTGTTACAGCGGGTGGAACATGAATCGCTGGCCGGTCGCTGGGTAGCCGGACTGGTTCGCTATGAAGCGGCTGCCGTCTTTGGCCTGCCGGTCCATGCACCAGCGTCCCATGCCCTGCTACCCCTGGCATGGTTTGCAGTATTCGATCAGGCTGAACCCTGCTGTTTCGGTCCATGGCCCATCTCCCAGCCGCTCTCGCTGCACCCCATGGTCAGCGCTGCCGATCATGCTGCTGCCGTAGCCCGTATTCACGATTACATTACTACTGGTGATAGCTATCAGGTTAATCTGACGCTACCCATGACCTTGCCAGCATCAACCGATATGGCCGCCCTGTTCCTGAGATTGCAGATGCTGCACCGTTTCCCCTATGGCCTATGGATCAACGGTGGTGATTGGCAAGTCGCCTCATTTTCGCCCGAGCTACTGTTTCTGCGTCAGCAGGATCGCATCACCACAGCGCCGATCAAGGGCACTCGCAGTCGCCATCCCGACTGGCGTATCGACTATCACCAAGCTATGGCCCTGCTACAATCGGACAAAGACCGGGCCGAACATGTCATGATCGTTGACATGGCCCGTAACGATCTCGGTCGTATCTGTCAGACCGGCAGCATCACCGTGTCGCATCTGATGGAATGGCGCCAGCTGCCAACCATCCACCATCTGGAAACAGCCGTGACCGGTCAGCTGTGTTCCCATACCGGACTGGCACAGATTTTTGCCGCCCTGTTTCCGGCTGCCTCGATTACCGGTGCCCCCAAGCATCGCACCATGGCCATCATTCGCGAGCTGGAGCCATGGCCACGCGGCATCTATACCGGCAGCGTCGGTGTGCTGTTACCAGGCGGTGATAGCTGTTTCAACGTCGCCATCCGCACGGTGACAGCCACTCGCGATAGCGCTCCGACGGTGGGATTGGGTGGTGGCATCGTCATCGACTCACAGGCCGATGACGAGTGGCAGGAATTGCTGCACAAGGCTGATTTCTTGCGACCCATCACAACAATTACTGCAACACCACCGGCTCTTCTGGAAACCATGCGGGTGGAACAGACAGGCCTGATCCCGCGTCTGTCGCAACATCTGGCACGACTAACGGCTTCGGCACAGACGCTGGGATTCTGCTGCGATCCCGTCACCATCGAACAACAAGCCCGTGATCAAGCGCATCAGTGGGCCCTGGCCGGACTGACACCCTGCATCCTGCGCCTATCCCTTTCTCACGACGGTGTGGTGACATGGACCAGACGACCACAGCAAGCTGATCCGACAACCGGCCTGAAGATACGCACGGCGGCCGTACCCGTCGATCGTCTCGACCGCTGGCTGCGACACAAGACCACCCGACGCCAGTCTCTGGACCAGCTGCTGATCGACGCCCGCCAGGATGGCTATGATGACGTGCTGCTGTGCAACAACCTCGGCTGGATCACCGAAGGAACCATCCGCGCCATTGCTGTACGTTTGGCTAATCGCTGGCTGGTGCCCCCGAGCGACGCCGGCCTGTTAGCCAGTCTCTGGCGTCAGGAGTGGATGACAGCCCGTCAGGCTACCGAACACCCTCTGACCGTAACCGACCTGAAGCAGTGCCAGGAAATCTGGATGGGCAACAGTGTCCGCGGCGGCTGTCCGGTGATACAGGTTGACGATCCTGATGGGCAGCCCTTATGGCTTGCCAATAGGACGCCATCAAAGGTCGCTAACCAACAGCTCTCGTGTGAGCTGGCAGAAATGGAGGGAGTCAACAAGATGCCGTCTTATGTAACCAGTTTTGAGCAGATTGCCATGGAAAAAGGCATGGAAAAAGGCATGGAAAAAGGCATGGAAAAAGGCATGGAAAAAGGCGAGCAATCGGTGCTGCTGCGCCAACTGCGCCGCCGTTTTACCACTCTGCCCTCATGGGTTGAACCCAGGGTGCTTAATGCCAGTCTGGATCTGCTTGGGGAATGGACCGACCGCATCCTCGACGCCCATTCGTTGCAGGATATCTTCGGTGATGAGGCCCAAGCAGCGCATTGAGGGTGTTGTCCATCATTCTGGCCAACCTTTTGTTCCCGGGGCGATGTCCGGGCTGACCCTGAATCGTCCCGCTGGGGCTCCCCTCAACCCCCAACCCCTTCTCCCACAAGGGGCGAAGGGGAGAGACGTGGGAGAGGGTAGGGTGAGGGGTACCCCAACGGAGCAACATATATTAACCACAGCCTGGTGCAATTCGCCCCAGGCACAACTTTCGGAGAGTCTCTGCCATGGCCACCGCCGTCGCCGTTATCGATACCGCCCTCACCGACTATCAATCCCTGGTCGCCAGCCTGCCGCCCGAGCTGGAGATCATCCTGCTCGACCCGCATCAGGATGGCCTCAGCCAGCTGGCCTCCGCCCTCACCGGTCGTAGCGGTATCGATGCCATCCACCTCTTCAGCCATGGTGCGCCCGGATCGTTGCAACTGGGCTCCACCACCCTGACTACAGCCAATCTGGCCCGCTACGCCACCGCGCTCTCCACCATCGGCTCATCCCTGACACCTGATGGCGATCTGCTGCTCTATGGCTGCAACGTCGCTGCCGGTGATACCGGCCTTGCCTTCATCAACGCTCTAGCCCAATCCACCAGTGCCGATGTGGCCGCCTCAGATGACCTGACCGGCCAGGGCGGAGATTGGTTGCTGGAGCAGCACAGAGGCACGGTCACCGCTGCTACCTTTACCCCCAGGTATAGCGGTGCTTTGGCGACCGCGTCGTTTGCTGATAAAGTCAACTATGCTGTTGATGTTGGACCTATTTACGCTGCCATTGCTGACGTCAATCATGACAGTTGGCCCGATATTTTGGTGGTTAACTATAACTCCAATGTTGTTTCGGTAATGCGCAACAACGGTAATGGTACTTTTGCTGCCAAAGTTGACTACGCTATTGGTGGTCCTAATCCCCATCATATTGTCGCAGCCGATATTAATGATGATGGGTGGTCCGATATTTTGACAACCAACCAGGGTGGTAGCACTATCCAGATACTTTATAATAATGGCGATGGCACTTTTGCTTCCAATGTTAGTTATACCGTTGAGCGTTGTTCGTCGTTTCGGCCAACCTTTAACCCGGGGCGAGTGCCCCGGGCTGATCCTGAATCGCCCCGAAGGGGCAGCCTTAACCACAGCTTGGGGCATCGCCCCAAGAAAGAAGAAAATCGATTAAAGCAAGGGTTGCCGTTTCTAAGTTGACAGCCATGGTCTATAATACAGAATGTTCTATAGGATCAAGGCTGCAACAGGAACACAGAAACGGCTATGGAATCGATTCAAAACACCAAATTATGGGGGGCGCGCTTCGAGCAGGAGACCAACCAGCTGGTCGAACAGTTCACCGCCTCCATCCATTATGACGTACGACTGTTTCGTCATGACATCCGCGCCTCCATCGCCCACTGCCGCATGCTGGCACGGCAACAGATCATCCCGCAGGCCGATGCCGAATGCATCGTCACCGGTCTGGAGCAGATCCGGCAGGAGCTGGAACGGGGGCAGTTGCCGCTTCAGGTCAGGCTGGAAGATATCCACATGCACGTTGAAAGCCGTTTGCATGAGCTGATCGGCCCGGTGGCTGGCAAACTGCATACGGCGCGCTCGCGCAACGACCAGGTCGCCACCGACCTGCGGCTGTACATGCGCGATGAGATCGACCAGCTGATTGAGCTGCTCAACCAGTGCCAGTTGGCCCTGCTCGATCTGGCTGAGCGGGAGGTAACCACCCTGCTGCCTGGCTTTACCCATCTGCAGATTGCCCAGCCGGTCAGTCTGGGGCACCACCTGCTGGCCTACGTCAACATGCTGGCACGCGATCAGCAGCGCTTGCACGATGCCAAGGGCCGTCTCAACCAGATGCCTCTTGGATCAGCGGCCCTGGCCGGTACCACCTTCCCGGTTGACCGTTTCTGGCTGGCTCAGGAGCTGGGGTTTGCTGCCCCCTGCGCCAACTCGATGGATGCTGTTTCCGACCGTGACTTTGTCATTGAGACGGCGGCGGCGGCGGCCCTGATCATGACCCATCTGTCGCGCCTGTCGGAAGAGCTGATCCTGTGGATGTCGCCTCCGTTTGCCTTTATCGATCTGCCGGACGCATTCTGTACCGGATCGAGCATCATGCCGCAAAAGAAAAATCCTGACATTCCGGAGCTGATCCGTGGCAAGAGCGGCCGTGTCACCGGCCATCTGGTAGCGCTGCTGACGCTGATGAAGGGTCTGCCACTGAGCTATAACCGCGATATGCAGGAGGACAAGGAGGCCATTTTCGACACGCTGGATACCGTTAAAGGCTCTCTGGCGCTCTACGCTGCCATGATTCCTGGCATCACTGTCCGCAGTCAGCGCATGGCTGCCATGGCCGGAGAGGGCTACGCCACTGCGACCGATCTGGCCGATGCCCTGGTACGACAGGGAACGCCCTTCCGCGAAGCCCACGAGATTGTTGGCCGGCTGGTACGATCGGCGCTGGAGCAGCAGGTCACACTCGATCAACTGGACATCGATGAGGCCATCCGGCCGTTGTTGACCACCGAGGCTTCTGTCAATGCCCGCGATGTTTACGGAGGAACGGCGCTGCGGCAGGTGCGCGAAGCGATCCAGACTGCCCGCAAGCGCTGTACTGGGAAGGAGCCTGCATGAAGAAGAGACCGACCCTGCTGCTGCTCACGGTGCTGATCGTGGTTTCCATGACGGCCTGTGGCTATAAGGAAAAGGAACTGCGTCTGCCCGGTCAAAAACCCGGTCAGGAGCAGCAACAGCATCGGGATTGGCATCAGGACTGGCACGGGAGTCGTTAGGCCACCATGGATTATTTTCACTACCTTGAAGATCGGCTCCATTGTGAAGAAGTGCCGCTGGAGGAGATCGCCGCCGCGGTCGGCACCCCCTGTTACTGCTACTCGCAGCGCACCCTGATGCGCCATCTGCAGGCCTTCCAACGGGCCTTCGTCGATACGCCCCACCTGATTTGCTACTCGGTCAAGGCCAACAGCAACCTGACCCTGCTGAAACGGCTGGTCGATCGGGGGGCTGGCCTCGATATTGTCTCCGGTGGTGAACTGGAACGGGCCAGACGGGCGGGCTGCCCGGGCGAGCGCGTGGTCTTCTCCGGTGTGGGCAAAAGTCACGACGAGATTAGCGCTGCCCTGGGCTACGGCATCCGCATGTTTAACGTCGAAAGCATGCCGGAGCTGTACCGTATCAACGCCATCGCCACCCGACTGGGTGTGCGGGCCCCGGTGGCATTGCGCATCAATCCGGATGTCGATGCCCATACCCATAGCCACATGACCACCGGCCTGTGGCGCAACAAATTTGGCATCCCCTACGGCCAGGCCATCGATCTGTATCGTCAGGCCAACCGCTTGGGGCACATTGAAGTGGTCGGGCTGGACTGTCACATCGGCTCCCAGTTGACCACACTCGACCCTTTTGTCGAAGCCATTCAACGCATTGGTGCTTTGCTGCCGCTGCTGCGTCGCGAAGGTATTCAGCTGCGCTATCTGGATATTGGTGGTGGCCTGGGCATCCCCTATGAGAGTGGCGATCAGCCCCCTACCCCGGCCCAGCTGGCCGAGGCGCTGCACAGCCAGTTGCAGCAGTTTCCGGACGTCGAACTGATTCTAGAACCAGGACGCGCCATTGTCGGCAATGCCGGTGTGCTGATGGCACGGGTAGAATATGTCAAACCGGTCGAAGATCGCTGTTTCGTCATCACCGATGCCGGCATGAACGACCTGATCCGGCCAGCGCTGTACAATGCATGGCACGGTGTGTTGCCGGTGGTGCGCCATTTCGACAGGAGCGAATGGCTCAGCGATGTGGTAGGTCCGATCTGCGAGTCGGGCGATTTTTTTGCCCGCGACCGGCTGCTGCCCGAATTCCAGGAAGGCGAGCTGCTGGTGGTCCGTTCGGCCGGGGCCTATGGTTTCAGCATGAGCAGCCACTATAACAGCCGTCCCGGTGTTGCGGAGGTGCTGGTCGATGGCAACCGGTTCAGCGTGATCCGGCAGCGTGAAACCATCGAACAACTGCTGGCCCATGAAATGACCGACGAATTGCACCGCTCATGATCCAGCCCACCCACATCCAGTTCGCTAAATTCCACGGTCTTGGTAACGATTTTATCCTGCTTGATCATAGTGACCCTGCTGAGCCATCGGTCGCCATGACCGGTCAGCTAGCGGCGCTGCTGGCCAACCGGCGCTGGGGTGTTGGCTGCGACCAGATCGTCGAACTGCAACCGGCAGCACCACAACCGCCTGCTCATGCCAGTCTGCGCATTTACAACGCCGACGGCTCACAGGCCGAGATGTGCGGCAATGCCGTGCGTTGCGTGGCATCCTATCTGCGTCGTCACCGTGGTCTGCAAGACGCTACCATCCGGCTGCAAACGCTGGCGGGCCTGATTGCCATCGAGTCGGCCGGCACCGAGCGATGGGCTGTCGACATGGGGCCGCCACGTTTTGAAGGCCGGGAGATCCCCACCATCTGGTCAGGCCGGGTTTATGATCAGCCGCTGTGGCTGGATGGGCGGGAATACCGCATTACGGCGCTGTCGATGGGCAATCCCCACTGTGTTCTGTTGACCGACCAGGAGACAGAAATTGTCCTGGAGCAGGTCGGACCGCGCCTGTCAGAGCATGAAGCCTTTCCGCAACGCATCAACGTTGAGCTGGTGCAAGTGATCGATCGCCACAACATCCGGGTACGGGTCTGGGAACGGGGAGCTGGTCTGACACCGGCCTGCGGTACCGGGGCCTGTGCCGCGACCGTCGCCGCTGTCTGGCATGGCCTGACGGAACGGCAGGTCAGCGTGCACCTGGATGGTGGCACACTGGAAATTCTTTGGCGCGACGATGACCGGGTCATCATGACCGGTCCAGCCACCGAAGTGTTCATGGGCCAAATGGCCATCCCTACTCTCCCTCTTGATGGAGTATAGTCCATGGAATTTATCGATCTGCAGGCACAATATCGTGCCTATCGTCCGGAAATCGATGCGGCCATCCGTTCCGTTCTCGAGGCTAGCCGTTACATCAACGGTCCCCAGGTGATCGACCTGGAAAAACGTCTGGCGGAGTTTGTCGGCAGTGCCCATGGCATCGGTTTCTCCTCGGGTACCGACAGCCTGCTGGCGGTCTTGATGGCCTGGGACATCGGCCCTGGAGATGAGGTCATCACCACCCCCTTTACCTTTATCGCTACCGCCGAGGCGATTGCCCTGCTGGGTGCCAAGCCGGTGTTTGTCGATATCGAACCCGATACCCTGACGCTTGACCCAGCCCTAATCGAGGCCGCGATCACACCCCATACCAAGGCCATTCTACCGGTCAGCCTGTTTGGTCATTGCGCCGACTTTGACGCCATCAACGCTATCGCTGAACGGCACGGGCTGCCCTGTCTGGAAGATGCCTGCCAGTCGTTGGGATCGAGCTACCATGGCCGTCGATCGGGTGCGCTGAGCACGGCGTCAGCGGTGTCGTTCTTCCCGTCCAAGCCCCTGGGCTGCTATGGTGACGGTGGTATGGTGTTCACCAGCGACGATGCCCTGATGGAACGGTTGCGGGTGCTGCGCGAACATGGCCAGACCATGCGTTACCATCACGCGGTGTTGGGCATCAACGGTCGTCTCGATACCTTGCAGGCTGCCATCCTGCTGGCCAAACTGCCCCATTTTGAAGCCGAACTGGCCACCCGCCAGCAGCAGGCCGATCATTACTGTGCCGGTCTGCGCGCCTGTGACATGATTCGCTTGCCCACGATGCGATCGGAGTGCGTCAGTGTTTTCTCGCAGTTTACCATTCGTATCAGTCAACGCGATGCAGTACAGCGCCGTTTGGCTGAAGAGGGTGTTCCCACCGCCATCCACTACCCGATTGCCCTGCACCAGCAGCCGGTATTCAGCGCCATGCTGCACCATCAGGAGCAGGATTTTCCGGTCGCTGCCCAGGCGGCCCGGGAAGTGCTATCGCTGCCGATGCACGCTTTTCTGACGCGCGACCAGCAGGATCATGTCATTGAGGCGGTGATCAAGGCTGTCCGGTCGGCCTGATGCCCCGGCAACAGACGAGCTGCCGTTGTTTGCCCAGGTAGCCCTGCCCATTCGCCAGTGTCATCTGCTGACCTATGCCGTCCCTGAGCCGCTCCAGCCCGCATGTCAGCCCGGCTGTGCGGTACTGGTGCCGGTAGGACAGGGCCACCGCATCGGGCTGCTGTGGCATCTGACCCAGCAGCCGCACTGGCAGGAAGGAGCGATACGGCCGTTGCAGGCGTTGGTAGACAGCACGCCGCTGTTCGATGAGTCGCTGCGACATCTGCTGGAGTGGATGGCCAGCTACTATCTCTACCCGATCGGAGCTCTGGTGGAAGCGGCCCTGCCCGGTCATCTGGTGCCACAGCGCAAGCGACGCATCGTCTGGTCGTTAGCCAGCGGCACGGTGAGCGATGCCGCTCTGGCGCAGCTGTCCGATCCGGTGCAGAGTGTGGCCACAGCCATCGCCCGTCGTCACCATCACGGCCTGTGGCAGGAAAGTCTGGTGGCCCGTTTTGGTCGCAGCGTGGTCACCAAGGCACTGACCCAGCTCAGCCGCACCGGATGGGTGGTG
Organism: Magnetococcales bacterium; assembly: GCA_015229115.1. Lineage (GTDB taxonomy): Bacteria > Pseudomonadota > Magnetococcia > Magnetococcales > JADGCH01 > JADGCH01. The sequence continues at coordinate 32,045 of JADGCH010000003.1, forward strand.
GTAGAAGAGCGTTGGACCATGCGCTGGTCGAAACCGGAGACGGAATCAGCGTCAGACAGCGACGTGACAGCAGACCAGCCACCCTGTTTGACAACAGAGCAGCAGCTGTGCGTGGATAGCCTGTCTGACGCCTTGCAACACCGGCAGTTTGCACCGTTCCTGCTGCAGGGCATTACCGGCAGTGGCAAGACTGAGGTCTATTTTCGCGCCATAGCCGATTGTCTGGCACGGGGACGGCAAGCGCTGCTGATGGTACCGGAAATCGCCCTGACCCCCCAGATCATCGACCGTTTCCGGGCCCGTTTCCAGATCGAACCAGCCATTTTTCACTCCTCCATGACACCGCACAAGCGCTTTGACCAGTGGCAAAGGGTGCGCTCCGGCGCGGCCCGCGTTGTCATTGGCACCCGCAGCGCCATTTTCGCCCCCTTGACCGAGCTCGGTCTGGTGATCGTCGATGAAGAGCATGAACGTTCTTACAAGCAGGAAGAGGGCATCCCCTATCACGGCCGGGACATGGCCGTGGTGCGGGCACAACGGGCCAAGGCCGTGGTGCTGCTGGCCAGTGCCACGCCATCGCTCGAATCACTCCACAACGTCTGTCAAGGTCGTTACCGCGCCCTGCGCCTGACCAGTCGACCGATGGGTGCCCTGCTGCCCGATGTTCGGCTGATCGATCTGCGCCAGGAACGGGAGCATCAGGCTGCTGATGGCCACAAACGCCGTTCGCTGGTCGGCACAACCTTGCGCCACGCCATCGAACAGGTGCTGACCCAGTCGCAACAGGTGTTGCTGTTTCTCAACCGCCGTGGTTACGCTCCAGCCCTGTTGTGCAGCCGCTGTGGTAGCGTGGCCACCTGCCCCAACTGTTCTGTCCCTCTGACCTTGCATCGCCAGCCACAACGGTTATTATGTCACTATTGCGATGCTATGCAGCCGATCTACGATATCTGCCCGATCTGCTGCCAGATGAGCCTGATTGATTTTGGACCGGGCATTGAGCAGCTGGAAGAGGAGGTGCGCCGACTGTTTCCGCGCGCCAGTCTGGCACGGCTCGATCGCGACGTGGCCATGAAATCGGGTGGAGCGCTGGTCGCCGATACACTGACCGCCTTCCGCAACCGGGAAATCGATATCCTGCTGGGGACGCAAATGGTGGCCAAGGGGCATCACTTTCCTGGTCTGGCGCTGGTGGGTGTGGTGCTGGCGGAAAGCAGCCTGTGCCAACCCGATTTCCGTGCCGCGGAGCGTACCTTCCAGCTGCTGACCCAGGTGGCTGGACGTGCCGGCCGTGAGCAGACATCAGGACGGGTGTTGATCCAGAGTTTTGACCCGGACCATTATGCCATGCGCAGCGCTGTAACACACGACATGGATGGCTTTGCCACCCTGGAACAACGGTTGCGACAGGAAGCGGGTTATCCACCCTGGCATCGCATGGCCCTGGTGCGTTTTTCCTGCAAGCGGCAGGAAGATGGCGAGCAGCTGTGCCGCCAGATTCGCAACCTGTTGCCAGACCTGACGGCACAGCAACAGGCGGCCCATTACCTTGGGCCGGCCCAGGCGCCGATTTTCAAGCTGCGCAGCCGTTTCCGCTGGCAACTACTGGTCAAGGAGCGCCAGCAGGGCCAGTTGCACCACGGCCTGCAGCAGTTGCAACAGCGATTACAGTCGCTGCAGACCGGCCCGGTTCGCATGGAGATTGATGTCGATCCCTATTCATTTTTGTGAGTGTTACCGCCATGGCCTTACTACCGATTCTGACTGCACCGGATGCGCGGCTGAAACAGCGCGCCCAACCGGTTGTTGCCGTTGATGACGCCATCCGCACCCTGATGGATGACATGCTGGCCACCATGTATCACGCCTCCGGCGTCGGTCTGGCGGCACCACAGGTTGGCGTGCTGCTGCGTGTCATCGTCATGGACGTGAGCTACGACCAGCAGCAGGGCAACCACCACCCGATCTACCTCGCCAACCCGCAGATCAGCGCTTCTGAAGGGGATCTGTCCTGGAAGGAGGGCTGTCTTTCCATCCCCGATACCACCTACGAGGTCAACCGTCGCGCCCAAATTACGGTCCAGGGACTGGGACGGCATAACGAACCGGTCACCTTGGAAGCGACCGGCTTGCTGGCGGTCTGTCTGCAACATGAAATTGACCACCTGGATGGCATCCTGTTCATCGACCACCTGTCGCGACTGAAACGGGAATTAACGCTCAAACGCTTGAGGAAACGTAAAGATGATCATCGGGAATGAGGTCCGCTGGCGTGTACTGTTCATGGGCACACCGACCTTCGCCGTACCAGCTCTGGCAGCGCTGTTAGCGGGGCCGGATTGTGTGGTGGGTGTTGTCACGCAGCCGGATCGTCCTCATGGCAGGGGCATGCAGCTGCGTCCTCCTCCGGTCAAGGAGCTGGCCCTGCAGCAGGGTCTGCCGGTGTGGCAACCCGATTCACTGCGTCGTGATGAGGCAGTGCTGGCCGAGATGGCCTCGTTGCGCCCTGATGTCATCGTCGTTGCTGCTTACGGCCAGATCCTACCGGCTGCGGTCCTTGATCTACCGCCACAAGGCTGCATCAACATCCACGCATCGCTGTTGCCGCGCTGGCGCGGGGCGGCGCCGATCCAGCGGGCCATCCTGGCTGGAGATCGGGAGACAGGTGTGACCATCATGGCCATGGAAGCTGGCCTTGATACCGGACCAATGTTGGCACAGCGCGTTCTGCCGCTGGATGACCAGATTAGCTGCGGGACCTTACACGACCAATTGGCCCAGTCGGGAGCCGAGCTGCTGCTGGAAACGCTGGCGGCCTTGAAACAGCCCGGACGCATCGTCCCTGTCCCGCAACAGGAGTCGCTGGCGGTCTATGCGCACAAGCTGAGCCGTGATGAAGAATGGATTGACTGGCAGCAGCCTGCCCCACAGCTGCTGCGCCAGGTCAGGGCCTTGTCGCCCTGGCCTGGGGCCAGGGCCCGTCTGGTACAGCTGCCGCAGCAGGAAATCAAGGTCGTTGCCGCCCGTGCCGTAGCGCTACCCGGTTCGGCCATGCCCGGGCATGTCGTGGCTACCGATGGCGAGGGCCCCTTGGTTGCCTGTGGCGCGGAAACCGCGCTGCTGTTATTGCAATTACAGCCCGCTGGTAAACGGGTGATGAGCGGCCGTGAATGGCTGCGTGGTCGTCCTCTTACCCTTAATGAACCAGTGTCGTCGGGGACTTGATTTCCTCCGGCTCAGGTAACGACGGACAGTGCTGTTTTTCGATGCGACAGTTAGCCGCTACCACAATCTGGCGCCATTGGGAAAGCGTCACAAAGCGATAGCCCTTGGCTTGGGCAGCGGTGATGATCTCCGGCAACGCTACCAGAGACTCAGGCCGATGGCTGTGCAGTAAAATAACCCCACCGGTATGAAACTGCTCAATGACCCGGCGGGCAATGGTGGCCGCCGAAATCGCTGTCCAGTCGCGAGGGTCAATGGTCCACAAAATGGTCTCAAGACCCATGGATTGGGCCATGCGCAGGGTGGTAGCATTGAAACTGCCATAAGGAGGACGGAACCAGTGCGGCTTGGTACCGACCCGATTCATGGCAGCCACGCCAAGACGGAAATCCTCTTCCTGACTCGCCGACGACATCCAGGCCAACATACGATGCTGGTAGCCATGCAGCCCTACCTCGTGGCCAGCATCCAGCAGTTGCTGCACCAAGGCCGTGCGCCCGGATAACCGTGAGCCAATGAAAAAGAATGAAGCTGGCACATCATACTGCTTGAGCACCGCAGCAATGGCGTGGTCACGATCTTCCGGGCCATCGTCAAAGGTGAGGGCCATGATCTGCTCCTCCGACTGCGCCAGCCGCTCGGTTGATACCAGTACAGCCCCGCTCGGATAGAGAAAGCGGTTATTAATCCGGATGGTACCGGCCTCAGTGACCGTATGGAGCAACAAACAAAACAACAGCACCAGCCACCACCCTGCGAATCGACCCATCTTGCCCCAGTTGACTCCCTATACCCATCACCAGATTCCGAAGTTATCACAACCACCCAAAGCATGCCACTTTGAGGTGAGATAATCAACCTTTCTTAACAATTTACTAATTTGTCAAAAAATGAAGAAAAAACAGCAAAATACAAAATTTATTTTCTAGGAGATAGTGATCGAATAACTCTTGACAAGATCCATAAAAACGGAGATATAGCGAAATAAGGCATGGCTCTGAGTGTGGTTGAGGAGTGGTCTTGATCAATGTCCGACGAAACGACCCCATTCGTGTTGGCCAGCGCACTGGTTCAGGTGCAGCCCGAGCGGTTGGATGAGGTGACCTCTGCCATCAGCGACCTGCCCGGTGCTGAGATCCATCTGGTCTCAGACCACGGTCAAGTCATCCTGACACTTGAGGGGTCCGAATCTGGTGCGCTGATGGACACACTGACCTGCATCAAATACCTGGACGGTGTCCTGAGTGCCGATTTGGTTTATCAGCATTTCGAAGAGTCCTCTGGCCTGTACAGCAAGGAGATGGTACCGTGAAACTGACCCGACGCGCCTTTATCAAAGCCAGCGCTGTTGCAGCTGCAGCCCAGGTAGCGGGCTTGCCTGTTCCGTCCGTGGCCCAGGAGCAAAGCGATGAAAACGACATTCGCTGGGATAAGGCGCCCTGCCGTTATTGTGGCACCGGATGTAGCGTACTGGTTGGGACCAAGGCCGGCCGCATCGTAGCGACCCAGGGCGACCCGGACGCTCCGGTCAACAGGGGACTGAACTGCATCAAGGGTTATTTCCTTTCCAAGATTCCTTACGGATCCGACCGTCTTACCACGCCGCTGTTGCGCAAGAAAGATGGCCAATTCGACAAGAATGGCGACTTCACCCCCGTTTCCTGGGATGAGGCCTTCGACATCATGGCCGAAAAATACAAGGCCGCCCTCAAAAAGGGCGGGCCAAGCAGTGTCGGCATGTTTGGCTCGGGCCAGTGGACCATCTGGGAAGGTGTTGCGGCCGTCAAGCTGTTCAAGGCAGGTTTCCGTTCCAACAACATTGACCCCAATGCCCGTCACTGCATGGCCTCAGCTGTGGCCGGATTCATGCGCACCTTCGGCATCGATGAGCCCATGGGATGTTATGACGACCTCGAACATGCCGATGCCTTTGTGCTGTGGGGTTCCAATATGGCGGAGATGCATCCGATCCTCTGGTCGCGCCTGACCAACACCCGCCTGACCAAGCCGAACAGCAAGGTGGTGGTGCTGTCCACTTTTCAGCACAGGAGTTTTGATCTCGCCGACCTGGGGGTCATTTTCAAGCCCCAGTCTGACTTGGCCATCGCCAACTACATCGCCAACTACATCATCCAGTCCGGTAAAGTGAATCAGGAATTCGTCAGCCATTACACCGCCTGCCACAAGGGAGTCACCAACATTGGTTATGGCCTCCGTCCTGCTCACGCCCTGGAAAAAGAGGCCGCTGATGCCAAGGATGCCAATGTCTCCAACCCCATCCCATTCGATGAGTATAAGGCCTTCGTAGCAGAGTATACCGCGGAGAAGGTGAGCGAGTTGTCCGGTGTGGCTAAAAAGGATCTGGAGTCGCTGGCTGAGCTGTATGCCGATCCGAAGGTAAAAGTGATGTCGCTATGGACCATGGGCGTCAATCAGCATACCCGTGGCACCTGGATGAACAACCTCATCTACAACCTGCACCTGCTGACAGGAAAGATTTCCGAGCCGGGCAACTCGCCCTTCTCTCTTACCGGTCAACCCTCAGCCTGTGGGACAGCACGCGAAGTGGGCACGTTCTCCCACCGCCTGCCTGCTGACATGGTGGTCATGAAAAAGGAACACCGTGATGCGGTCGAAAAACAGTGGAAACTGCCGGAAGGAACCATTCCGGACAAGCCAGGCTACCATGCCGTGGTTCACCACCGTATGCTGAAAGATGGCAAACTCAACGCCTACTGGGTGATGTGCACCAACAACATGCAGACCGCAGCCAACATGAACGAAGAGGGATTACCTGGCTACCGCAATCCCGAGGCCTTCGTTGTGGTTTCAGATCCCTATCCGACCGTAACGGCCATGGCTGCCGACCTGATTCTGCCAACCGCCATGTGGGTGGAAAAAGAAGGGGCCTATGGCAATGCCGAGCGACGCACCCAGTTTTGGCGACAGATGATCAAGGCGCCTGGCGTAGCCAAGTCCGATTTGTGGCAACTGGTGGAATTTTCCAAACGATTCAAGGTAGAGGAGGTCTGGCCGCCTGAGCTCATCGCCAAAATGCCGGAATATCAGGGCAAGACCCTGTTTGACGTCCTGTATGCCAATGGCGAGGTCAACAAATATCCCGTCAGCGAGCTGCAGAAAGGGTTCGACAACGACGAGTCGCGTTATTTTGGCTTCTATATCCAGAAAGGGCTCTTTGAGGAGTATGCTGCCTTTGGTCGCGGCCATAAGCATGACCTGGCTGATTTCGAGAGCTACCACCAAGCACGTGGACTGCGCTGGCCGGTCGTTGACGGCAAGGAGACACTCTGGCGCTTTCGGGAGGGATACGACCCTTATGTCAAAAAGGGAGAGAAAGTCAGGTTTTATGGTAAGCCAGATGGCAAGGCCTGGATTTTTGCCCTGCCCTACCAGCCGCCCGCTGAGTCGCCGGACAAGGAATATGACCTGTGGCTCGCTACCGGCCGTGTGCTGGAACATTGGCATTCCGGTTCGATGACTCGCCGCGTACCAGAGCTTCATCGTGCCGTTCCTGATGCGCAGCTGTTCATGCACCCCAACGATGCTGAGAAACGCAATCTGAAACGGGGTATGGTGGCCAAAGTCATTTCCCGTCGTGGGGAGGTGCTCGCCCGTGTTGAAACACTGGGACGCAATCGACCTCCTGAGGGGTTGATTTACCTTCCCTTCTTCGACGAATCGAGGTTGGTCAATAAGCTGACACTGGATGCCACCTGCCCCATCTCCAAGGAGACCGACTTCAAGAAGTGCGCGGTCAAGGTGGTTAAGGCGTGATGACCGGCCATGGCGACGCATGGCCGGACGAAAACGGGATTAGCCGACCTTACCCGGCGTGAATTTCTGCAGCAGGGCAGACCGGCCGCTGTCATGATGGTGGTCGGTTTCCTGTTGTGGTGGCATGCCCGTTCTGCCGATGCTCTGCCTCCCTGGGCCATTCGTCCTCCAGGGGCCTTGCCGGAACAGCACTTTCTGGGAATTTGCCTGCGCTGTGGGCTGTGTGTGCGGGCTTGTCCTTACCATTCCCTTGTTCTGGCGGAGATCGGCAGCGGTGTGGTCGCGGGTACGCCCTATTTTCTGGCCCGCCACATACCCTGTGAAATGTGTCCGGAAATTCCCTGTGTTAAGGCCTGTCCATCCGGAGCCCTAAGCCCGAAGCTGCAGAAAATTGCTGATGCGCGCATGGGACTGGCGGTGTTGGCAGACCAGGAAAATTGTCTGGCTTTTCTGGGGCTGCGTTGTGAGGTGTGCTACCAGGTTTGTCCGGTTACTAATCAGGCGATCACCCTGGAGATGCGTCCCAATGTACGCAGCGGCAAACATGCGCTGTTTCTGCCTGTCGTCCACTCGGACCACTGTACCGGCTGTGGCAAATGCGAGCAGGCCTGTGTGCTCGAAAGGGCTGCCATTCGGGTTTTACCACACGCCATGGTGAAGGGAGAATTGGGTAGCCATTACCTGTTGGGCTGGAAAGAGAAGGAAAAATCTGGCCAATCGCTGATACCGGAGTTGTTGCACCTTCCGGTGCGTCAACCGGAGCCAACGCCATGAAACGCTATCCGGGTCCGGAGGCCAGAGAAAAAAAGGGTTGGTGGCTGGCCAACCGTTGGCTGCTGCTGCGACGGTTATGCCAGCTGTCGGTACTCATCCTGTTTTTGCTCGGTCCCTGGTTGGGGGTGTGGCTGGCCAAGGGCAATCTCTCGTCCAGTAAGATCATGGAGCTGCTACCCATGACCGACCTTCTGCTCTTCGCCCAGCTGGTGCTGGCTCATGGGGTCGATGTCGCGCAAGCTGTTCCAGGAGCTCTGGTGGTGTTGGGACTGTATCTGGTACTGGGGGGACGCTTTTTCTGTGCCTGGGTCTGTCCCATTAACCCGGTGACCGATAGCGCTGCTTGGCTGCGCGCCAGACTTGGTATCAGCTGGGGATGGCAAGGAACCCGTACCATGCGCCAAGGCATGCTGGTGCTGGTACTGCTGCTGGCCGGTGCAACGGGCATGCTGGTATGGGAATGGGTCAACCCGGTAGCGATCGCCCAGAGAAGTATCCTGTTCGGCATGACGTGGGGCTGGTTGGTCATGGCGGCGATTTTTCTGTTCGATCTGCTAATCAGCCGTCACGGCTGGTGCGGTCGGCTTTGCCCTACCGGTGCCCTCTATGCCCTACTCTCTCCGCTGGCGCTGTTGCGCGTAGGGGCCGCTCACCGGGAGAACTGTAACGATTGCATGGATTGCTACCTGGTCTGTCCCGAACCCCAGGTGATTGATCCTGCCCTCAAGGGGGCCAAACGTGGGATAGGTCCCACCATTACAGCAGTGCAATGCACCAACTGCGGACGTTGTATCGACGTCTGCCCGGAAAGTGTTTACAGGTTCGGCTTTCATTTACCCAACAAATCGAGGGTGCCATGAAAAATTGGATGCGGGCGGTCATAGGGTTGATTTTAGCGGTTGCAAGCGGATTGGCGCAGGCCGAAGAGCTTCAGAGTCTGAGGGGACGGGCCCCTCTGGATGGAGCAGAACAGCCTCCAGAAATTTCCAGGTGGATGCCGGAGAGTCACGCCCTGCCGCGTAACTACCTCCAACAGCCTCCTCTCATTCCTCACCAGATTGAAGGCTATAAAGTCGATTTGCGGCAAAATAAGTGTCTTAGCTGTCACAGCTGGAGCAAGGCCAAGGAAACACGTGCCACCAAAATCAGCCTGACCCATTTCCGTAACCGCTTTGGTACGGAGTTATCGGATGTATCCCCCCAGCGCTACTTCTGTACCCAGTGCCACGTGCCCCAAAAGGACACTCCTCCTTTGGTCGACAATACCTTCAAACCAATGGATGCCATTGTAAGGTAGTACAACATTTTTGATGGAAGGAAACTACCATGCGGCTCATTGTAGACTTGGCGCGGATATGCAACTGGAGGATCCTGCTGCTCTTTTTTGTCCTGGGCGTTCTGTTCTGGGGTGGCTTTCACTGGAGTTTGGCCGCCACCAACACCGAATCCTTCTGCATCTCCTGCCATGAGATGAAGGAAAACGTTTTCAAGGAATACCAGGGCACCATTCACTACACCAACCGCACTGGCGTGCGTGCCAGCTGTCCTGACTGTCATGTCCCCAAGGAATGGCAACACATGATTGTGCGCAAAATCAAGGCCTCCAACGAATTGTGGCATAAGTTCTTGGGGACCATCGATACCGTGGAAAAATTCGAGTCCAAGCGGCTGGAACTGGCCAGAAGCGTATGGAAGACCATGAAAGACACCGATTCAAGAGAGTGTCGTAATTGCCATAATTACAACTCCATGGACTTCACGCGGCAAGGGCTGCGAGCCTTCGATCTGCATGAGCGCGGATTCTCCCAGAACAAGACTTGCATCGACTGTCACAAGGGCATTGCCCACTCTATGCCCAAGGGGATGACCCTACAAGACGATACCAGTCACATCAACGATGATGGCTAGTTAGCCGTTCCCAACTGGTCGAGTTGCTGTTTCAAACCATCCAGCAGGCTGGTGGCCTGGGGGCCAACCAGAACGGTCACCAAGCGGCTGGGGCAGAGGATCTGACGTGCGATAGGAAGAAGTTGTTGGGGCTGCAGCTGTCGCACCTGTTCCCAACTCACCGAAAGGGGCTCCACAGCCTGAAACAGGTGATCGGAAACGTAGCGCTCGATCAGATCAAGGGGGTGATCCAGAGAAGTCCTCAGGGAGCTGTACCAACGAGTCAGCAACCGCTGCCACTCGTCAGCGTCGGGGGCGGTGTGACACAGCAGCTGACAGTGGTGCATGAGCTCAGCAAATAATTGGGTGAGATTTTCTGGTGCTACCGAAGCGCCGATTTCAAAACTGCCGGCATCGGAAAAAGCGGTATAGGCCGACCAGATATGGTAAACCAGCCCTTGCTGCTCCCGTACCGTAGCTTGTAACCGGGATGAAAAACCATCGTCCAGCAGACGGCGCAGAGCCGATAAAGGCAGAAAGAGTGGCGACCGAAAGCCATCAGCACGAAAAAAGAGGGTCAACGTCAACTGGGCGGTCGGATCATCGACAGCGATCCAGTGAGGTCCGTCGGCCATGGCTGGAGGCTCAGGGGACTGATTAAGCTCCCCGGTCGGCCAATGGCCCAAGGCCTGTTGGCTCAGGGCCACCACCGACTGGTGTTCCACCGGACCAAAAAAGGCCAGCGCCGTATTACAACCACAGTAACAACGCTCCAGAAAACGCCTGAGATCAGCCACCCTCATGCGCTGGATGGTCTCACGCTGCCCCAATACCGACCGGGCCAGCGGGTGTCCAGGCCACAGTTTGTGACCGGCCAGAAGGTTGGGAACGGTGATCTCGCCCCGTTCATTTTCGTCCTCACGCATCTCGGCGATCACAACTTGGCGCTCGACCTCGATATGAGCAAAAGCTGGCGCCGTAAACATGCTGCAGAAGGTCAGAAAGCCCTCGTCAAGATATTCCGGCGGCAAGGTAATCCAGTAAAGATTATATTCTGGTCCTGTGGAAGCGTTCATATTGGCCGCCATGGATTCCAGGTAGGCATGCAGCAACCCTGGATCAGCTATCTGATCGGTCCCCTTGAACAGCATATGCTCCAGGAAGTGGGCCATGCCAGCCTCCTGTTCCGCTTCATAGCGACTACCCGCCCTGACCAGCAGTACCGCACCCACTTCATGCAGCCACGGCATGGGAAAGCTCGACACCGTCAAACTGTTGGCCAGCATGGTGGTACGATAGTGGGGCTCGGCGATGACCGCCCTGGTGACATCAATCACAGGAATTGCTTGATGACCGGCATGGGCCGGAGCCGGATCGGGGTGTGCCGAGCCACATAGCGTGCCACGATATCCCAGACAGGTTGACCCATACGCTCATCACCCAAAATGGCCCACTCAGCCACCGTGTAAACTTTTTTCGGATCAAGAGCCCTGCCATTCAGTTCAAGATCACGGATACGACGCCCCATGGCAGCAGATGGCTGAATAGCATAACGCAGACCGGTAGCGCGCAACATATCGTTGCCTTGATGCCGATAGGGATCCTTGTTGAACAGGGAATCGGCCGCCGCTTCGAGCAAATCCTTGATCTGCGCGCCATTGAGCTGACGCCGGTAGACATAAGGATAGCTGATGGCGGTCTGGTTATAGATGGCCTCGCGACTGATCATCTGCCCTGGCAGCAGGGCGGTCCCCCAACGAAAGCCCGGAAAGATGGCCAGTTCGCTCTCCAGTTCCTCGCACAGGGCCAAACCAATGAGGTCATCAAAAGAACTGTTGAAATTATCGCGCCGATACAGCTCCGTCTCACTCTGTCCCAGCTCCTGACCCAGCATGGCCTCGTGTGGTTCCCGTAGCGCATGGATCAAGTGGGCAATATCCGGTGCCGCCGGTACAAACCGGGGTAACACCGGCATGAGCTGGTAACGCCATTCGACAAGACGCCCCTTGCGCACATCCAGATCGATACGACCAAGAAACTTGCCATTGGAACCAGCGTTGCAGACCAGCGTACGGCCTCCGGCATTGGCGACAACCATCGGTTGGGGTAGTACATCGTGGCTGTGCCCTCCCAGAATGATATCAATACCAACCAGATGGGCCGCCAGTTCGAGATCAACCTCCAGGCCATTGTGGGACAGCAGCACCACCAGATGAGCACCCTCACTGCGCGCCGATTCGACCGTTTGCTGCAGGTTGGCCTGGCGCAAACCGATCGACCATTTCGGAATCACCCGTCTGGGGTGGGCCACCGTGGTATGGGGGAAAGCCTGACCAATCACTGCAATGCGGTTACCACCCTTTTCGAACAGATGATAGTCATTGAAAATAGGCTCTTCCCGTTCGCTGTCACCGACATTATGAGCCAGCAGTTTACCGTGCAACTTGCCGACATTCTCCAGCAACCGGCTGGCACCATAGGTGAATTCCCAATGAGCCGTCATCGCCTCGACGCCGAGCCGGTTGCAGATCTGGATCATGTCATCGCCGGCCATGAGCATGGACGTATAGCTGCCCTGCCAAGTGTCGCCGCCATCGAGCAGCAACACATTGTCATGGCCCCGCTCAGCACGGGTGCGCCGAATCATGGTCGCCATATGGGCCATACCACCCACCGGACCGATCTCCTGCGCCATGGCAACAAAGTTGACCGGCGTACAAAGATGCGCCGCCAGCGAACCGGAATCGATGGCAAAATGGTCCAGGAACGCCTGCCCTGTCAAATAGGGGGGCAAACGATGATGCGGATCGTGATGCAGGCGAGTCTGACTCTCGCGTGTATAAACCGGTAGCAGCTGTGCATGGCAATCGGTAAAATGGAGTAACGTCACCTGGCCGAGAGCCGGAAAGTGGTAAAAATCGCTGTTATCGGCGCGATCAAGCAGCTGCCAGGGGGTAGCCCATGAGCGCCCAGCCCCCAACGCGGCCATGGTCAGAGTCGCCACCTCCAGCAGTTCACGTCGTGTCAGTGCCATCAAGCATCACTCCTGCTGTTCCGGGTTTGGCTCAAGCCGGAGAAGGGTCCCCGTAAACTGTTGGGCACGTGTCCAATTGCTGGTAAAGATCACCACCGCTGTTTGCCACTGCCGGCTGATGTGCTGAAACAACTGCCACCACTCCTGCTCAGCTTCAGGAGCCAGATGACAAACCGGCTCATCGGCCAGAAGTACGGCTGGGTGAGCGGCCAGAATCGCGGCCAACGCCACCCTGCGTGACTGCGACAGCGAAAGTTGTTGCAATGGGTAATCCTTGGCCTGCGGCCGCAACCCGGCCAATCCAGCCAACATTAAAGCCTCCTCGACACGATCATTGACCTCGGCCTGTGACAATCCCTGCGCACTGGGTGTCAAGGCCACCTCTTCCCATAATCGGGACGCCAGAAAACGCTGCCCGGCATCCTGGAACAGCACGCCTAACCAACCTGCTGTAGCGGGTTGCGGCGGATTGAAGATCACCCCACCCGCATCGGGCAACAACAGACCGGCCATGATACGCAGCAGTGAACTCTTACCACTCGCCTCACCACCTACAACGGCCCAACAGTCGCACGGATAAAGCGTCAAATTGACCGGATGGTGCAGCCGACGCTGTGGCAACAGGACATCCTGCAGGGTGATTAAAGGCGGCATTGAAACGAGTCCATGGCGACGCTGGACAGATGAGCAACCAATCGGTTAGTATAATGATCATGGATGGGGGGAGTCCCCCTCCACCCCCGACCATGAAACTCACGCTGTGACCTTCATGGTAGTCATGTCTGGAGCGGGTGAGGGGAATCGAACCCCCGTCTCAAGCTTGGGAAGCTTGGGCCCTACCATTGGACGACACCCGCACGGTGGCGCCATCATCCCGTTATTTTACCCTGAAGTCAAGGCACGATCATGAACATTGCTCTCATCGGTGCCCGTGGCGTCGGCAAGTCCAAGGTGGCGCGCCAGCTCTCTTGCCTGATCAAACGCCCGGTCCTGTCAACCGACCTGCTGATCTGTTACGAACAGGGAGGCCGTTCCATTGCCGAGATCATCGCCGCGTACCGGGGCAACTGGGCTGCGTTTCGTGACATGGAATATGAGGTCGTTGCCAAGGTATCGGCACTGGATGGCCTTATTATCGATTGTGGCGGTGGCGTGGTCGTCGATGTCGACGCCTATGGTGAAGAATATTTTAGCCAACGTAAAATCGACCTGCTACGCCGGCAAGGACGGGTGATCTGGCTGCGCTGTGATCCAGCCCTGCTGGCACAGCGCACCGCTAACGACCCACGCCGTCCAGCCCTTCATTCCTCCCTGACGGCCGAACAACTTATTCGTCAGCGCGCACCGCTGTACGAGCAGGCCGCCGATCAGATCATCGACACCGACGGCCTTACCAGTCGCACTATTGCCAGTCAGTTACAAAGAAGCCTCAATCCATTCCTGTAATTTGGTCTTGGGCATGGCTCCCACCTTGGTGGCCTCAATCTGCCCATTCTTGAACAGGATCAGGGTCGGGATACCACGAATGCCATAACGTCCTGGGACAGACGGATTGTCATCGATGTTCAGTTTGACAATCCGCACACGTCCCTGCAGCTCAGCCGCCAACTCTGCCAGATGAGGCGCCAGCTGTCGGCATGGGGCACACCACTCGGCCCAGAAATCAACAACAACCGGCACGGGTGCCTGCAACACCTGTTGATCAAAATCACTGTCGCTGATATTGGTTATATGTTCACTCATCTTAAACGATCGCTCCTCTGGGGGGAAAGAAAGCGGCTTACCGCACCACAAAACAGGACGCCATGGTACGGAGATTGACCGATTGCGTCAAGTATCCGGAAACGATTTCACTGAAATGGCTTTGACAACACACCCTCCACCAGCTTATGATGCCGCGGTCGACGGTGATAGTCTCAGCGCGTGGTTAGCTCAGTCCGGATAGAGCGTTGGCCTCCGGAGCCAAAGGTCACAGGTTCGAATCCTGTACCGCGCGCCAGTCATACCACCCTATGGGCCCCACCGTGCGGGCCACCATCCGGGGAATCCTGCCAGAATGAATGGTCTCAAGACAACACTGTTGCTGGCCGGTCTGGTCATCCTGTTCACGCTGGTTGGTCATGCCGTTGCGGGGGTGGAAGGGATGGTGGCTGCCTTGCTGGCAGCCCTTGCCATCAACTTCTTTTCCTGGTGGTTTTCTGATCGACTGCTGCTTTCCCTCTACCAGGCTGAAGAGATCGGCCCCAACGAGGCGCCGGAATTTTACATGATCGTCGAAGATCTGGCTCACCAGGCTGGTATTCCGATCCCGCGTGTCTACATCATCAACGACCCGGTACCCAATGCCTTTGCAACAGGACGCAATCCTGACCACGCTGCTGTTGCCGCTACCGTGGGCCTGCTCCACACGCTCGACCAACAGCAACTGACAGCCGTCATGGCGCATGAAATCGGCCACATCCTTCATCGCGATACCCTGATCGCCACTTTGAGCGCTGTCATGGTGGGAGCACTGACCTCCATCACCCATGTGGCCTCTTCCAGCAGCCATCGTCACCAAAGTTGGCTACTCATGATCATCGCTCCCGTTGCAGCGCTGATCATCCAGATGGCCATCTCCCGTCAGCGTGAATACGGCGCCGACGAAGCAGCTGCCCGGCTCAGTGGTGAACCGCTATGGCTGGCCAGCGCCCTGGAGCAGTTATCGATTGCCAACCAGCAGCAGCCGTTGCAAAAGGCCATCGATTACCCAGCGACGGCTTCCCTGTTTATTGTTAATCCACTGACAGGCCACGTGTCTCATTTTCTTGACCAGCTTTTTTCGACCCATCCTCCCATGGAAAAACGGATCAGGCGCTTACAGATGATGGCGGATTTATGACCGATCATACCTTAAAAATAGCCCCTTCCATTCTGTCAGCCAATTTTGCCTGTCTGGGACAGGAGATCGCTGCCGTCATCAAGGGTGGTGCCGATTATCTCCATGTTGATGTCATGGACGGCCATTTTGTGCCCAATTTGACCATCGGCCCACCGGTGATGGCGTCCCTGAAAAAGTGGCTGAAGCAGCCACAGGCAGGAACGCTTCCCTTCGATGTGCACCTGATGATCGACCCGCCTGTGGATCCACGTTGGATCGATGGTTATCTGGAGGCTGGTTTGGATGGTGCTGACTGCATCACCGTTCACGTTGAGGCTATCCGCCATCTGGACCGCGTTCTGAATTACATCCGCGATCGTGGCGTCCGTGCCGGTGTCGCCCTCAATCCGGCCACACCGATCGACAGTCTGCAACAGGTGCTGCATTTGATCGATCAGGTACTGGTGATGACCGTTAACCCAGGTTTTTCCGGACAGCCTTTCATCCCGACAGTGGTTGCCAAGATCGCCGCCCTGCGCCGTCAGATCGACCAGCAATCTCGTTCGATTGAAATTGCTGTTGATGGAGGCATTACGCTTGACAATATTGCGGCCGTCACCCAGGCTGGAGCGACGCTGATCGTCTCCGGATCGACCATTTTCTCCCCTGATTTCTCCCCTGATTTCTCTCCTGAAAAGGCCGATTATGGCCCGATTATACGGGATTTACGTCGCAGGGCCATCTCAGATCGTCCGTGAAAAACTTTTCTGCTGCACAGCATGGTTGAGGTACCAGTCAAAGACCATGCAGATGTTGCGGATCAGTAACCGGCCAGCTGGCATAACCTGCCAGCTGTTGCCGCTGTCCACCACCAATCCTTCGTCGACCATGGTCTGTAACGCCTGCTGTTCCGTCTGGAAATAATGGTTGAAATCAAGGTTGAACTGCTCAGAGATGGCAGCACGATCGAGCCTGAAATCACACATTAAGCGCGTAATCACCTCACGGCGAATCACATCATCCTGACTCAGTTGCAACCCACGAAAAGTAGCCGGCAAACCAGCATCAATTCGATCATAATATTCGGGTAATGTCTTCAGATTCTGGGCATAACAACGGCCCACCTGGCTGATGGCCGTGGTCCCCAGAGCCAGCAAGTCGCATTCTCCATGGGTGGTATAGCCCTGAAAGTTGCGGTGCAACTGACCCTGACGCTGTGCCGTGGCCAATTCATCGTCTGGTTTGGCAAAATGATCCATACCGACGTAGCAGTAACCCGATTCAGTCAGAACGCGGATGGTTGTTTCAAGAATGCGCAGTTTTTCCTCGGGTGACGGCAGATCCTCCTGGTTGATGCGCCGCTGCGGTGGAAAATATTGTGGCAAATGAGCATAGTTGAAGATCGCCAAGCGATCGGGATCGAGATGATGGATAACTTCCTGCAGGGTACGATGGAAAGTCTGTTCGGTCTGAAACGGCAAACCGTAAATCAGGTCAAGATTGATGGATTGAAAGCCCTGCTTTCTAGCTTCGTCAACCACCTTCTTGGTCAAAGCCATGGGCTGAATGCGATTGACCGCCTGCTGTACCCGTTCATCGACATCCTGCACACCAATCGAAATGCGGTTAAAACCGAGGGAGGCCAACACGGCGATGGATTCCAGCGGCATTTCTCGTGGGTCGACCTCAATACCCCATTCCATTAAATCGGACGGTTGGAAATTAAAATGATCACGCAGGCCATGGATCAGTCTTGTTAGCTGTTGTGCATCAAGATAGGTCGGTGTTCCCCCTCCCAGGTGCAGTTGGGTCACCGCCCTGCTGCTACTGCACAACGAGCCGATCAGCCTGATTTCACGCAACAGCGATTCAAGATAGCGTTCGGCACGGGAGCGGTCGGTGGTGACGATGCGGTTACAGGCACAGTAATAACAAACTGTATCGCAAAACGGGATGTGCAGATAAAGCGACAGAGGCTTATCGGGATGTTCCTGTTCTGACTGCCGAATCTGTTGCCGAAACAGATCGGCGGTGAACGATTCATGAAAATGGGGTGCGGTTGGATAGGAGGTATATCTTGGACCAGACTGGTTGTATTTGTTGATCAGCTCCCGGTTAAACAATACGGTCTGGTTCATGAGGCCCTGCTTTCTTCCCGAACGACCTTAACCAATGTGGCCACCTGTTCAGGCTCAACGTCAGGCGTAATGCCATGACCAAGGTTGAAGATATGGCCAGGATGGGGGCCAAAACGATGAAGAATTTTTTTTGTCTCAGCACGAATAACCGCCTGTGGAGCATACAGAACAGCTGGATCCATATTACCCTGCAAGGCCACCCGACCTTTGACCTGACGTCTCGCCTTGCCCAGGTCGACTCCCCAGTCAAGACCGATCACATCACAGTCGCTCTCCATTAATGGCTTCAGACGATGACCACACCCTTTAGAAAAAACGATAACGGGTATGGCCAAGCCGTTGCGATCAACACGATGCAACCCTGCAATGATTGTGCTAATAAAATTCAGTGAATAAGTCTGAAAAAGCTCAAAAGGCAAAACGCTACCCCAAGTATCGAAGATCTGTATCGCTTGAACACCATGACGAATCTGGGCATTCAGATAATCGGTCACAACCGTGGTCAGCTGTTCCAGCAGCAGCAACAAATCCGATGGGTTGTTGTACATCATTTTTCGGATGGTACCGAAATCCTTGCTGGAACCACCCTCCACCATGTAGGTAGCCAGCGTCCATGGGCTGCCGGAAAAACCAATTAGCGGAATCTGATCCTGAAGCAGTGAGCGAATACGCTCAATAGCCTCCATGACATAATCAAGATCGTTGTCCGGGTTAACGGTTGCTTTAAGATGTTCAATATCTTTTCGACAACGAATGGGGGGATCGAGCATAGGCCCTTCGCCATCGCTGAAGGAAAGCTTTATACCCATTGCTTCTGGCACCACCAGAATATCGGAAAAGAGGATGGCCGCATCGAAACCAAACCTCCTGATAGGTTGTAAGGTTACCTCAGCAGCCAATGATGGCGTTTTACACAGGGTGAGAAAATTACCGGCTTGGCTGCGTACTTGGCGATATTCGGGTAAATAGCGCCCAGCCTGACGCATGATCCAGATTGGAGTCTGGTCAACAGGTCTGGAAAAACAGGCCTGTACAAAGCGGTGTTGGGGAAAAAGCCTGTTTTTCACACAATTCCTTTCTTCAGTTTTTTAGGAATGTATTGGTAATGAAATAAGAATAATGCCTTGTGAATTTGTGAATGAAGCTAATAGCGTATTGAAAATTAAAATATTTTTATCGTCCGACCAGCTTGACAGCAACATGGATAGCCTGTTGATCAATGATGAAATACCGCACTTGATCAGCTTGTCGATCAGACGAATAGAACCAATCTCTGTTGATCGATGTGGAATTCATGGCCGTATTACACAACCCCCTGTGAATGAGCAATACCCGCTGGAAATGGGTTTCAGACAGCTCCTTCTACTTCATCATGAAAATTTGTATAAACCCTAAAATAAGAATAAAGTCCTGTGAGTTTGTGAGTAAACTGGATAACCTCATGAACAGGATCAATTTATATCAGAAACAAGACAAGCTATCCTGTGGGTTTGTGGTTCTGTTGCAACGATTTTTCAAGCTATGCCATCAACCAATGTCCGTTTCTGTGGAATTTGTCTGGACTATTCCACCATGGGCTGTGGGTGAAACGGCCGGTTCTTCCGGGTTACGATGATAAGCGACCGGAAAGGCAATGGACGATAGTTCGTCTTGGTGAATGGGCACAATCGCTTCCTGTAACAGCTTCACCCATTTTTCCCGAATGTTATAGCTCGTCTTCAGCGTCCCATCCGGTGATGGAAGAGCTGCCTTGGTATGTCCGTAACGCAGCCGCAGGATTACTACCGCACCATGGTTGTGTTGATGAACCAGAAAATGACGACGGATATCCAGGGCGGTACTTTTACCCCAACTCTTCAGGGCGGCTAATTCATCGGGGTTGAGCTGCAATAGTACATATTGCTCAATGGCTATATTTTGATCCTGACCGTTTGAAGAAAGCAGCGTCAAGCGCCGGTCCTGTTGTGAAGCCAGGAACACCGTGCCAGTCAGTTTATCCCGCGCCAACAACTGGGCTACCAAGGCAGCTGCAGAACGTCTACCGGCGGCGTTATGGTAAAAATTGAAATACTCAAAAAATTTGTGTTCAAAAAAATCAATGAACTCATCGCCATGCTCGTATAAGCTGCGCTGAAAATAATTCAGGTAAACACCCAGACTGCGTAAGGCGCTGTCGGTTAATCGTTCAATCTTGACATGAAAATGACTTAACTGAAAATCTTTCTGGTTGTTATGTTCGTCAATAGGCTGTTGAATTAATAATGAAAAATCAAGAGGCAGCAATAATTTCAGCAGATTGCCAAAATTTTCATGGTGCATGTAACGGCTATTGGTTTCATAATGTTCCAGCCCGGGCAGGTCGGGCGCTATGGTAGAAAGATTTTTTTTGGTGACGCGATTGTTTTCACGGCAGCGGCAATGCTTGCGCAGTTTCGGCGGTAAGTGACCATCAACCATGACGACCAGAGCGCTGTTGTGCAGCGCATGTTCCTTGGTTTCACCGATGGATCCCGGCCTTAACGACGCAGCAGAAACGAATGGATAGGGAACCCGTTCAGCCCTGAATTTATGATAAGAATCAATCAGCGTGTAATGAATCAATAGACGAGTTAATTTTTGTTTTTCGACCGCATAGACCGAACTTTTTATCTTTGCCTGCTCCTCTGGTAACAAGGTAAAATCTTTGGTGGACATGGTCGAAACGCTCTTCATATTCTGGTCAAACTAAAGTAGCCCCAGCATACTACAAACAGACAAGGATTTCCAGCCATGGCATCTCTGACGGAGATTGAAACGGTACTGAATCGTGAACTTGACCGGGATTCCTTTACCGACTATGCGCCTAACGGTGTTCAGGTGCGTGGTCGGGAGCAGGTACAACGGATTGTCACAGGCGTTTCGGCCTGTGTGGCCCTTTTTGAGGCAGCCGTTGATCAAAAGGCCGACCTGATTCTGGTTCATCATGGCCTGTTCTGGGACAAGGAGTCACGTGTTGTGGCCGGTAGCATGAAACGTCGGTTACAGATCCTGCTGCAGCAGGACATCACATTGATGGCCTATCATTTGCCGCTGGATGCTCATCCTCAATATGGCAACAATATCCAGATCATCAAAAAACTGGCCCTGACACCGGTCGCCCCGTTCGGTTTCTACCGTGGACGTCCACTCTCCTTTATGGCAACAACCGCAGGGCAGCAGGAGTTTTCTGGTTTCGTCGAACGGCTTCAACAGCTTTTTGGTACCAGCATCACCCTGTTCCCTTTTGGCCCCTCCACCATTCAGCGCATTGCAGTCTGTAGTGGCGGTGCGCCAGAACTGGCCTCAGAGGCGGTTGCCCAACGGGCTGACCTGTTTCTGACCGGAGAAGTTTCCGAACCGCTGTTTCACTATGCCCAAGAGGAGGGATTGAATGTCATCGGTGCCGGACATCATCAAACAGAACGATGGGGTGTCCAGGCCGTTGGGGCTTTTATAGCTGAACGGTTTGGTGTGACGCACCAGTTTATTGACATCAAGAATCCGGTTTGATGCGGATGAACATCAACGGTTCAACACGACTGCTGGCTGTCCTGGGCGATCCTGTTGCCCATTCTTTATCACCGGCTATGCACAATTTTGCCCTGTCACAGCTGGGGTTGAACTACTGCTATCTGCCGTTTCCTGTTCAGGCAGCGCAGCTGCGGCAGGCTGTTGATGGTTTAGTGGCCCAGAAAGCGCGCGGATTCAACGCTACCATTCCACATAAAGAAGCCCTTTTCCATCTGGTTGATCGGCTTGATGAAGGGGCACGCGCCATCGGTGCCGTCAATACGGTTGTCATAGACGACGAGGGCACCACGACCGGTTATAACAGCGATAGCTACGGGTTTGTCACAGCGCTGGAACAGCGTTTTCCTGGTACTGTAGCAGGTTGTTCTGCCGTCATCATCGGGGCTGGTGGTGCTACCAAGGCCGTAGTGATGGCCTTGTTGATGGGAGGGGCAGCGCAGATCACCATCGCCAACCGGACCTTGAGCCGATCAGAAGCCCTGCTGCAGCAACTGTCGCAGACAACAGCCGGCAGGGCGGCTACGCTCTGTCAGGTGGTAGCCCTTGCACCGGAACAGCTGCCCCTGGAACGATGCACCTTATTGATCAACAGCTCCAGCGTCGGCATGCGTGGCGAACCCATCACAGCAGTCGATGTTAACCGGCTACCTGACCAGGCTGTGGTCTATGATCTCATCTATCGTCCGGCTGTTACGCCCCTGCTGGCCCAGGCCTCAGCTCGTGGCCTGCGTACTTTCAATGGCCTCGGCATGCTGATTCATCAGGGCGCGCGCGCTTTTCAGCTGTGGACCGGCGCCGAGATGCCTGTTGCCGCCGTAACCGATTATCTGATCCGCCATCAGTAGTTATATCACCTGCTCGCCGACCACATCGCCACGCAGGGCATCACGGTGGGCCACGGGGAGCACCCCCTCCTCCCCATCTTCCGGGCTGTAGTAATAGCGTACGGAGCCAACGCGGCCGTAGTGATCGAACAGGCTGTTCCAGCCCTTGATGTACATGGAGCATTGATCGTTGAAGCAGACCAGCATTTCGGAGACACAGAAGCCAAGGCCATCCTCAAAATCGTGCTGAGCCGCTTCCCAGCGTAACAGCTGCTGCTGGCAATGGGGGCAGCAGTAGCGCCCTGTTTCATCACGCAAAACTTTTTTCGTACGGCCCATGATCTTCCAACTCCCTTTAGCCTTTATTTTGAATAACGTCGCGGATCCATTCTGGCACAGCAGCAAGGGCAGAGGGCAGATGCTGTGGATCGTTACCACCGCCCTGCGCCATATCGGCCCGTCCACCCCCCTTGCCGCCTACCCTTTCAGCAATAAAACGGATCAGATGGCCGGCATGGAGCCGTTCCGACCAATCGGCCGTTACGCCAGCGATCAAGACCACCTTATCGCCATCGACCGTCGCCAGGACGATTACGGCTGATGTCAGGCGATCCTTGAGACGGTCAAGCAGCTCACGCAATCCCTTGATATCGACCTCATCCACCGTTGCCACCAGCATCGGCACATCGGACACGATCATCAGCTGCTGTACCAGCCGATCCACTTGGCTGGCCAGCGAAAGCGTTTTAGCCTTTTCGACCGTCGATTCCAGTTCCTTCTGACGTGCCAGCATCCGGTCGATGCCATCGATAATCTGGGTCGGCGCCAGCTTCAGCCGCTGTGCAGCCTGTTGTAACAGCTGGGTATCCCTTTGGAACGAGCGGCGCGCTGCCGGTCCGCAAACGGCCTCAATGCGTCGCACGCCGGCTGCTACGGAACTTTCGTTGATGATGCGGAACAGGCCGATATCTCCCGTTCTTTTGACATGGGTACCCCCACATAGTTCCAGACTGGGGCCCAGTCGAACCACACGCACTTCGCTGCCATATTTCTCACCAAACAGGGCCATGGCCCCGATCGCCATGGCCTGTTCCGGTGCCATGAGCAGGGTTTCCTGAGCCTCGTTGGCAAAGATCAGAGCGTTGACACGGTCTTCGATGTGCAGGATATCGGCTTCAGTCAGGGCGGTAAAATGGGAAAAATCAAGGCGCAGACGCTCAGAAGTGACCAGCGAACCAGCCTGTTTGACATGATCACCCAGCTGCTGCCGTAGGGCATATTGCAGCAAATGGGTGGCCGAATGGTGCAGACGAACGGCAGTACGATGTCCGGCATCCACCTCCAGTGCCAGGGAGTGATGTAGCGTTAATTCTCCCTGCTGCAGCTCGCCACGATGGACGATCAGCTCCTGGATCGGTCGCTGACACTCCTGCACCGCAAACAGGCCTCCATCCCAGCGCAGGAGGCCACGGTCACCGATCTGCCCGCCAGACTCACCATAGAAGGGGGTCTGATTGACCACGACCGAACCGGATTGACCAGCGGAAAGACGGTCGACCTGACGGCCTTGCTGATCAATCAGGGCCACCACCTGTCCGTGGCTCTGTTCCGTAACATAGCCGAGGAATTCGGTCACCGGGCAGCCTTGGTCGATGAGATGGTGGTAAAGATCGGCTACCTTCTGATCACCCGATCCGGCCCATGCCGCCCGTGCTCGCGCGCGTTGCTCGGCCATACAGCGCTCGAATCCGGTGCGATCCACAGCAATGCCCCGGTCACGAGCGATATCTTCGGTCAGGTCAACTGGAAAACCAAAGGTATCGTATAGGGAAAAGAGCGTCGTGCCATCCAGGCTATCTCCAGCCGACAGCGGCGCCATCCGTTCGTCCAGCAGTTTCAGTCCAGCGTCCAGGGTGTCAGCAAAACGCTTTTCCTCTGATTCGATGACCATGGCGATGGTACTACGATGGACGGTCAATTCAGGATAGGCCGTTCCCATCACCGACTCCAGCACGGGCAGCAGACGATGGAAAAAAGGTTCCTTAAGACCAAGCAGACGACCATGGCGCATGGCACGGCGCATGATGCGCCGCAACACATAGCCTCGTCCTTCGTTGGCAGGTAAAACGCCATCGGCAATCAGAAAACTGGTAGCACGCAAATGATCGGCAATGACTTGTAAGGAGACCCGTTGCTGTCCATGCTGTTGGGCCTCTATCGGATCAAAAGAGGCCATGGTGGCGGTGGCACTGATGATGGGCTGAAACAGGTCGGTAGCAAAATTACTGGTTTTACCTTGGGTAATGGCGGCAATTCGTTCCAGGCCGGCACCGGTATCGATGCAGGGGTTGGGTAGCGGAGTCAGCCGACCTGTGGCATCGCGGTCATACTGCATGAAAACCAGATTCCAGATTTCGACAAAACGGTCCCCATCAGCCTGATCACTACCAGGTGGTCCTCCTGCTACCGATGGGCCAAAATCGTAGAAAATCTCAGAGCAGGGACCACAGGGACCCGTTTCTCCCATCGACCAGAAGTTGTCGTGACTGGCGATACGGATGACCTTATCATCGGCCAGACCAATTTTATGACGCCATAGCTGCCAAGCCCGCTCGTCGTCAGCGTAGACCGTCACCAGCAGGCGGTCCAGGGGCAGTTCCAGCACGCCGGTTACAAATTGCCACGCCAAGGTAATAGCCTCTTCCTTGAAGTAGTCGCCAAAGGAAAAATTGCCCAGCATTTCAAAAAAAGTGTGATGCCGCGCGGTACGGCCGACATTTTCAAGGTCGTTGTGCTTGCCGCCGGCACGAACACATTTCTGCACCGTGACCATGCGCTTTTCCGGTCGCTGCTCTTCACCCAGGAACAGATTTTTGAACTGCACCATCCCAGCGTTGGTAAACAGCAGGGTGGGGTCATTACGAGGGATCAGTGACGACGACCCGGCATGGTGATGCCCATGGCTCTGGAAAAACTGGATAAACTGCTGACGAATCTCACTGGCATTCATGGTTTAACGATCCTCAAACTCTTCTGTATCTGCACGATCTGCCAGAACGTGGCAAACCGTTTCGTGGTCAAACCCGCGTCGACGCAGGAAGGCGTACTGTTTTTTGACATCGTCACGATAGGACGATCCTCTCAACCGGCGCTGCCAGAGCGCACGCGCCACCATCACGACCGGGAACTGCAGCAGCAGCTCCTGCATGACCTCCGTGATCAAGAGGTCGGCTATACCACACTGGCGCAGTTCAGCCCGAATCGGGTCAGGTCCATAGCCCTGATCAAAACGATGACGGATACGCTGGTCGACAAAGCGCCGATCATCCAGATAACCCACGGCGCGGCAACGATCGATCGCACTATCGACTTCATCGCGACTGAGTAGATCCGATCGCAACAGCCGCTGACGCAGCTCCTGCTCGCCATAAGAGCGCCGTGCCAACAGGCGGACGGCCTGTTGATAAGCGCTCATCGTCTGCTGTCTGCCAGGGGTCGGTATCCCCTGAGGCTGAAGACATAGGCTAACACTTCAGCCACAGCCTTGAACAGTTCTGGCGGTACCATGCGATCGAGGTCGACGTCGCGGTAGAGTGTGCGAGCCAGTGGTGGATTGGAGACCAGGGGCACGGCATGTTCACGGGCCGTTGCGCGAATCCGTTCGGCCACAAAACCGGCTCCCTTGGCTACCAGGGTTGGCGCACTCATTTCCCCAGGTACATAACGCAGGGCCACGGCCACATGGGTGGGATTGGTGATGACGACATCGGCTTTGGGAACCTCCTGCATCATGCGACGCTGCGCCATTTCGCGCTGGATCTGGCGAATACGGCTTTTCAGCAGTGGATCACCTTCCATCTGCTTCAGCTCGTCCTTGATCTCCTGCTTGGTCATGCGCAATCCTTTTTGGTACTCGTAGCGCTGATAGAGGAAATCACCCAGTGCCAATGCCAGAAAGGCCAGTACCACATGCCACAACATGCTCATCACATCATCGACCAGCAGGGCCATGATCTCCTGAAGACTGGTGTCGGCCAGTCCGACCACACGCAGCTGGCTGTCCTCAATGGCCCAGTAGACGGCCAGGCCAATGACGATGATCTTGATGACAGACTTGAGCAGCTCGATCAGCGAACGCCAGGAAAAAAGTCGTTTAAACCCCTGGATAGGGCTGATTTTCGACATGTTTGGGACAATGGTATCGAAGGTAAACAGCCATCCGTGCTGAACCAGGGAGCCGAGTACGGCGATGATGAGGAAGACCAGAAAAAACGGCATCATGTCGAGCATGAAGCCGTTAATCAGTTCACGCAACAGCACGATGATGCCACCATGGGTCAACTCGCCGTGGATCTGTCCGCCAATCAGAAAGCGCATCTGGTGCTGCATGTTTTGCCATAGCGAGGGGCCCTGAAAGTGGAACAGGCCAATGGAGGCAGCAAACATCACCGCAGTCAGGACTTCGCGAGAGCTGGGGACCTGTCCTTTATTGCGGGCGTCCTGTAGCCGCTTGGCCGTTGGTTCCTCGGTTTTCGCCTCTTCATCGGTATCTTCTGCCATCACTTCTCCCTACGTCATACGCCAATCATTCTGAAGGTCAGTATGACAAAAGCATTGATTTCACGCACCAAAACCTGACCAAACAGTGCCATGCTGGTACCGAGCACAGCAAAACCAACCATCTGGGTCAGTGGCATGGCCAGAAAAAAGACCTGAATCTGTGGTGCGGCACGATTGACCAGGCCCATACCGATGTAAAGCAGTTTGGAAGCGACAATAACGGGTGCCGCAATCAACAGTGACAACAGGAACATGCGCATCAGAGCCGTAACAGCGTTTTCCAGCAGCAGTTCACGATGGAGACCGGCTCCTCCAGGTGGTAGAATCTGAAACGAGCGGGCCATGCCTTCCAGCAGCATATGATGACCGTCGATCGTTAGAAAGATCAGCATGGCGGCCATATAGAGCATATTGCTCAGCACGTTCTCCTGCATGCCAGAGGTGGGGTCCATCACCTGAGCCATCGACAGCCCCATCTCGAAGCCGATGATGTTACCGGCGATCTGTACGGCTGCCAACCCCCAATGGATCAGCATGCCCAGTACAGCACCGATGGACAACTCGATCAGGGCAGCCCAGGCCATTTGTGGAGCGTTGCTGTGACCTTCATGACTCCAGGGTGGTACCAAGGGAAACAGCACCACCGCCAGGGCCAGAATCAACACCACCCGAATACGCAGGGGGCCGGCACCACCCGCACGGGAAAAGAACGGGGCCGCCAGAAACAGCCCGCTTAAACGGACAACGACCAGAAACAGCCGCTCAGCCTCGCCGGTCGACAATCCGAAAAAATCGAGCAGCGCTGCCGGATCCACGCTATTCTCCCGCTATTCGATCAGGGTTGGGATGGAGCGGAGCAGGTTTTCGAAATAATCAACCAACGTTTGGATCATCCAGGGCAAGGTCAACATCAACGCCAGAAAAGTGGCCAGAATTTTTGGAATGAAGGTGAGGGTCATTTCCTGAATTTGTGTGACGGCCTGAAACAGCGAGATAATAATACCCACCACCAGCGCTGTCAGGAGCATGGGCGCCGAAATGAGCAGGGCAATCTTGAGTGCTTCAATGACCAGGTTTTGTACGATTTCTATCGACATGCCAAGGGAGTCCATCCTTAATAGCAGGGCCAGACGCCCTTACAATACAGTCAGATGGCCCATGGAGCAAGGATTTATCCGGAGGCTATTTGCCGATACAGAACCGACTGAAGACAGACTGCAACAGTTCCTGGTTGGTCACATGGCCAACCAGCTCTCCCAATGCTGCTAAAGCCTGACGCAGTGGAGGAGCAGCCAGTTCCAGGCTGTTGCTGTGATGGGATAACAGCCCCTGGCACTCCTTGACGGCTTGCAATAACCGCTGTAGTACCTGCTGCTGCCGTATGGCCATGATGACGGTCCCCTCTCCTTCATCACCATCCTGACTCATCAGACGGGCCATGGCCTCCAGCAACGGCTCCATACCCAGTCCAGTCTGGCAGGAACAGAGGATGCGTTCGGCCACCGGCAGGGCCATGAAGGGCTGCAGGGCCGGTTCATCGGTGGCCAGCAGATCGCATTTGTTGATAACCAGAATGATCTGCCGAGATTCGATCTGGTCAAGAAT
The DNA here is from genome assembly GCA_015229115.1 of Magnetococcales bacterium. Taxonomy (GTDB): domain Bacteria; phylum Pseudomonadota; class Magnetococcia; order Magnetococcales; family JADGCH01; genus JADGCH01. Next base: position 60,296 of record JADGCH010000003.1, read on the forward strand.
GGCCTGGTCTTCGGCCAGCCAGCCCTGCTGAGCCTCCACCATCAGCAAAATCCCATCGGCCTGTGCCACGCACGCACGAGTGCGTTCCATGCCGGCCTGTTCGATCCGATCGTGGCTCGGGCGCAGGCCAGCCGTATCGATCAGACGCACCGCGATGCCATCCAGCAGCAGGTCGTGCTCGTTGGTGTCGCGGGTGGTACCCGGAATATCGGTGACAATGGCCTTGTCGCGGCCAGCCAAGCGATTGAACAGGCTCGATTTCCCAACATTCGGTCGTCCGGCAATCACCCACTCGACACCTTGACGCAATTGCTGGCCAAGACGGGCACTATCCAGCAGTCGAATCGCCCTGTCAGCGACTTGCTGCAACGGCTGCTGCATCTGCTCAAGGCCATCCGGATCAATTTCCTCCTCTGAAAAATCGAGGCTGGCTTCCATATGCACCAAAACATGCAGCAGTTGCTGGCGCATTTGTTGTAGCTGTAGCGATAGGGTACCGGTCAGTTGTCGTGCCGATTGGCGTGCCGATCGTAGCGAGGCTGATTCGATCAGGGCGATGACCGCTTCGGCCTGAAGCAGGTCCATTTTGCCGTTGAGGTAGGCCCGTTGGGAAAACTCTCCCGGATGGGAGGGCCGTAATCCCTGGCCAACCAGCAACGACAGGATGCGTGTCACCACCACGGGTGCACCGTGACAGTGGATCTCCACCACATCTTCCCCGGTAAAGGAGTGGGGTTGTGGAAAGAACAGCAGCAGCACCTGGTCCAGCGGGGAGTGGCTATCGGGATCATGAAACTGGGCCAGTTGAGCTTGACGTGGAGATAGGGTCTCGATAGCGATGAACGGGGCCAATGCCTCAAGGACATGGGCCCCGCTGGTCCGGATGACGGCTACACCAGAACGACCAGGTGGCGTAGCAAGGGCAACGATGCCATCGACGTCAGTCACGTCGCTCCCTGAGACGTAGGGCTGATCTGCTTCATCAGGTACATCTGCTGGGCAATGCCGATGATGTTGCTGACCAGCCAGTAAAGCATCAATCCCGATGGCATGCTCAGGAACATGACCGTAAAAATCAGTGGTAGAAACAGGAACACCTTGGCTTGAACCGGATCCGCTGGCGTCGGGTTGAGTTTGGTCTGGATCAGCATCGACAGTCCCATCAGGATCGGCAGGACATAATAGGGATCCATGGCGGACAGATCTTCAATCCAGAGGAAAAAAGGTGCATGACGCATCTCAACGGAGAGGTAGAGCACGTTGTATAAGGCAACAAAGACAGGCAATTGCAGCAGGATCGGCAAACAACCCGCCAGCGGGTTGGCGCCGTTCTTCTGGTAAAGCTGCATCATGGCTTGGTTGAGCTGTGCCTTGTCATCGGCATAACGTTTCTTCAGCGCCTCCATTTCCGGTTGTAGCTGCTTCATAACGTTCATGGCTTGGGAGCTTTTTTTGGTCAATGGGTAAACAACCAAGCGCACCAGAATGGTTAACAGGATGGTGGCAATACCATAGTTATGGACGAAACGGTTGAAAAAGTTGAGCAGTTGCTCCAGCGGTTCGGCGAGAAAATGGAACCAACCGTAGTCAATCGAACGCTCCAGGTCCATGCCTTGCTGTTTGAGCAGATCAAGCCGTTTCGGCCCTATGAACAGGGTGTGGCTGATAATCTGGTTGGAACCGGGCGTAACCAGCTGCTGCGGTGATACCACGCCGGTGCGGAATACCGGAGCATCGTAGTCGAAGTAGAACTTCCGGGTCATTTTTTCCGGGGCTGACACCACAGCAGCCATGAAATATTTATCGCTGAAGCCGATCCAGCCTTTTTGCGCTTCTTCGTGGGCGTCACTCTTGCGTAGCGAGTCGTAGTCCTGCTGGATGCGGCTATCACCGCTTTTTTGCTGCGACCGGATGTCGCGGAAGAAGCCCATGGGGCCTTCAAATCCCCAGCTGGACTGATCACCGCTATCATGTTTGGCAGGCTGGGTGCGCAGCAGGTGGATGTAGTGGTGAGCACTAACCGGTAACGTTCCCTGGTTGGTAATGCGGTCTTCGACCTTCAGGATGTAGGAATCAGCCTCAATTTCGTAAATTTTTTCAAACAACAGTCCGCTGTTGTTGCTCCACACCAGCCGCAACCGTCCCTGGCCATCGATATGCTGGTTACCCTCAACACGCCATTCTGTCTGTCGGGTTGGCATAGACAGGTTGTTGTTGCTCAGAAAACCACCTTCTTCAATGAGGAACTGGGACATATCGGTGCTGAGGAAGTGGACAGGCTGTGCGTCGCTGCCAAGACGCTGCTTGTATTGCAGCAGTTGCACATCAATCAGTTGGGCACCCGTCAAGGCGATACGGCCACTCATGACCCGATTGCTGAACGAGGCATAGGCACTATCGCTCTGCCCTTCACGATCCCGGCGTGTTGAGGGCACCAGCTGAGTCAGCTGGGTCGGCGCAGTCAGTGCCTGACTCATCGTATTGCCTGTCACATTTCCAGCGGATGGCAACGGTTTCCCGTTGCTTGGAGCAGTGCCCTCCGCAGGAGCCGTTCCCGTCGCTTGCGACAGGGATTGCGTGACGGGTTGCGGTGCAGGGGGAACATAGAGTGAGAGATAAACCTGATAAAGCAGCAGCAAAATGAATGATAACGTGAGCGCTAAAAGGGTACGCTGATCCATGGTATATTCCTGACAATGATCACACTAAGGGACCGGATCGACTCCACCCGGGTGAAATGGATGACACTTTAACAGTCTGCCAACGGTCAACCACCCGCCTTTCCAGGCGCCATGGCGGCTAATGGCTTCGGCTGCATAAACCGAACAGCTAGGCCAGAAGCGGCAGGATGGAGGCAGCCACGGCGAGATAACATACTGGTAGAACCAGACGAGCGCCAACAGCGGATATTTCACGAGCCAACCCGGTGGCTGAACAACCGCTCAAGCTCATGCCGCAACAGACTGTTGGCTGTTTGAGAAGCTTGTGGGCGGGCGATCAGTACATGGTCGGCCGTTGCCGACCAGCGATGGCACTGCAACCGGAAAAACTCGCGCACCACCCGCTTGATACGGTTGCGCTGCACGGCCTTGCCAACCTTTCGGCTGACGGTGATCCCCAGTCGGTTAACCGGACGCTCATTCTCCATGACATGCAGGGCAAACAGAACGCCGCGCCTGCAGCGTCCATGCCTGAGAACCAACCGATAATCAGCGGACGACAGCAGCCGTGACGACTTCGGAAACGACGGATCGACCGTTACGCAAGGCTCCATGAAGTCTCGAATAAGTCCGGTCAGACCGCCAGACGCCGACGCCCACGACGGCGACGACGGGATAGTACTGCCCGTCCGTTACTGGTTTCCATGCGGGTACGAAAGCCATGGGTACGCTTGCGACAAACGTTGCTGGGTTGAAATGTCTGTTTCATAGTGATTGATTCTCTTTCCAGGTCATCGATTTTCCCTTAAGATAGCGGACTGCGCTATCCTGATTCATTCCGTTAGTCCGGAATCGTGCATGATAGTAAATTTTGCTCTCCGTACGCAAGGGTTCTGAATATTTAGAGAAAACGCATGGAAACGATGTGGCAGAAAACGCTGGAGCTGATGCAGGAACAGGTATCGCGCCAGGTCTTTGATGTCTGGATCAAGCCGCTGCAGCCGGTCGGACAGGTCGAAAATAATGTCCTCGAACTTCTGGTTGACAACGAATTTGCCGCCGATCGCATCCGCACGCGCTATGGCGCCCTGTTGGAATCCTGTCTTGCCAGTGAGACAGGCCAGGAAATCCGCATCCTGTTCCGTATCAAGCCGCCGTTACCCCCGGAACCGGCCAAGGCCATCGAACCGGCTAAGCCCGTTGTACAGGAGACGGTGGTTCAGTCGGTATCGCCTGGTCCGGTCGCAGAACGTCCCAACCTCGACCCACGCTATACCTTCGCCTCTTTTGTGATTGGCAGTTGTAACCAATTTGCCCATGCCGTTGCAGAACGTGTTGCCGAGGCCCCAACCATCGTTTATAATCCGCTCTTTATCTACGGAGGGGTCGGGCTGGGCAAGACCCATATTATGCAGGCCATTGGCCACCGTATTCTGGAAAAGAAACCGCAGTTGCGAGTGGTCTACCTGTCGTCGGAAAAATTTATGACACAGCTGATCAACTCCCTGCGCGATAACAGGGTACTCAGCTTCAGGGAGATGTTTCGATCGGTTGATATTCTGCTGGTCGATGACATCCAGTTTATTGCCGGCAAAAAAGCAACCCAGGAAGAATTCTTTCACACATTTAATGCACTTTACGAATCGAACAAACAGATCATACTCACCTGCGATACCCTTCCGAAAGATATCGGACATCTTGAGGAGCGGTTGCGTTCTCGTTTTTCCATGGGACTGACAGCCGATATGCAACCACCAGAACTGGAAACCAGGGTAGCCATCCTCAAAAAGAAAGCCGCCATGGAGGGGCTTGAACTTATGGATGATGTCGCCTGTTTTCTGGCTGAGGCCGTTCAGACCAATGTGCGCGAACTGGAAGGGGCCCTGATCCGTGTATCGGCCTATGCCTCGCTGACCAATCGGCCCATTACACTGGCGTTGGTGCGGGAGACGCTGCGCGATCTGGTCCGCAGCCAGAGTAAGAGTCTTACCATTGCCGATATCCAGAAAACGGTGGCCAATTTCTACAACATCCGCCAGGAAGAACTGCTATCGGGCAACAAATCGCGTCTTTTCAGTCATCCACGCCAAATGGCCATGTATCTCTGCAAACAGTTGACCAAGCACTCCTACCCGGAGATTGCCCATCATTTCCAGGGACGTGACCATACCACGATCCTGTATGCCGTTAAAAGCATAGAAAACAAGAAGAGTTCCAATCCCTCTGTCGTGGATGATCTGGAGCAGCTGACCGCGCTGCTGAACCAGTAAGGAGTAGAGTTTCTATGGAATTTCATATCGATCGTGAGCAATTTTTGAAAGCCTTGCAACGGACCCAGGGTGTGGCGGAGTTGCGCAACACCATGCCTATTCTCGGTTATGTGCTGCTGGAGGCCAGTGAGGATCAAACCGTGACCCTGCTGGCCACCGATACGGAAATTTCCCTGAAAAGCCTGCTATCGGCTGAAGTCATGGAGCCTGGATCCATCGCCATCCTGGCCAGTCGTTTGTTTGAGATCGTGCGCGAATTGCCCCGAGGGGTTCCAATCCGCCTGCGTCAGGAAGAAGATTCCTACCGCTGCTATCTGACTTGCGGGCGGTCGCGTTTTGTACTGCAAGGGTTGCCAGGAGATGAGTTTCCCGAATATCAGGATATCTCCAGCCTGGTCCGGTTTGATATCGAGAGCAATACGCTGGCCGCCATGATCAACCGGACCCATTTTTCCATGTCACAGGATGAGAGCCGTTTTGCCTTGAACGGTGTCTGTCTGCAGCTGGAGCCACCGTCCGAGGACCATGCAGAAACGATCTTGCGACTGGTGGCAACGGATAGCCATCGCCTTTCCCTGGTGGAAGAAGCCCTGCTTGTTGTGCCGGAAGGTCTGGATGCTCTTCGCGAGGTTATCCTGCCACGCAAGGGGGTACAGGAGGTCCGCCGTCTGCTTGAGGTGGGTGAGGGTCTGGTCTCCGTTGAGCTGAGCCATCAGCATATACGCTGTATCAGGGATCATACCGTCCTGACATCGAAGCTGGTCAGCGGCCGTTTCCCCAATTATCGCAAGGTTATTCCAGCGAACAACGATCTGCTGCTGACCGTTGACAAGGAAGAACTGCAATTGGTTGTCAAGCGGATTGCTGCTATTTCCAACGAAAAATCACGTAGCCTGCAACTCATTATCGAGTCTGGACGGCTGATCGTCACCACCAACAATCCCGATCAGGAAACAGCGGAGGAGGAGATGGTGATTCAGTACGATGGCCCTGCCATGGTCATCGGCTTTAACGCCCGTTACATCCAGGATATCCTGGCTGTCATTGCTGGCCATTCGGTACGGTTTCACCTCAAGGACAGTGAAGGCCCGGCACTGGTGACCGATCCGGACCAGGATCATTACCGCTTTGTGCTGATGCCGATGCGTGTATGATTCATGGACCTGAAACAGCTTCACATACGCGATTTCCGCAATATCGTTCATGCTGAGCTGACGTTTGATCCCACCCTCAATCTGATCACCGGCAGTAACGGCCAGGGTAAGAGCAATCTGCTCGAAGCCATTGGCCTGCTGAGCACCGGACGCTCGTTCCGCCATGCGACAGCTGGTCATATGCGACGTCACAATCAACCCTGGTTTTGTCTCAATGGCCAGGATCCCAGGGAGTTTTCACCATCGCATTCGTGCGAAGTATGTGGTGTTACAGACTGGAAGGAGCGCGACTGAGAAGGTGAATCGGGTAAAGGGTTCTTGACGCCGATTCTGGTCAGGCTGAAGAGCGGGCGTTCACCCAAGCTCCATACGAAAAAGCCGACCTGGTGAAATCGGTGCAGGTCAACGATCTGGTAGGCGTCGTTTGCTGGACGAGCTGTTTAGCCGTTAACTGTTACCTCAAGGAATAGCCCGAATGCAACTGGCACCTCAAGACCATGATGGCTTCTTCAAGGTATGGATTGATGACAACGGCACCCTTCGTATCCTGTTGCAACACTGGTTGCCTGCACCTTTGTACCAGGCAGTTGACCTAACTGTCGATCCGGAAGTGCTCAAGGTCAACTACGCCGGTCTTTACCACGGGCCATCCTGTGCCGATTTCCTCATCCGGCTCAAGAGCACCGATGGCATGCCGTTGCATGTTTACGTGTTGTTTGAACACAAAAGCCATTTTGACCGTAACACACCGATGCAGTTTCTCATCTACCAGGGTGAGGAGCTGCGCGCCATCTTTACCCAGCAGGGTGAAAAGGGGCCTTTGCCCGCCATCTTTTGCATGGTTGTCTACCATGGTCCAGAACAATGGTCCATGCCATCATTCTTCCACACTATGTATGGCAACATATCGGCTGAGTTGCGTTCCTATGTGCTTGACTTTCCCTATCAACTTCTGAACCTGCAACAGATCCCTGATCAGGAGATCCTGCAACTTCCGGTACGCACCAGCAGTGGTCTCATGGCACTCAAATATGCTTTTTCTCCAGAAAGCCAGCAACGGGAGATAATCCTGTTGACCCTTGACCAGATTGCAGCAGACAGAGTGATCAGCTCTAGCTACCTGTTGCAGCTGGTACGTTACTGGATGGAAAAATACACCGGCTTCGATCCACAGCTGGCTGATCGTGTCGCCACCAAACTACACCATTCTGCGGAGGTTGAAACCATGTTGTCCAATTTTGCCCAAACTTATCTGGATAAGGGACGCCAGGAAGGCGAACAAAAAGGTCGCCAGGAAGGCGAACAAAAAGGTCGCCAGGAAGGCGAACAAAAAGGTCGCCAGGAAGGCCGCATCTCTCTACTGCTACATCTGACACAGCGCCGCTTTGGAACTCTGCCTACATGGACCTTGGAAAAAGTGATTGGTGCTGATTCTGCTCAAATTGACCTCTGGAGCGACCGCATCCTCGATGCCCGCTCACTGGAAGAATTGTTTAACCATTGATCATCAGGACCCCACCTCCTTCCCCCCTCGCCCGAAGGGAGAGGGGCCGGGGGTGAGAGCTTCATTAAGGAGTTCCCATGGCCACCTATTCCATCTCCTTCGCCCCCGCCGTCAACCATGCTGTTGGTGGTCCCCCTGTTGCTATCGCCAGTACCGATGTCAACGGTGATGGCAACATTGATCTGGTCGCCGGTTTGAGCGGTGGAACCGCTTCGCTGCTGCCCGGTGATGGCAGGGGTGGTTTTGCCCCGGCCAGCGATTATACCGGTCATTGGCCCCAATCGATCAACAGGGCTGATTTCGATGGCGACGGCAGCATCGATCTCGTTAACGTCAGCTTTAGCGACGATCGTGTCTTGTTGCTATTTGGTGACGGCACAGGCCATTTCGCTCCTGCTATCCACTATACCGTTGGGGACGGCCCCATCGCAGTCACCACGGCTGACTTCAACGGCGATGGTAAAATTGATATCGCCTGCGCCAATTTTTTAAACAATAACATCTCATTGCTGCTGAACAACACCCCTCCAGCGGCCCCGACCGGTCTTGATCTCGATGCTGCCGATGACCTGGGTGGTTCCAACAGTGACAACATCACCCGACAGACCAGCTCCTTGACCATCATGGGCAGCAGCGGTGTGGTCGGTGCCAACATCGTGCTGTTTGACGATCAGGATAACGATGGGCTGATAGATAGCGGTGAGGCGTTGGTAACCACCGATGTCACGGCGGCAGACTGGAGCGTTGATATCAACTTGACGGCTGGTACCCATGCGATCAGGGCTATTCAGGTCGATGCGATGGGCAGCAGCAGCCGTGCCTCGCAGCCCATGACTATCATGATTCCCACCACCAACCGTGCCCCTACCGTTAGTGGGTTGAGCCGGAGTATGGATGAAGATAACTACTCTCCGCTTGATTTGACCTTTGCTGACTTTAAGGCCCAGTTTAACGATTCAGACGGCGATGAGTTGAGCAGCATTAAAATCACTAGATTACCGAGTTATGGCGCACTGCGGTGGTACAACGGCGATGCGATCACAGCGATCACACTCAACCAGGAGATCGCAATTTCCGGTATCGAATATGTTCCTCATGCCAATTGGCATGGCCACGACAACTTTAGCTGGAGTGGTAGCGACGGCCAACTTGATGCCACCCATTCAGCTACGGTAGACATTACCGTCAAACCGGTCGGTGATACGCCAGCCCTGACTAACTTCAGCAAAACTGGTCCGCGCAATCGCGCCATCCCCTTTACAGGGCATGATTTTATCGGCCAATTTAGCGACGTCGATGGCGATAGCCTAGCCAGGATCAGGATCACCCAATTGCCTGATAGTGGCAGCCTTACATTGGCTGGTGTTGCTGTCACCATCAATCAAGAGGTCGCTGGCAGCCATATTGGCGACTTGGTATTTACACCCGTGGCTGAGTGGGAAGGCTTGGTCAGTTGGCGGTGGCAAGGCTTCGATGGTGTGAATTGGAGCCACGACGCTACGATCTATTTGGCCGTCGGTACTTACACAAAGCCAGTTCTGTTCGAACCTTTCTTCATTACCAGCTACGTTACTGGTAGCCCTCAAGCAGTTGTCGGTGCCGACTTCAATAACGATGGTAAAGCCGATATCGCTTGCGCTAATACAGGGAGTGATGGCGTCTCGCTACTATTCGGAGATGGCTTGGGAGGCCTAACTATCGTCCGTCACTACGCTGTTGGCATCAGACCTCGATCAATAATCAGTGCTGACTTCAACAACGATGGCAAAGCTGATATCGCCTGCGCTAATGCAGGGAGTGATGACGTCTCTGTGTTGCTTGGAGATGGTCAAGGAGGTTTGACCAATGCCCACAATTACGCCACCGGTAGTCTACCTTACTCAGTTGGCAGCAGTGACTTCAACGGCGATGGTAAAGCCGATCTCATTTGCGCTAATGGGGACGACAGCAACATTTCCGTACTACTCGGGGATGGACAAGGTGGCTTCTCTGATGCCAGCAACTATGCTGTCGGTGTATCCCCTCGCTCAGTCACCGTTGCTGATTTCAATGGTGACAACAAGGCCGATATCGTATGCGCCAATGCGACAAGTGATGATATCTCGATACTACTTGGGAATGGTCAAGGCGGCTTCGCTAACGCCAGTAGCTACGCCATTGGTGGTACTCCTTTTTCGGTCACTAGTGCCGATTTTAATAGTGATGGTAAAGCCGATATTGTTTGTACCAGTTCTTATAAGGATGAGGTCTTACTGCTCCTTGGGGATGGTCAGGGTGGCTTTGCTGTTCCCCGTGGTTATGCTGTCGGCGACTTTCCTGGGTCGGTCATCAGCGCTGACTTCAACAGCGATGGTAGAGCTGATGTCTTCTGTGTGAATGAAGGGAGTGATGATGGCGCACTGCTTCTTGGGGATGGTCAGGGTGGCTTTGCTGTCATCCATCGTTATGTTGTTGGTGATTGGCCTCAATCAGCCAGCAGTGCCGATTTTAACAGTGATGGCTTAACCGATATCGTTGTCGCCACCAACCAGAGGAGTGAGGAAATCTCACTGTTACTCAGTGGTGCTTTGGATTTGGATACTGACAGTGATAGTGGTCCCTCCGATCACGATAATATCACCCATCGTACTAGTGGGCTAACTCTTAGAGGGGTTGGTACATCCGGAACAACATTGGTGTTGTTTGATGACAGAAATCATAGTAATCGAGTCGATATTGGGGAAGTTTTGGCAACCAATCACGTGACCGGAACGGTGTGGCAGAGTGATGTATCCTTGGCCCCAGGAACCCATGCTATTCGGTTTATCGAAACTGATGGATCGAGTAATCATGTGCCGTCATCCATGTTGATGGTCACGGTTGATACCACGATCACAACGCCAACAGATCTTGACTTAGCGGACGAAAGTGACGACGGCTTTGCCAATAGCGACAATATCACTAGCCACAGGGTTGTTACCATCAGCGGTAGTGGGGGTGAAGTGGGTGCTACGTTACTGTTATTTGATAACAGAAATAGCAATAACATTCCTGATTTCAGAGAATATTTAACAACCATCCAGTTGGCTACTACCAGCTGGACCACCTCCATTGACCTGACACCCAACACCAACCATGAGATCAGGGCCATACAGACTGATACAGCCGGCAACCGCAGTGAAGTTTCATTGCCGTTGATGATTGTATCGGTCAGTTCGATCCCGGCTAATTTTGCTGCTACCCGCGATTATGCAGTCGGCAGCTATCCTGTGTCAGTCACGAGTGCTGACTTCAACAGTGATGGAAAAATTGACATTGCCTGCGTTAACGCTGGCGAAGATGAAGTTTCATTGCTGCTCGGTGATGGTCAAGGCGGATTTTCTGATGCACGGAGCTATTCCGTTGATGAGTGGCCAATTTCAATAACTAGTGCTGACTTGAACGGCGATGGCAAAACCGATATTGTCTGCGCTAATGAGGATGATGGTAACGTCTCGCTGTTGCTTGGCGACGGCCAAGGTGGGTTCGCTGACGTTGTCAGCTATGACGTCGGTTCCTTGCCTCAATCGGTCATCAGTGCTGATTTCAATGGCGATGGTAAAATGGATATCGCTTGTGCTGATTCGGGTGACTATGGTGTCTCGGTACTGCTCGGTGATGGCCAAGGGGGACTAGCGGATGCTATCGACTTTGTCGTTGGCCATAAGCCTCTGTCCATCACCAGTGCCGATTTTAACGGCGATGGTAAAATCGACATCGCTTGTGCTAACGCAAACAGTGACAATGTTTCGCTGCTGTTCGGTGATGGCCAAGGAGGCTTCTCTGCTATTCGCAACTACGCCGTTGGTGACGCCCCCGTCTCAATCACCGTTGCTGACTTCAATATCGATGGTAAAACTGACATTGTTTGTGCTAATGCGAGCAGTAATAGTGTGTCGTTACTGCTCGGTGATGGTCAGGGGGGCTTCATTCCCGCCCGTAACTACGCCGTCGGTAGATCCCCACAGTCAGTCATCAGTGTCGACTTTAACGGAGACGGTAGCAGTGATATTGTTTGCTCTAACCTAGATGATGATAACGTGTCTCTGTTGCTTGGGGATGGCCAGGGAGGATTTGCTGATGCCCACAACTACATCACTGGTAGTGGTGCTTACTCAGTTGCCAGTGCTGATTTCAACGGCGATGGTACCAATGACATTGTCTGTGCGAACGGGTACGATGATAACGTCTCGGTATTGCTAGGGGTGCCTTTACATTTGGTCGCTGACGATGATGGTGGCTCTTTCAATGACGACAACATTACCCGTCAGACCAGAGGCTTAACCTTTCGTGGCCGTATCAACCACAGTGACAAGAGTGTGACCCTCTTTGACGACATCAACGGCAACGATAGCGTTGATGAAGGCGAAGTATGGGCAACCACTGCTGTGGTTAATGGGGAGTGGGCGGTGGATGTGTCGCTATCGGCTGGACCACATGCCGTCAAGAGTGTCTCCGCTGGTGCTGTGTCACCGCCCTTGGCGCTTTTGGTGGATACGGTGGCACCAGAGGTTACCATTCCATTAGCCGACACCACCGTCAGTCAACTATCTCCCACCCTCACTGGTTCGATAGCCGATGACAGCGCCTGTACTCTTGCATTGCGGGTGTTTGACCAGACCAGCCAATGTTACCTGGTACGTCAAAACGGTCAATGGCGTGTTAGCACGGCCGATCATGCCTGGACCTCCGTGGTGGCCACCGATACAGCCGATTGGCAAAATTGGAGTATCAAAGCTGATGAAGCATGGGCCTACAATCACGTCTATCAGCTGACCACCCGGGCGGTTGACCGGGCTGGTAATGAGCGTGTGCAGCAGTTCAATTTGGGCTATGGTGAAAAGATCGCCACCAGGATTGAGCTGGCCCAATCGCTTTATGCCATCAATCCAGAGCAGAGCATCACCCTGCAAGGTCAGTTGTTGCGCCAGGATGGCAAGGTGTGGGGCCGAGATCTTTCCGGCCAGAGCGTGCGGATGCAAGTCACTGCTCCCGATGGTGAGGTCACCACTGTCGCCACCACTGCTGATATCGATGGTCGGTTTCGTTTTGCCGATCTGACTGGATTGAGCCAGAAAGGCAACTACAAGTTACAAGTCTCTACAGAAGATGACCTGATCGTCGGCGGAGCTTCCAGCTTTGCCGATGTGCGGGTTGGGCCACCGGTCGGTTATGTCATTTTGGTACAGGGGCTGTTGCAGACTGGATCTGGTGCACCTGAGGGGTTATTAGCTCATAAGCGTAGCACCAATCGCATCTATCAGACGCTGCTGCGGCGTGGCTTTACGGCGGATAACATTCGCTACCTCAACGCCGATACCGCTGCTTTGGGACCCAATCCCGATGCCGGCAAGATCGCTGATTACCGCAACCTGCTGGGTGTTCCGGCTGGTTCGATGTTTAACACCGACTTCTTGCCAACTCGCGACAACATACGGGCGGCCATTGAGACCTGGGCCTATGACAAAATGACCGGAGCGGCGGCACCGCTTTATCTGGTCATGGTCGATCATGGCAGCCCGGAGACGCTCTATATTGGTAAGGATAACAGCGATGGTCGGGTGACGTCGACGGACCTGGCCAACTGGCTCAATCGGCTTGATAGCAAACTGGCCTCGACAGCTGTGGGCAATGCTGGCAAGCTGGCCTTGAAAGAGGATCAGACGGTCATTCTTGGTTCGTGCTACTCGGGCAGTTTTATGGATGATCTCTCCCGGGACGAGGTCAACAACAAGAATCGCATGGTCATCACCAGTGCTACTGCCAAGGAGAAGTCCTATCGCGGAGCGACCGAGTCGGACGGCATCCAGGATGGTGAGCTGTTTTTGCAGCATCTGTTTCAAGCCTTGGGACGGGGCAAGACCTTTTACGAGGCCTTTACCGATGCTACACGCCTGACGGAGAACACGCCGGGTATTGCCAACAACGTGAGCAATGCCAAGGATAACACCAAGCAGGAGCGCATGATCAGCAAGATCAACGACAACTCTGGCCAGCATCCTCTGTTGGAGGATAACGGTGATAAGATCGGTAGCAATGCCTTGTCAACACAAAGCAGCCAGGATGGAGCCGTGGCTAAAGACAGGGTATTGGGCATGACGCTGGCTAGTCTGAGCAACTCGCTGGAACATCAGGCACAGGTGGCCGCCGTGGCACCGACGGTCTATGACATCGGCACGGCCACCACAACGCTGCTGTGGGCCAGGGATAACAGCTTGACGGCAACACCCAACGCTGGGGCGGCCTGGGTGACGATGATGGGGCCCGGAACACAGCAGGCGTCGAGCAGTGGCAACTTCCAGATCAGTCTTGACTTGCCTACCGGTAGCCTGAATTATAACGCCGAACAGCGGCGATGGGAGATCGACAGCAAGGCTATCAGCGGTTTTACTGGCTTCACCCTGCCGGGACGTTACCAGCTGCAATATACCGTGCGTGATACCGAGACTGGCGAGGTGTCAACACCGGTGATGGGCAATGTCTATAAGGGCAAGAGCGGCAACCGCGCCCCGGGCACGATAACGCTGCAGGCCCCGTCAGCCACTGGTCAGGTCAGCCGCATTGGTCTGTTCAACTGGAGCGATGCTATTGACCCCGATGGGGATGCTGTTAGTTATAACCTGGTTGTCACCTCAGACCAGGCCAGTAGCACGGTGGTCTATCGACAAGAGAATCTGGAACTGTCGCAGGCCCTGGTTGATTTTAAGGGTCTGTTGGAGCAGGGTAACTACTGGTGGCAGGTCGAGGCGGTCGATTTTTATGGAAAACTGACGACCAGTGCCAACAGGGCGTTCAGTCTGACCTTCCAGAACGATATTCCGGCGGTGTTGCAGGGGGTGGTCTATAGCAATCAGGATTACAGCGCTATTACCGGAGCGACCATCAAGCTCAATGGCCAAGTGATCAGCAGCAGCGAGAGCAACGGTAGCTTGGCGGCGTTGATCGCCGCTAGCAGTGGCACTTTGACCATCGAGAAAGCGGGTTATCAGACCAAAACAGTGCCATTGGACAAGGTTGATAAGGGTTCTGTCAACCAGATGGTGTTTGGTCTGGACGGTGGCACGGCATCGGTGGGGGTGCGTTACAAGCTCAATGGTGGTAAGGAGACCACGGCTGCCTCGGTGGTGGGCACCAGCAAGACCGATACTGTGACGTTGCTGAGCGATGGTAAAGTGACGATCAAGGCTGTTGAAAGCGTGGTCGGTAGCGGCGGCACCGATACCATCACCCTGGCCACGGCTGGTACGGTCGTGGTCGTTGACGTTGAAACGGTGATCGGTTCCGGTGGGGCCGATACCATCATCCTCAGCAGTAGCAACACCACGCCGGTGATCCTGATCGGCGGTGGTGGGGCGGATAAACTCACCGGTAGCGGCGGTGCCAGAACGACGTTTCGTTATACCAGCGCTGCCGAGACATCGCCGACGGTGAAGGACACCGTCACCAATTTCGCCGCCAACCTCGATGTCATCGAGATTCTGGCCAGTCTGCGCAAGGGTAGCTGGAGCGACAGCAGCGCATTCATTGGCTCAACCACTTTTAACGGCAAGGGGGCCTGCCAGATCCGCTTCGATGACAAGAGCAAGCTGTTGCAGATTGATCTTGATGGTAAAGGCGACAAGAAGGCCGAGATGGCCTTGACCCTGACGGGGGTCAAGCTGGCCGATCTGCAGGCCAATCGTGGTTGGCTGAGCTGGAGTGGGTGATGGAGACCCCATGTACCTACAACAGCTGAGGGTGCAAGATTTCCGCAATATCGTTCATGCTGAGCTGACGTTTGATCCCACCCTCAATCTGATCACCGGCAGTAACGGCCAGGGTAAGAGCAATCTGCTCGAAGCCATTGGCCTGCTGAGCACCGGACGCTCGTTCCGCCATGCGGCAGCTGGTCATATGCGACGTCACAATCAACCCTGGTTTTGTCTCAATGGCCAGGTGCAGCACGGTGAGTTGCTGCATCAAATCGATTTCATCGGGCATGAAGAGAGAAATACGGTTCGTCTCAATGGCAAGCCTCTGGTCTCTCTGTCCGCTTTAGGACAGGTCGTTTCGGCCGTTATCTGTACTCCCGACAGCCTGCGTTTGATTAAGGGTGCACCGGTTGAGCGGCGCAATTGGATCGACTGGGTCTCCTTCCAGCATCACCGATCTCAGGCCACGCTGGTGCAGCAGTACCAACAAGCCCTTAAATCACGTAACAAGCTGCTCCAGCGTGGTGCGGATAGTAGCACCGAGCTGGATGTCTGGGAGCAGCAACTGGCTCTGATGGGTACATCCATCAGCATCAACCGGCGCCTAACGCTGCAACAGTTGCAGCCTCATCTGGCATGCGCACTGGAAGCCCTGACGCTGAAAGCGGCCCGATTTCGCCTAGCCATGCAGGGTATGATCGAGCAGCATCATCTGCCTCTGGATGAGACGGAGATGGTTGCGCTGCATCGTCGGTTGCTGTACAATAGCCGGCCTAAGGACCAGTACAGTGGCATGACATCCATCGGCCCGCACCGGGAGGATGTGCTGTTTTTGCTGGACGATCTGACCGTGGCCCGCTTCGCCTCACAAGGCGAACAGCGACGTTTTTTGCTCTCCCTGAAACTGGCCGAGGCCGCTCTTTTGTCTGAAAGTTGTGGCGGTCTGCCCCTGTTTCTGCTGGATGAGCCGACCATGGAACTGGACCAGGAAGGAATCGCCCGGTTGATGGCGTGGCTGGCTGGTCAGGGTCATCAGCTGTTTCTCGCCACCTGCCACCCGCAGCATATTCCCTGGTCCGGTGCATCCGCCGCCGTTTTTGCCACGACAACAGGCCAGTTTCAGCCCGTTATTCAAGCTACGACAGGAAATTGAACCGTATGAACCGTCCCGATCTTGCCGCTGAAGTCGTTCCACCCACCGTCAATACGGCAGACGATTATTATGGAGCCGACAGCATCCGGGTGCTGAAAGGATTGGAAGCGGTGCGGGTGCGACCGGGCATGTATATCGGCGACACCGATGATGGTACCGGTTTGCACCAGATGGTCTATGAGGTGGTGGACAACGCCATTGATGAGGCACTGGCGGGCCACTGCAACCAGATTGACATTACCATTCATGAGGATGGGTCGGTTACGGTACGTGACAACGGTCGTGGTATTCCCACCGAAATTCATCAGGAAGAGGGACGTTCGGCGGCTGAAGTCATCATGACCGTGCTGCATGCCGGCGGCAAGTTCGACAAGAATTCCTATAAAATTTCTGGCGGGTTGCATGGGGTGGGTGTCTCGGTCGTCAATGCGCTCTCTGCCACCCTGGAATTGACGATCCATCGTGATGGTCGTATCTGGCATCAGAGCTACCGCAATGGTGATCCGGTGGAACCGCTGCAGATCATCGGCAACACGGAGTTGCGTGGTACCGAGGTGCGCTTTACCCCGAGTTCGACCATCTTTACGACGACCGAGTTCTCGTTTGATACCCTGTCGCAGCGTTTGCGTGAGCTGGCCTTCCTCAATTCTGGCATTCACATCCACATTGGCGACCAGCGTCACGACAAGGAGCACCATTTCCACTACGAGGGTGGCATTCGCTCCTTTGTCGAGCATATCAATCGAGTGCGTACGGTCCTGGTTGCTCCTCCCATCTTCATTCAGGATGACCATGAGGGCATTCATGTAGAAGCGGCGCTGCAGTGGACCGATTCCTATCAGGAGTCGGTGTTCTGTTTTACCAACAATATTCCGCAACGCGATGGCGGTACGCATATGGCCGGGTTCCGTGCCGCTCTGACGCGCAGCATGCACGACTATGCCGAAAAAACCGGCCTGATGAAAAAGGAAAAGATTGCCATCAGCGGTGAGGATTGTCGTGAGGGGCTGACAGCGATTGTTTCGGTCAAGGTGCCGGATCCTAAATTTTCTTCCCAGACCAAAGACAAGCTAATCTCATCCGAAGTACGAACGGCCGTGGAAGGGGTTGTTTTTGATAAACTGGTCACTTTCTTTGAGGAGCACCCTCACGAGTCGCGCCAGATCATCGCCAAGACTGTCGAAGCGGCTGTGGCCAGGGAGGCTGCACGCAAGGCACGGGAGCTGACACGGCGCAAGAGTGCACTGGAGATCTCCTCATTGCCGGGCAAGCTGGCCGATTGCCAGGAGCGTGATCCAGCGTTGAGCGAGCTCTATCTGGTTGAGGGTGACTCAGCCGGTGGTTCAGCCAAACAAGCCCGCGACCGCAAGCATCAGGCGGTACTGCCGCTTAAGGGCAAGATTCTCAATGTCGAAAAGGCCCGTTTCGATAAAATTCTGTCATCGGCCGAAGTCGGTACCCTGATTTCAGCACTGGGAACAGGTATTGGCTCCGATGAGTACGATATCAATAAATTGCGCTATCATCACATCATCATTATGACCGACGCTGATGTGGACGGTGCCCATATCCGTGCTCTGCTGCTGACCTTCTTCTACCGTCATTTCCAGGAGATCATCAGTCGGGGCCATCTCTACATCGCTCAGCCGCCGCTTTATCGCGTCGCCACCCGCAGTAACAGGGAACTGTACCTGAAAGATGAGGAAGCCTTGAATGCCCTGCTGCTGAAACAGGGACTCAGCGATGTGACACTGCAGAGTGATCACGGCCTGGTACGTGAGACAGCCTTGGAGAGCTTGATGGCGGAGGCCCAGCGCTTTGTTGTACTGTTGGATCGCCTGTCGCGTCACCACGATCGTCTCACCATGGCCACGGCGGTCGAGCAGCTCCATCTGCAGGCAGACCAGCTGACCGATGCCACCCATGCCGCATCGGCGGCTGTGGCGCTACAGGAGCTGTTGACGGCCAGGATGGGCGATACGGGCCAGGTAAGGGTGTCGGTACAGCAGGACGGTAGCCTTTCGGTCGATCGCACCCTGTATGGTTTGCCGCGCCAGACGCTGATCAACACCGCCCTGCTCTCTTCAGGGGAGTATCGTGAAATGGGCGATCTGGTCGCACGGTTGCAACAGCAATTAGGCTCTCATGCCCTGTTTTGCAAGGGAGAGCGGAAAACGGCTGTTCCGGCGACGCTGGAAGAGATGGTCAACTGGGTGGTATCGGAGGGACGCAGGGGGCTGACCATCCAGCGCTACAAGGGTCTTGGAGAAATGAACCCTGCCCAGCTTTGGGAGACCACCATGGATCCGGCCATACGGACCTTGCTGCAGGTCCGTATCGAAGACATCGTGGTTGCAGATGAGGTCTTTACTACCCTGATGGGAGATGCGGTCGACCCACGCCGTGAATTCATCCAGAGCAACGCCCTCCATGTCGCCAATCTTGACATCTGATGGTACGGTAATTGGTTATTACCAGGCTCCGATTGGCTGTCTCTGCTTGTCCGTCCGCTATGGCAGTGTACGAGCGCTGACCTGGTCAGAGACAGCAGCGCCAGTGGCAGCAGCCTCTGGCGTGATGCCTCCGGTTCTGCAGCAGGCGATGGATTGGCTGGACAGCTATTTCGGTGGTGCTTTCTGCCCGATCGATTTTCCGATCGAACCCGAGGGAACTCTTTTTCAGAGGCGCGTCTGGCAGTTGGTCGCCACCGTCCCGGTAGCAACAACCGTGAGCTACGGCACGCTGGCCCATCGCCTCGGTAGTCACGCCCGGGCCGTCGGCCACGCCATGGCGGCCAACCCGGTGCCTCTACTGATTCCCTGTCACCGCGTGACCGGAAAGAGGGGTCTGGGAGGATACAGTGGTGCGGGTGGCACAGCGACCAAGCAGTGGCTGTTACAATGGGAACAGCGCACGCTTGGTTGAGTTTTCGTGGTTACTTGGTTTTTCTGGCAGCGCTGTTGCGTGTGGTGGTGCCAGACTCGTTGATGCCATATTTGCGCATGAACCGCTCAACACGTCCGGCGGTGTCCACCAGTTTGTGCTTGCCGGTGAAGAAAGGATGGCAGGACGAGCAGACGCCCAGCGTCAGGTTACCTGCTGCCGTAGAACGAGTGGTAAAGCTGTTCTGACATCCCACGCAGGTAAAAACACTCTCGGTGTAGGCAGGGTGAATGTCTTTTTTCATGGTTGAATCCCCTAGGTGTTCATGCTGGCGAAAAATTCTTTGTTGTCTTTGGTCGTTTTCAGCTTATCCAGCAGGAACGTCATGGAGTCGAGCGATCCCATCGGTAATAGAATACGACGTAAAATCCACAGTTTACTAAGTTCATCCCGCTCCGTCAACAGCTCTTCCTTGCGGGTACCTGATTTGGCGATATCGATGGCCGGGAAGATGCGTTTTTCCACCAGCTTGCGGTCAAGGTGGACTTCCATGTTGCCGGTGCCCTTGAACTCTTCAAAGATGACCTCATCCATGCGCGAGCCAGTATCGACCAGGGCCGTGGCGATGATGGTCAGCGAACCGCCCTCCTCAATGTTGCGGGCCGCACCAAAAAAACGCTTCGGTCGTTGCAGGGCGTTGGCATCGATACCACCGGAAAGAACCTTACCCGAAGAAGGGGCGACGGTATTATAGGCACGCGCCAGGCGGGTGATGGAGTCGAGCAGGATGACCACATCGTGCTTATGTTCCACCAGACGTTTGGCCTTCTCGATCACCATTTCCGCTACCTGGATATGACGGGTCGCTGGTTCATCAAAGGTTGAGGAAACCACCTCACCCTTGACCGAGCGTTTCATGTCGGTCACTTCCTCAGGTCGTTCATCAATCAGCAACACCAGCAGAATCACTTCCGGGTGGTTTTTCGCGATCGAGTGGGCGATGCTCTGCATCAGCATGGTCTTGCCGGTGCGTGGTTGGGCAACGATCAGACCTCGTTGTCCCTTGCCAATGGGACAAATGAGATCGAGTACACGTGGGCCGAGATCGTCACTATACTCCCCGTCCACTTCCATGGCCAAGCGTTGCTGTGGGTAAAGGGGCGTCAGATTGTCAAACAGAATCTTATTGCGCGCCTTGAGGGGATCTTCATAGTTGATCTTTTCAACACGCAACAGGGCGAAGTAGCGTTCTCCCTCTTTGGGAGCGCGGATCTGTCCTTCGACGACGTCGCCGGTGCGCAACCCGAAACGGCGAATTTGCGATGGTGAGACATAGATATCATCGGGGCCAGGCAGGTAGTTGGTTTCAGGCGACCTGAGAAAACCAAAGCCATCCTGCAGGATTTCCAGCACACCATCAGCATAGATCTGCCCGTTCTTTTCGGTTTCTTCCTTGAGAAGAATGGCATAGATGAGCTCCTGACGTCTCATGCTGCTCATGCCTTCGATCTTCATATCGGTGGCGATCTGGGACAATTCGGACACGGTTTTGTTTTTTAGTTCTTTGAGATTCATGACAGCTTCGGAAGATGGATTGTTGACGAGCAAGGGTACAACGTGGACGACAGAAGTATTTTTCAAGAGTCGCACGGGAGAGGATGGCCGCAAGGTTAGAGACAAGCTCAGCAAAAGTCAACCAAAAAAATGATGGGTTGGCAGATTGGCAGGCAGAAAAGGAGACCACAACAGCGGCCAGACCCGATCGGTGGCTGTCGCATACTCTTCCGTCAGCTGCTGCCACAGGGTTGCGACCTGTTGCTGGGTGTCAGCCCATGGACCGCTATTATCGATCACCCGATCCGCCCGCTGCCGCTTTTGCTGTTCCGATAATTGTCGTGCCATCATGGCCTGTTGCACGGCCTGTTGAGAGGGATTCATCATACCGCCGCGTTGCTGCAAGCGCTGCTGCTGGCTGCTGCCACAGAGCACGGCGACGGTGCTATCGCAAAGCTGCTCAGCTCCTGTTTCAAACAGCAGCGGTATATCCAGCAACGCCACAGCCTGTTGATCCTGCTGGGCCAGATGGAACAGCGCGATGGCCTGCAACTGACGCACCCTGGGATGGATGATCTGCTCCAGTTGCTGCCACCGTTCCTGATCGTGGCCAAGGCGGGTTGCCAACAAGGCACGGTTGATCTGGCCTCCTGGCTGGAGCAGATCGTGACCAAACCGGTCGATCACCAGCTGCCACCCCTCTGTGTTGGGTTCGATGGCCTGCCGTGCCATCTGATCAGCATTGAGCCAATGTCCCCCCAGATCCACCAGGGCACGGGCCACGCTGCTTTTGCCAGCACCTATAACGCCTGTGATGCCGACAATCCACATGGCTCAGTACATCCTGCCCAGATACCACAGGTAGAATGCTGGGCCGTAAAACAGGTAAATCCAGGCTGACAGGGCTAGGTAGGGTCCAAAAGGGATCGGTAGATGCCGATTACGGCCACTGACCAGGATCCATGCGATGCCGGCTACGCTGCCCAGCACGGCGGCGCAGAAGAGGGTAAAGGGCAAGGCTTGCCATCCGAGCCAGGCACCGATCATGGCAAACAGCTTGATATCACCCAGTCCCATGCCCTGTTTGCCGGCCAGGGTAGCAAAGATCCAGGCAAAGGCGCGCAAGCCGATATAGCCGGTCAGGGCGCCAATGCCGGCATATTCCAGCGTTGGCAGGGGAGCGTGCCAGCCAGGGAGTCCTAACGATGGAATCCCGGCAATTAGCAATCCAGTGGCAATCCCTGGCTTCGTGATGACGTCTGGCAGGATATAGTGGTCAAAGTCAATGAACGACAACACGATCAAGGCGCATCCAAAGCTGAATAACAACAGGGTCTCGACCATCGGTCCATGCAGGGTCGTCACACTCCAGGCCATCAGGGCCGTCAGCAGTTCAACCAGAGGATAACGCCCTGAAATAGCGCTCTGACAGTGGCGACAACGGCCGCGCAACAGCAGCCAGCCAATCACCGGGATATTGTCGCTCCAGCGGATGGCATGCTGGCAATGGGGGCAGTGGGAAGCTGGATGAACGATGCTTTCGCTACGGGGTACGCGATAGATGCAGACGTTGAGAAAACTGCCGCACACCAGCCCGAGCAGAATCATGAGCGCATCTGGTTGATCCATCATGGTGATTGCATCCTATTCATTATCGTTGAGGCCTTTCATGACGCAATTTCTGCACGTGTGCCAGCTCTGACTGGAGGTGATGGCGTTCCGGGGCATCGACTGGCAGGGTCCGTGCAGCCTCGCGGTAGTGCCAAAACGAGGCATCCAGATCCATCACCAGATGGGCATGACGGGCTAGGGCCAGATGACTGTAACCGGTGCGGCCCAGCTGTTCTTCGACCTGTCCCAGCAAATAGAAGGTGCTGGCCTCTTCCTGATCGTCCAGGGTCAACTGGCGCAGGATGTGGCTGGCAGCTCGTGGATCCTTGCGTTCACTGAGAACAAGGGCCAAGTGGTAACGTAGATCGGTATGGTTGATCTGGTGGCGCAACGCCAGACGTAAATCGGCTTCCGCCTGTGACAGATGACCCTGTTCCCTGTAGGTGAGAGCCCGTTCCCGCAGTAGCCAGGGATCGTCCGGTTGTTCCCGCAGCAACTGGTTGAACATGGACAGGGCATCGTTCAGTTCTCCGGCGTAACGGTGCGCCAGTGCCAAGCCATAGCGTTGGGCCAGAGGATGGCGGGTGTCGGGTTGTTGAGCCATCTGCTGCTGCAGCTCGCGGGCAAACTGTTTCGGATCGGTAGCCTGAATGGCCGTTAGCTTGGCTTGTACTCGGGCGAACAGTTGTTGTTCGGCATCCATGACGGACTGGACCGGCTGGCGCTGCTGTTGGGCCTGTGCCAGATCACGCAGTTCGATCACCCTCTGCGAGTTGAGCGGATGGGTCAGCAGATAGGGAGCCGGTAACACGGTCAGGCGTTGTTCACGGTTGATGCGCTCCATGAAACTGACCATGCCCTCGCTACTCAGATGGGCACGGCTGAGATAGTGGATCGCCAGTTGATCGGCCTGATGTTCTTTTTGGCGCATGGTGTCCAGCAGGGTGCTTTGGCCTGATGCCGCCCCTCCCATCAAAGTGGCACCGACGATCTGGCCATCCTTGGCGGCAAGCCCGGCAACGAGACCGGCTGCCATGGTGATCAGGGTACGTACCGAGACATTCCTGGCCGTCTCCTGCAGCTGTATTGCGTGTCCGGCAGCTAGATGTCCCAGCTCGTGGGCCAGCACGCCCACAATTTCTCCAGGATTTTGCGCCGTTTGTAATAAACCACTGTTCACGACAATATGGTGATTGGGCAGGGCAAAAGCATTCACGCTAGGGGCTAGGATGATGTGAAATTGCACCGGTCGCTGTGCCGCCAGTCCGGCGGCTTCGATCAGGGGCTGTCCCAGGTGCTGCAGCAGCTCAAGGGACTCCGGGTCACGCAGCAGCTGAACGGTGGCCGCATGGCCCTGTTGGACGTGGCTGGCTACGGATAGTAGCGTCATCACCAGTAATCGGACAATCAGGCTGGATTTTTGCATAACATTTCCCGTTTACAGCATGGTATCATCGGAGCTGCTGTATTCTGTTATAACACGAAAAGGCGGTTGATATGAACAGCCCTCATCGTTTTTCCCGTCTGGTTTCCATTCGTCAAATTCGCGAGGAGACCCATGCCCTGTCGCTGGCACGATCGATGAAGCGACTGGAAGAGTTGCAACAGCAGCAGCAGCGCTTGCAACAGGAAACGCTGGAGGCACAACAACAGGCGCGGCGCTCCTTTGAAGAAGGAGAACGGTTGTCGCCGTTGCTGTACGAAAATTATTATAAAGGGCAGCAGTGGCGTCAGGAGAAGCTGTGTCGTTTTATTGACGCGGCACAGCAGAATGTGGAACAGCAACGCCAACTATGGTTTGAAGCCCGCAAGCTGTTGCAGCAGGTGGAACGTCTTGACGAGAAGGCGCAGCAACAGCAGTATCAGCAACTACGGTCAAAACAGTCCAAAGAGATGGATCAGGTTGGCATTACCCGTTATTACCAGAAGGATCGTTAACGATGAATAGCCGTCGATTGTGGCTTGGGGCCTTGTTTCTGATAGGGGTGTTGTGGGGTGGCTGTCTGGAGGTCATGGCTGCCGACAGTGCTGCCAAGGACCCCATGCAGTTGCTCGAGTCCCTGGAGAGACGTCGTGTCGAGCTGGACGAACGTAACAAGGTACTGGATCGACGCGAACAGGAATTGCAGCAGCTTGAGGGACGGCTTAACAAAAGGGTTGAGGCGTTACAGTCGCTGCGTGAACTGATCCAGAAGGATATGAGCGATGAGAAGAATGTTGATGATGGCAACATCAAGCGGCTGGCAAAGATTTTTTCCAGCATGAAGCCACAGGAAGCCGCCCAGAGGTTGATGGCCCTTGAGCATAAAATGGCGGTAAGGGTTTTGAAGGCCATGCGTGAAAAGTCGGCCGCCAAGGTATTGGGAAAAATGGATGCCCAGCAGGCCACGACACTCTCCGAGGATGTCGGGCTCTCCTTGGCCGAACGACGCCGGCGGCAGGAGTCCGATGGCAAGATGTAGCACGGCCTCGGCTCGCTGTGTCGGATCATTACGGCGCTTCTTGACTCATTTTTGCTGGTGTGAACGCTAATTTTTTGGCAAAGTCGCGCTCCAGTTTGGACGATCTATAGATCAAAGGAGAGGATCTTCATCAGATCGATCCAGACAAAAAAGAACACGATCAGATTATGATCAATATTGGAAAGGGGGGCGCAAAATGGTGGACTCTGTCTATGCAATGGCAGCTTCCATTCGCTACAATGCAATGACGGCTGTTGGTCACTCAACCAAAACGAGAAAAAGCGGTACACCGGTGTCAGATCAGGACGAACCGGCCAATCCGTGGGAAAACGCTTTCACCCTTGATTTGCCGGAGGCTGTCGGACAGGCCATCCGACAGCTGGTCGATCATACGTTGGCCAGTTTACCACCCAACACCAACCAGAATCAGTCAGCGTCTATGGCAGGGTTAGGGCAGCGCAAACTGGAACTATATGCATGAAGCAGTGGAACGGTTTGAGTGAAGTGACGGTTGTGGGGGAGTAGAGCCTCCATGCTATCACTTCACAAAACCGGCACTTCACAAAACCGGCACTTCACAAAACCGGCACTTCATGAGGCAGACTGCTGCTCCGCTGTTGTTCCCTGGTGGTGGGGATCGATTCTGGTCCGCAGGATATGGCTGGGGTGGAAAGAGATTACTTCGCGCTGGGAGATGGTCACCTCTTCCATGGTCCTTGGGTTACGTCCAACCCGTGAGGACTTCTGCCGTGTGGTGAAGTTGCCGAATCCGGCCAGTTTGACCTCTTCTCCCCGTTCCAGTTGCTCACGAATAATCTCGAAAAAAGTCTCGACGATCTGCATGGCGTTCTTTTTCGGCAAGCCACTTTTTCTATGCAACACTTCGACGATGTCCAACTTGGTCATGACAAGCTCCTTGCCAAAGTTAAAAATAGTTGATCGTATTGATATAGAGGATAATCTGCCAGATCTGTTTGCTGTCCAGCACCTCCTTGAAAGGCGGCATGGGCGAACCAATCGGCTCTCCTCCTTCGGCAATGGTCCAGTACAGGTAGCCATTCCGGTCTGATGGGAAAACATGCTGCGCCGCCCTGATCAGCTCGGCTGGCTCCATGGTGAGCTGATCTCCGTCCAATCCCTTACCCACACCACCGAAGCCGTGACATCGGGTACAGTGTTGATCAAACAGACGCTGCCCGATGGTCTGTTGTTCCTGATCTGCTGTCAGGGGATTGTACCTACCTAGGTAATCGGCTGGTGGCTGTTTCTGAAAATGACGCAAACGTGGCGAACCAGACTGTTCTGCCGCCGTAACTGTTGCTATACTGGCCAGGAGCAGCAGCAGGACGATGGGGATGGCTGAGAGATATTTGATCGTCATAGGGATTCTTTATAAAAAATGGTTCAGATGTTATTGATATATTAAACGTACAAGCGGGTCATGTCAATCCGTCTCTGTTACTTGTTGGAGAAAAATTGTTGAAAGAAAGTTATGGTAGTCGTTCTGAGGTGTTATTTGATCGGGCGCAACAAATCATTCCTGGTGGGGTCAACAGTCCGGTAAGGGCTTTCAAAGCCGTTGGTGGGATACCGCCGTTTATAGCCGAGGCTTCGGGAGCTTGGCTGGTGGATGCGGATGGTCGGCGCTACATCGATTATGTCGCCTCATGGGGGCCGATGATTGCTGGTCATGCCCACCCACAGGTGGTGGCAGCGATTGCACGGGCGGCAGAACGAGGAACTTCGTTTGGGGCTCCAACAGAGGCGGAAGTGGTTCTGGCTGAACGGATTGTCGAGCTGTTGCCTTCCATCGAAATGGTGCGATTGGTCAATTCCGGCACCGAAGCCACCATGAGTGCCTTGCGTTTGGCCCGTGCCGCTACCAGAAGGGCACTGATTGTCAAGTTCAGGGGCTGTTATCATGGTCATGGCGATAGTTTGCTGGTGGAGGCCGGATCGGGTGCAGCCACTCTGGGTGTCCCTTCTTCGCCAGGGGTAACAGCGGCAACGGCCCAGGATACGCTGACGTTGCCCTATAATGATCTGGCAGCGGTCCAGCAACTATTCGACCAGAGGCCAGGCCAGGTTGCGGCCATTATCGTTGAACCGGTGGCGGGCAATATGGGTTGTGTCTTGCCACAGCCAGGCTTTTTGTCCGGCCTAAGACAGCTCTGTAGCCAGGATGGCGCCCTGCTGATTTTTGATGAGGTCATGACCGGCTTCCGTGTTGCCCTGACAGGGGCGCAAGGGCTGTACGGTATTACCCCCGATCTGACCACACTGGGCAAGGTGATTGGTGGTGGGTTACCCATGGCAGCCTATGGGGGTCGACGTGACCTGATGCAGCAGATGGCACCGGTTGGGCCGGTTTATCAGGCTGGGACCCTGTCCGGTAATCCTCTGGCGACCGCTGCTGGTTTGGCCATGCTGGATATTATTACGGCAACGGGCTTTTTCGACCGGTTGACAGCCACCACACGCCAGTTGGTCGATGGTATCGGCGCGGTACTGCGGCAACACGGTATTGCCCACGTCGCCTACAGCGAGGGCTCCATGTTCGGATTGTTTTTCACCGATCGTGCAGCGGTGACCAACATGGACGAGGCGGCCGCCTGTGATGGCGAGCGGTTCAATCGCTGGTTTCACGCTATGCTGGAACAGGGGATCTACTTGGCACCGAGCCGTTTCGAGGCCGGCTTTGTCTCATCCTGTCACGACGCTGCCATCATCGAGACGACGATCGCAGCAGCGGGACAGGCGGCAAAGCGGTTATAGGGCGGCAAAGCGGTTATAACAAGGGCAAACTTCTAACGGAGACGGCCTAGTGAATACTGGGTCGTTGCTGTTCAATCTGGTGAATGGCCTCATCCACCATCTGGCTGGCATCTGCTGCCGTTACGCTCCTGGCTAGCAGCTTCTCGGTGGCCAATAGGGCAATATCGACAGCATGCCGGGAAATCTCCTGCATGGCAGCGCGCTTGCCCTGCTCGATTTCTTCCATGACAGCGGCCTTTTTCTGGCTGCCCTCTTCCTCAATAGCCTTGATGGCGCTGTCACGGTAGAGGATGGCCTCTCGCCTGGCTTCATCCATGATCTGGGCAGCCGACTCCCTGGCCGAACTGATGAGCTGACGATACTCCGCCAAAGCCTTATCAGCATCGGTGCGACTCTTTTTAGCGCTGTCGATCTCCTCCTGAATGGCTTTGCCGCGTGCGTCGAGAATGGTGCGAATAGCCGGAATGACGTACTTGTTCAGCAGCGCGACCAGGATCAGAAAAGAGACGATACTCCAGAACGTCTGTGAACTGAAGGTACTGGTGTCAAACTGTGGCAGACCGGATGAGGCTGGATGATCGGCTCCACCACCGGCAGCTGCCGCCTGGGCAATCGGAATGAGTAAAGCCTCAAGCATGGCGTGGTCAGCCTTTTCCCATGATGATGAACGCGATGACAAGGCCATACAAGGCAATGGCTTCAACGAAGGCAGCACCGATCCAGAGATATTTTGACACCTGCGATTCAGCACCGGGCTGCCGGGCGATGGCTTCGATGGTTTTACCAAACACGACACCGAGGCCAACACCGGAACCGGCAAAACCGGCTGCCGCCAGTCCCATACCAATCAGGGATGCAGAAAGACTTTCCATAACAATTCCTCCAGTTACTTGAGAAGTGAGAAACGATCAGTGCATGTGCAGCGCGTCGTTGAGGTATACACAGGTCAAAATAGTGAAAATATAGGCCTGAATCAGCCCGATAAAAATCTCGACACCGGTAAAAATAACGGTAAAACCAAAGGGCAACCAAGCGCCAAACCACGGTAAGGTTGCCGTGAAGAAAAACAGCACCGCCAGCAGCGTGTGTCCGGCGGTCATATTGGCAAACAGACGCACCGACAGCGAAACCGGACGCGCCAGGTAGGAGATCAGCTCAATAGGCACCATCAGGGGCAACAGGGCTACCGGCAGGCCAGACGGTACGAAGAAATGGAGAAAATGGGCCCCGTGGCGATAAAAACCCAGCAACGTTGAAAAAATGAAAACACCCATGGCAAAGGTGCCCGTCACAATGATCTGCGAAGTGGCCGTAAACGAACCGGGAATCAGGCCCGTCAGATTGCAGGACAGTATGGTGAAAAAGAGAGTAAAAATATAGGGGAAGAACTTCTTGCCCTCACTGCCGATGGTTTCGGAGACGATATCATCGATAAACTGGAAGGCCGTTTCTGCCAGGCTTTGGGCTCGTCCTGGTATGAGGGTTGGCTGGCGCATGGCGAAACGGAAACCAAAAAAAGCAATGGCCATGGCGATCCACATCCACAGTACCGAATTGGAGATGGAAAGATCGATGCCAAACAGGGAGATTGGTATGATCTTGACGACCTGGAAATGGTGTAACGGGTCCATCTTAGGAGCTGCAGAGGCCGCTGCATGGAGGGCTGTCGTGGTGGTTGCCGTGGCAGTTAGGGCAAACATGATGGCTCTATTCTCCCGCTGGTAATCGGTTCATGATTGGCTTGGTTGTGGTCAACCGGACAATGCGGACGCGGTACGGTACATATTGCGAAAACCAGCCGCAATACCAAACAGGGAAAACAGGGCCATCATCCATGGTTGGGTACCGAAGAAGTGATCCAGCGCGTAACCCATGGCCGCACCAATGAGCAGGGCAGCCACCATTTCGGTTCCCAAACGCAGCGCCAGACTCATGCCGGTGTGAGGCTTCATGGTCAAAATGTTGTATTCCCGTTGATCCGTGACCCTGTGCACTATTTAGCCGAAACGGGGAGTCTCTGTCAACACCCAACCCACTATTTTTTGATTTGTAAATTGAGCATATGGATTTTCTTGCGCAATGTGTTGCGATTGATACCCAGCAGATTGGCGGCACGGAACTGGTTGCCACCCGTTTCACGCAACACCCGGGTCAGGATGGCACGGTCCACTTGTTGCAGAATCTGGTCATAAAGCCCCTGTCCAGCATCCAGATAGAGGTCGACCAGCTGTTGAATGGCCTGCTCAATGGCTCGCTGTGGTGCTGTGGGGGGACTGGCATAGTTGGCCTGTTCCGCACCGTTGGGCGTTGTCGGAACCGGTTGAGCTACCACCGGTTCCGTATGGCTGGCGCTGCAACCCGATTCTGCCAGTGGGATAGCCTCTTCTTCGATCAGTTCATCCGGAACCAGTACGGTCAGTCGGTGGATGAGATTCTCAAGTTCACGGACGTTACCGGGCCAATCGTAGCGCATCAGACGATCGAGACCGGCCTGGGTCAGCCGTTTGGTTGGCAACGATAAGGCTTGGGCCGATTTGTCAAGAAAATAGTCAGCCAATAAGGGGATATCCTCGCGTCGGTAACGCAACGATGGCACGGTTACCGGGATGACATTGAGACGGTAGAACAGATCCTCGCGAAACCGGCCTTCCACGATCGCCTTGCGCAGATCCTGATGGGTCGCGGTGATGATGCGCACATCGCTGTGAAGGGTCTGGGTCCCGCCAACACGCGTGTAGGTACCATCCTGCAGCACACGCAGCAGCCTCGTTTGTGCCTCAATGGGCATGTCCCCGATTTCGTCCAGGAACAGGGTGCCGTTGCGGGCCTGTTCGAAATGGCCCGGACGTCGGGCGATGGCTCCGGTAAAGGCGCCTTTTTCATGGCCAAACAGCTCACTTTCGATCAGGTTGCGCGGCAGGGCAGCCATATTGAGGGCAATGAAAGGCCCCTGCTTTCTGGGACTGTTGGCATGGATGGCATGGGCTACCAGTTCTTTGCCGGTACCCGACTCACCATGGATCAGGACCGTCACTTCCGAGTTGGAGAGGCGCCCGATGGTACGGAACAGCTCCTGCATGGCACGCGAGCAGCCAATGATGCCACCGAAGCGCTCCATAGCTGCCGTGGCTGACGGTCTGTGGCTGACCGTGCTGACAGACTCCAGGGCACGATGGACCAGATCGACCAGATCGTTGATGTCAAACGGTTTGGGCAGGTATTCGAAGGCGCCGCGTTCAAAGCTCTGCACCGCATGACGCAGGGTGCTCTGAGCGGTCATGACAATGACCGGCAGGAGCGGATGGCGTGCCTTAATGGTCTGCAGCAGATCGAGACCAGAACCGGACGGCATGACAATATCGGTAATCACCAGATCGGCTGGCTGCTGATCGAGATGGAGCAGCAACTGATGGCTGGAAGCAAAGCAGAAGGCGCGGAAACCAGCGCGGGCCAGGGCACGTTCGAGCACCAGTCGCATGGTCTGGTCGTCATCAGCGACCAGGATTGTTCGGGTATGGGCCATGATCTCTTACCTTGAGCTGTGACAGACTAGCCGTTCGAGATAGGCAGCAGAACGCGGAAAACCGTCGCTCCTGGACAACTATCCAATTCGATCCAGCCATTGTGCTGCTGGACAATCTTTTGCGCAATGGCCAGACCAAGGCCGGTGCCCTTTTCCTTGCTGGTCACAAAGGGTAAAAAAATCTGCTGCTGCATGGTATCGCTGATGCCGGGGCCGTTATCGCTGATGGCCACCAGCAGGTGCTGGTAGCGGCGGCCCTGGCCACTGAGACAGCTGTTGTGGTGGGCAATGCGGGTCTGGATAGTCACGCTGCCCTCTTCTCCGGCTGCCTCCAGGCCATTGTGCAGCAGATTGAGAAACAGCTGGATCAGCTGATCCCGGTCGCCACGGATCGATGGCAGGGAGGGATCATAATCACGTCGCGGTTCTGGTCTGGCCACAGCGCGGATGCGCAGTACGTGGTCGAGGATTTCATGGATGTTCAGTTCACCGGTAACCATCGGTTTCTGATCGGCCAGTCCCAACAGACGGTCGAGCAGGCCAGCAATGCGATCCACTTCGGTGCGGATCAGGGTGGTATAATCGGATACCCCGTCACCCGCTTCCAGTTCCAGCAACTGGGCTATACCACGGATGCCTGCCAGCGGATTTTTCACCTCGTGGGCCACCGCCAGCGCCATGTTGCCAAAGCAGTCGAGGGTTTCGTTGAGCTGCGAGCCCTGTGCCAGTCGTTCGGTATGACCCAGCTCGTCGATCTCGAGCAAGATGCCCATCAGTTGTCCCAGCTCGTCGCGCAGGGGCGAGGCCGTCAGGGAAACCGGCATGCTGCGATTCGGAGCTGGATTGATACGGGTGGAGCGGGCCCGGAACGGCATGGCATGTCGTTGGGCCTGTTCAACCAGCTCAATGGCAACCGGATAGCCGGGTAGGATACGATGCAGAGGCAATCCAGCCAAGTGCCTCCCGGGCTTACCCAACAGCCGCTCCGCAGCGCTATTTATCTGGTGAACGCAGCCATGCTGGTTCAGGACGATGATGCCGGTTGCCATCTGGTCCAGAATCTGGTCGGCCGTCATGGCTGCTGTTCTAGCAGAGGTTGAAAAAAGCGTTCGATCAGGGCGCGGAGATGGGCCATGTCCTGGCTCTGGTTCACCTGTTCGCGCAACAAGGCACTGTCCGGCAATCCACGGGTATACCAGCAGAGCTGCTTACGCGCCAGCAAATGCGCTGTTCGGGCCGGGTGAAATGTTTCCATATCTTGCAAATGGTTGCTAATGACCTGGTAGCGGTCAGCCACCGAGGGCGGATCGGCGCTACGACCATGAAACAGCGCCTGGCTCATCTGGTGGAACAGCCACGGGTTGCCCAGTGTCGCCCGTCCGATCATGACACCATCGACACCACTGGTTGCCAAGGCTATTGCGGCGTCGGTTGCCGTGCGGATGTCGCCATTACCGATCACCGGAATGGATAACTGCTGTTTGACCCGGGCAATATAGTCCCAGTCGGCGCGTCCCTGATAGAGCTGGGCACGGGTGCGACCATGAATGGCCACCCAGCGGATACCACTCTCCTGGGCGATACGGGCGATCTGGCAGCCATTGCGATTCTGATCGTCCCATCCGGTGCGTATTTTGACCGTCACGGGTACCGGAACAGCCTTGACCACGGCCGACATGATAGCGGCCGCCAGCGATTCGTTGCGCATCAGTACCGCACCCGAACCACTCCTGACCGCTTTTTTGACCGGACATCCCATGTTGATATCGATGATATCAGCGCCCCTATCAACGTTGATGCGGGCCGCTTCTGCCATCACCTGCGGGTCATCACCGGCAATCTGTACCATCAGTGGATATTCGTCACTGCAGCGTCGGGCAATCTGTCGACTGCGGAAGGTATGGCGTATCATCGACTGTGAGGCAATCATTTCCGATACCGCAACGTCGGCACCCAGCAGGCGTGCTTGGTGGCGGCAGGGCGCATCGGTGATGCCAGCCATCGGTGCCAGGATCAGCAGCGGTCGATTCAGGGCTAGCAGGGATTCAATCGGATCCTGTGCCATCCCCCTCCCCTGCCAGTATTCGGTGCAGCATCTGACGCAGTTCGGGCATACCGGTCCCATTCAGGGATGAAACCGCCAACGGCGCTGCGATAGCCAGATAGCCTGGCTGCTGCAGCTGCCCTGTCAGCCTGGTCAAAGCCTGACGTCTGTCGTTGGAGCCAAGTTGGTCGGACTTGGTGGCTACCGGTAAAAACGGGATGCCATGCTGACCCAGGTAGTTCAGCATTTGCTGATCAATGTCGGTTACGCCTCGGCGCAGGTCAAACAGCAGGATCACAGCCCGCAACTGCCGCCTCTGGCTCAGGTAGTGGCCAATCCCCCTTTCCCAGACGGCCCGCTGGCGCTGGTCGATACGGGCAAAACCATAGCCCGGCAGATCGACAAAATACCAACGTTGCCAGACGTGGAAGAACAGCACATCACGGGTACAGCCCGGTCTCTTGCTCACGCGTGCCAAATGACGCTGGTTGACCAGCCGGTTCAGCAGCGACGACTTACCGCAGTTGGAACGTCCAACGAAGGCAATCTCCGGTAGCTGGTCAACCGGAAATTGTGCCGCTGTTGCTCCAACCGCAGCCAGTCGAGCTGGCCAGCCTTCGATTAGGGTTGGACTCATGTTGGGGCTGGCCCTGTTTTTTCGCGAAAGTTGCACCCTGACGCAACACAGATGTGCTCGGTTCCGTACCGTTTGGTTACCTTTTCAGTCACTATCGGGGCGTTGCATAGGGGGCAGGAGCGGGTAATGGGACGATCCCACAGCGCATTTTTGCAGTCTGGATAGCTGGAACAAGAGTAAAACAGCTTACCACGACGTGATTTCTTCTCCAGAAAGGTGCCCTTGCCACAGGATGAACAGCGAATGCCAGTATCTTTCGGTGGGTGGATAGGCTGGATGTTGCGGCAGGCAGGGTAGCCGCTACAGGCCAGATAAGGCCCAAATCGACCACTTTTGATCTGCATCGGTTTCTGGCATTTGTCACACAGCTGGTCGGAGAGTTGTGGTGGTGGGGCCGGTTCCGCCGCCTTGCCTTCCTTCATATCGTCGGTGTAGCGGCACTCCGGGTAGCCAGAGCAGGCCTTGAAACGGCCAAACCGCCCCAAACGGATCAACAACGGTTTCTGGCATTGCGGACAGGGTTCATCGGTCGCGGTCGCGGTCAACTCCGAACGCTTGGTTGACTGTTCCTTGTCGCGAATCTGGCTGATGAAGGGGTGCCAGAAGTTGGTCAGTACCGGCTGCCACTCCTTTTCGCCACGGGCAATGGCATCCAGTTCATCCTCCAGATTGGCGGTGAAATGGTAATCGACGTATTGCTGGAAATGTTCGGTCAGAAACTTGTTGACCACTTCGCCGACATCTTCCGGGTAAAATCGGCGCTGTTCCAGCCGCACGTAGCCACGGTCCTGCAGGGTCGACATGGTCGGTGCGTAGGTGGATGGGCGTCCAATGCCATAGCTTTCCAGTGACTTGACCAGCGTGGCTTCGGTGTAACGCGGTGGTGGTTCGGTAAAGTGCTGATCAGGACGGACGGCCTTGCTGCGCAGTGCTTCCCCGACACTGAGCGCAGGCAGAGTGCCGTTGTCATCGTCGTCACGATCCTGTAGCGATACCTCATCGTGACCCTCGCTGTAGACCAGACGAAAACCGGGAAAGACGACTGTCGCTCCGGTGGCCCGCAGTACAAAGTCGGCTGTGGTGCTTTGGCTGGTTACCGACAGGGTCGCTACCACCTGATCAATCAGGGTGGCGGCCATCTGTGAAGCCACGGCCCGTTTCCAGATCAATTCGTAGAGGTGGAACAAATCGGGTTCCAGCACCTGCTTCAGCCTTTCCGGCGTCAGTTCGACATTGGTCGGGCGGATGGCCTCATGGGCTTCCTGGGCATTTTTAGCCGATGACTTGTAGTGGTGCGGTTTGCTGGGCAGGTTATTACTGCCAAACCGTTGGCTGACCAGTTGCCGGATGGCTTGCACCGCTTCATCGGCCAGATTGACCGAATCGGTACGCATGTAGGTGATCAGACCAATCTGCTCACTGCCTCCTTCTGCCGTGGGTACCACCATGCCCTCGTAGAGCTTTTGCGCCAGCGTCATGGTTTTCTTGGCGGAAAAATGCAGTTTGCGCGAGGCTTCCTGCTGCAAGGTTGAGGTAATGAAGGGTGGCGCTGGCATACGCCGCATCTGCTTCTTTTCCAGTGCTGCGACAAACAGTGGCTGTTGCTCGATGGCTTGCACCAGCTGTTGCGCCGTTTCCTGATTGGCAATGGAGAACTTTTCCAGCTTTTGGCCATGGGCCACCACCAGACGAGCCTGAAAGGGTGCCGTGTTGGCCGGTGTCAGTTTGGCCACATCGGCATGGATACTCCAGTACTCGCGTACTTCGAAGGCACGGATTTCCGCCTCCCGTTCGCAGACCAGTCGCAAGGCCACCGATTGCACCCGACCGGCTGAGAGGCCACGCCGCACCTTTTTCCACAGCAGCGGGCTCAGGTTGAAACCAACCAGATAGTCGAGGGCTCGCCGCGCCTGCTGGGCGTTAACCATGTGCATGTCCACATCACGGGCATGGGCCAGAGCTTCCTCAATGGCGCGTCGGGTAATCTCGTGGAACACCACCCGCTGGCAGGGAATGTCTTGCAGCGTTTGGTGCTGATACAGCAGCTCGCGCACATGCCAGGAAATAGCCTCCCCCTCGCGGTCAGGGTCAGTCGCCAGCAGCAGCAGGCTAGCCGATTGAGCCGCCTTGACCAGTGCTTCAACATGTTTGGAAGAGGTTTTTGGTACCTCATATTCCATACGGAAGTTATCGTCCGGCTGGACCGAGCCACTCTTGGCAGGCAGATCACGAATATGTCCGTAAGTGGCTGTTACCCGATAATTCTTGCCAAGAAATTTGGCAATCGTTTTAGCTTTGGAAGGGGATTCAACAATGACAAGTGCTGACATAATTGGCCTTGGCTGGGTTGTGTGTTAAAGGGTTATCCTTGTCAGGTTGCCGCAAGGGCAAACAAGTTGCCTGGAAGTCGCTCGATGGTTCCCGATAACTCCAGATAAAGTAAAATGCGTGAAAGTGTCGCTCCTGTCAATTGACAATGGCGCAACAGCTCATCCTGATGGCAGGATCCCTGCTGCAGCCGCTGGTAGACTGGCAAGGCCTCGTCCGGCATGTCATCCGGCAGGCCAGGGTGTGACGGAGATGACGGAGCATGCGGTGGCAGAGCCAGGGTCGGTGCGCTACCAGGGTTGGTCATCACCATGGGGCCGTTGGGCCAGCCCAATTCCGCAACGATATCCTCGACGCCCTCAACCAGACGGGCTCCATCACGCAGCAGCTGATGAACGCCACGGGAACGAGGATCCTGTACCGGACCTGGAACGGCAAAAACTGAACGGCCCTGGTCAAGTGCCAGACGGGCGGTGATTAGGGCGCCGGACCGCAGCGGCGCTTCCACCACCACCACACCCAGACTCATGCCACTGATGATGCGGTTGCGCAACGGGAACAGAGTTGCCAGGGCCGGTGTATCGAGACAGGCTTCGGTGATGAGACATCCACCCTGTTGCCGGATCCGTTCTTTCAGGGCTCGGTTCGGTTTAGGGTAGTCGAGATTAAGTCCGGAGGCCATGACAGCGATGGTACGCCCTCCCCCATCCAGAGCACCCTGGTGGACAGCACTGTCGATGCCGATGGCCAGTCCGCTCACCGGAACCCATCCCTGACGTGCCAGATCGAAGGCCAGTCGGTAGGCGACTTGACAGCCATCGACACTAGCAGCGCGTGTACCGACGATGGCAAGGATAGCCTGCTGTTGCAATACTTCGGTCGATCCCAGCGCAAACAACAGTGGCGGAGGGTTGGTAATTCGGCTGAGCAGAGAGGGATAACAGGCCTGATGGCGCAACACGATCTGACCACCCAAGGCCGTCAGTCGATCGATTTCCCGTTGCAACCGTGCTATGGCCTCATCCTGGCGTGCCTGCCTGATAGCGGTCGCCAGAGAGGGGGTAATACCGGTAACAGCGGTCAGCTGGCTTTCGCTAGCCTTGATAATAGCCTCACCAGGGCCAAATTTTTGTGCCAGCCGGTTCAGCAGAGTTGGTCCAAGACCAGGGATTGCGGCCAGCAACAGCCAGTCGATGGCCTCCATCACCCGTCAGCGCTCATTGGTCAATTCTGGCCCAGACGAGGTTCGCTGCCATCCATCATCCGGCGTAGATTACCACGGTGACGCTGTATCACCAGCAAGGTGATGAACAGGGCTGTCATCCAGCTCCAGGGCTGGTCAGCTTTCTGCCAGTAAAGCAGCAGGGGCAGGGCTGCGAAGCTCACCACAGCGCCTATGGACGAAATCTTCGTCAATCGGGTGGTGATGAGCCAGAGAGCGACGGCTTCAAGGCCGACCCACGGCGTCCAGGCCAGAAAAATACCCAGTCCGGTCGCCACCCCCTTGCCACCACGGAATTTCAGGTAAACCGGAAAGATATGACCAACAAGAACAGCCAGGGCAACGCCGGCCGTGGCGGGATCGTTATCCCCGAAATAGCGACAGGCCAGCCCAACCGGCAAGGCCCCTTTGGCCATATCGAGCAGGAGTGTTAGGGCAGCAGCCGTGCGTCCAGCCGTGCGCAGCACGTTGGTCGCGCCAATGTTGCCGCTGCCCTGTTGCCGGATATCTCCGACTCCGTTCAGACGGGCCAGGATCAGGCCAAACGGAACGGCTCCCAGCAGGTAGGAAAGCAGCAGGGCAGTGATGAGGACGGTTTCAGACATGGCGTTCGTTCTTCTTAAAACCCGTTTTGAGTGGCAAGCCTTTCTTTTTACTATCGATTCATATAATATAAAAGATCAGTTGGCAAGGGGTGAATTCTTCTCATGAGGAGGTAGCTATGTCCTATTCATTGAACAAGGTGCAATTAATTGGCAATCTGGGTGCTGAACCAGAGATTCGTTATACCCAGGCCGGTAAGCCAATGGCCACATTGAGCATCGCTACTTCAGAGCGGTGGCGTGATCAACAGGGCAACCAGCAGGAGCGCACCGAGTGGCATCGCGTCGTCGTTTTTGATAAACAGGCTGAGATCGCACAGCAATACATGCACAAAGGCAGCAAGGTTTATGTCGAAGGGCAGCTGCGCACCAGAAAGTGGCAGGACCAGTCCGGACAGGATCGTTACACCACCGAGGTTGTGCTGGCCGGTTTCGGCAGCCAGATTATTCTGCTGGATACACGAGGACAGGGAGAAGGGGTATCACGCCCAGCCGCCACCACGGCAGCCACGACATCAGCCGCTGCTGCGGGTGGTAGCAGCGGCTACCCACCCTACTCTCCTCCACCTTCCTATCCTGGTGAGGAATTTGGTCAGGCAACAGCTTTTCATGATGATATCCCGTTTTAGTCCAATTTAACCCCATTCTGAATTAAGGCTGTTTCACGTGGAACAGTACCAGCGTTGTTTCGACGTTATCGTGGTCGGTGCTGGTCATGCCGGATGCGAGGCGGCCCATGCCTCTGCGCGTTGCGGTGCCCAGACGCTTCTGTTGACCCAGAATCTGGACCAGATTGGCCAGATGTCCTGTAATCCGGCTATTGGTGGTATCGGTAAGGGACAACTGGTCCGGGAAGTGGATGCTTTGGGCGGTCTGATGGCCGTGCTGGCCGATCGTGCCGGTATCCACTTTCGTCTGCTCAACCGTGGCAAGGGAGCGGCCGTGCACGGGCCACGGGCCCAGATGGATAAGATGGCTTACCGTCGTGAAATGCGCGCCATGCTGGACCACACCCCTAATTTGCTGCTACGTCAGGCTGAGGTGGTGTCGCTGGTCTGGCAGGGTGATGGCTCACATCGTCGCATCACCGCTGTCACCACCGACTGGGGAGAGTGTTACGGTTGTCAGTCCCTGGTCCTGACCACAGGTACCTTTCTGCGTGGTCAGGCCCATATGGGCGAGCGGATCTTTGCTGCTGGCCGTCTGGGCGATCGTCCCAGCGAACCCTTGGCACAGTCACTCCAGCAGCTGGGAGTGGCCATGGGACGGATGAAGACCGGTACACCACCGCGGCTGGATGGACGTACCATCCAGTGGCATCGTCTGACACCGCAACCGGGCGATGAGACGCCCCTGCCCTTCTCTTTTTTGCACGATCGCATCGATCAACCGCAACTGGACTGCTTTATCGCCCATACTAATACCACCACACATCAACTGATCCGTGACAACCTTCATCGTGCACCACTCTACACTGGACAGATCCAGAGTATCGGTCCGCGTTACTGTCCCTCCATCGAAGACAAGGTGGTCCGTTTTGCCGAGCGCTCATCGCACCAGATTTTTCTTGAGCCGGAAGGACGTTCCACCTGTGAGGTTTATGCCAATGGCATTTCGACCAGTCTGCCTCTCGATGTGCAGTGGCAGCTGGTTCGCTCCATCACCGGTTTGGAACAGGCCGAAATCATCCGTCCTGGCTATGCCATCGAGTATGACATGGTCGATCCACGCCAACTGGATGCCGCGCTAGCCTTCCAAGGTATCACCGGTCTTTATTGTGCTGGACAGATCAACGGCACCACCGGTTATGAAGAGGCGGCAGCGCAAGGACTGTTGGCCGGGCTCAATGCTGCCCGTTTATCGCAGCAGCTCGATCCGGTCCAGATCTATCGCGATCAGGGCTATTTGGGTGTCATGGTGGATGATCTGGTCACCCAAGGTGTCGATGAACCTTATCGCATGTTTACTTCCAGGGCTGAGTTCCGGTTGTTGTTGCGTTCGGACAATGCCGACAGTCGTCTAACGCCATTGGGACGACAGGTCGGCCTGGTGGACGATCATCGCTGGCAGCGTTTCGAGCACAAGCAGCAGCAACTGACCTGGGCCAGGGAGCAGTTGCAACAGCGCAAGATGTTGACCGATGCACAATGGAAAAATGGTTGGGATCTATTACGGCAGGATAGGGAGGCCGAACAGGTTTTTGCCATGCTCGATCTGTCCCATCCTCTGACCGACGAGATTAAACAATTATTAGCTGTTGAGGCTCACTATCAGGGTTACATTGACAAGCAGCAACAGGAAATCGATCGTTGCCGCCGTGCCGAGTCGATGACCCTGCCAGCCTGGTTGCAGTGGCATCGGGTTCCCGGGCTTTCTACCGAAATCCGGCAGAAGTTGCAGCGCGTCAATCCAACCACCATGGCGCAGGTTGAACGCATTCCCGGCGTGACACCGGCAGCCTTGTCAGCCTTGCTGGTCTATCTGCGCAAGGCAGAAAAGCATGAAGTGGGATGATCTGCTGCCGCAGTGGCCATTGTTTATCGAGCAGGCCGCTGTCATACTGGAACGTCCCTTGTTTCAGACAGAGATTGATCGCTATCAGCAGTTCTTCAGCTCGTTGTTGCAATGGAACCAGATTCATAACCTGATCGGTCCGGCGGCTGAAAGAGAGTTACTCATCCGTCACGGTCTCGATTCGTTGTCCTTTTATCCCTATCTTGTATCAGGGCGACCGATGGCTGATTTGGGGTCCGGAGCCGGTTTCCCTGGTTTGATACTGGGTATGATTGAACAGCCTGCCTTTCAGATCGATCTACTGGAGCGGATTGGCAAGAAAAGAGACTTTTTGGCCTACCAGATCGACCAGCTGCAGTTGACAGCACGCCTGAGAAGTCTGGCAGCTGGTGACAGTCAGGAGGGCTATGCCGTGGTCTGTTCCCGGGCGGTTGGCGATTTGGCCCATGTCGCCAGACAGGCTTGGCCCCTGTTGCAGCCGGGTGGCGTTTATCTGGCGCTCAAGGGAGCCCGTCATCAGCAGGAATTGCAGCAGTGGCAGCGTCTCAAGCAGATCAGGGATCGGTTTGAAGCACCTCAGCCACTAGCAGGAGTCGGAGAGAGCATCGTGATCCGGTTGCGCAGGCGGACCCCTCACCCCCCAGCCCCCTCTCCCACAGGTGGAGAGGGGGAGGCATGAGTGACTTGTCTTACCCAGGGTGAGGGGTGCAGATGGAAGGCCAACAGAGAGCTTTTATGACCACAACGGTTGAGGTTGCCCGATCATTAAGGCGTGAGCTAACGCCAACGGAGGAAGTTTTATGGAGGGCACTGCGAGCTAGCAAGCGCGGTTACAAAGTAAGACGTCAACAACCGATGGGACCGTTTATCGTGGATTTCTTTGTACCTCAGGCACGACTTGTGATCGAAATTGACGGATCTGTGCATGAATTACAGCAGCAACAGGAATACGATCGGGAAAGGCAGGAATTTCTCGAACAGTCTGGAGTAAGTTTTTTAAGGTTTAAGGATCAACATATTGAAAATTATCTAGAATATGTTGTTGAAAAAATAGATCAGGTTGTGCGTCAGAAGGCTTCATGCCCCTCTCCCCTTGTGGGAGAGGGGTAGGGGTGAGGGGGGGACTTAAAGGGTGAATCATCGTATCATCGCCATCGTCAATCAGAAGGGTGGCGTTGGCAAAAGCACCAGCGCCGTTAATCTGGCAGCAGCCCTGGCAGCGGCGGAACGCCGGGTCCTGCTGGTCGATCTCGATCCGCAGAGCAACAGCTCGGTCGCCTTTGGCATCGATGATGACGGGCGCTTGCCCACCATCTACGATCTGCTGATTGACGGGGTAACCTTGGCCGATGTTATAAGACCAATTTTAACACCGTGGCTACATATG
Organism: Magnetococcales bacterium; assembly: GCA_015229115.1. GTDB lineage: Bacteria > Pseudomonadota > Magnetococcia > Magnetococcales > JADGCH01 > JADGCH01. Next base: position 102,288 of record JADGCH010000003.1, read on the forward strand.
ATACCAGCAGCTTCTGATCTGAGCGGTGCAGAGGTGGAGCTGGTGGCCATCGATAAGCGTGAAACGCTCCTGAAAACAAAGCTATCCGAGATTAGCCGCAACTACGATCATATCCTGCTCGACTGCCCCCCGTCGCTGGGTCTGTTGACGGTCAATGCCCTGGTGGCAGCCGATGCTGTTCTGGTGCCGCTGCAATGTGAGTTCTATGCCATGCAGGGGCTGAGTCAATTGCTCAGGACCATCGATATTGTGCGCGAGCAGCTCAATCCGCAACTGGCCCTGCTGTCCATCGTACTGACCCTGTTTGAATCCGGCGTGGCCCTTTATGAGCAGGTGGGCAACGAGGTGCGCAGTCATTTCGGTCCGCTGGTGGCTCGCACCGTCATCCCTCGTGATGTACGCGCAGCCGAAGCGCCCAGTTTTGGCCGTCCTGCGGTCTGGTATGACGTCCGTTCGCGGGTGGCACGGGCCTATCTGTCACTGGCACAGGAACTGTTTTTGTGACTGGGTATTTTATCCCTGGGGCATCGCCCCAGGAGACTGTTAGAGGAGAATAAAAAAATGCCTTATGTCAGCAGTGTCGAGCGTATCGGTATAGAAAAGGGGATTTTTATCGGAGAACAGAGGGGAGAGCAAAGAGGAGAGCAAAGAGGAGAGCAAAGAGGTCTCCACAGAGGGCAGGCCAGTATGTTGCTGCGTCTGATACAACGTCGCTTTGGCCCCATACCGGACCAGATCCATGACCTGGTTATGCAGGCCAGCTCTGACCAGATGGAGCAATGGGGCGATCGTCTGCTGGAAGCATCCTCCCTTGAGGCTTTATTCGACAACGCAATGGGGTAGAGAACACCTATGAGCAATCGTGTACTAGGGCAGGGTCTGGGTGCCCTGCTGGGTGCCCGGTCGGTGGATGCCGTCGAGCGGCAGCGCATTCGCCAGGTTGGGCTGGATGCCATTCAACCCAACCCGTGGCAGCCACGTCAACAGGGACTGGATGAGACTGACCTGGTCGAGCTGGCCGATTCCATCCGGGTTCAGGGCGTGCTGCAACCCATTCTGGTACGCCCCCTGCCCAGCGATGGGACAACAGTCCTCCATGGCGAAGAAAGCTACCAACTGATTGCCGGTGAGCGGCGCTGGCGTGCGGCCCGTCTGGCTGGTCTGACGCGCATTCCGGTTATCGTCCAGGAGATGGATGATCGCACCGTGCTGGAAGTGGCCCTGCTGGAGAATCTGCAGCGGCAGGATCTCAACCCGGTCGATACCGCGCGCGGTTACGCTCGGCTGGTGCAGGAATTTGGCTACAGCCATGGTCAGATTGCCCAGCGGGTTGGCAAAAGCCGCATGTCGGTCACCAACCTGCTGCGTCTGTTGCACCTGCCCGAGGCGGTGTTGCGGCAGGTCACCACCGGGCTGTTGTCAGCCGGTCATGCCCGAGCGTTGCTGAGTGTGGCAGAAAATCCACAGAGCGTCACGGAACTGGCGCAGCAGGTGGCCGATTCGGCCCTGACCGTGCGTGAAACCGAGCGCTTGGTGCAGCAACTGTTGCAGGGTGATGCGTCCCCAACTCAGCAAAACCGGCTAGACCGGCAAAATTTGCTGTTGCAACCAGAGCACAGTGACCCCAACCACAGTGACTCCAGCCCGCCCGCCCGCCCACCATCCAAGGGGCAGCGGCGTCGTGACGCCTCCATCGTCGAACTGGAAAAACGGCTGGCATCCGAGTTGCAAACCAGCGTTACTGTAACCCATACACAGGGACGCGGACGCATCATCCTGGAATATCGTTCTCTCGAAGCACTGGAACGGCTGGTTAATCACATGCTGAAAGAGTCACAAAATGACCAATAAAATCAACATAATGACGATGTGTTGCTGATTAGCAACAACCAGAGATGCAA
>JADGCH010000040.1 GCA_015229115.1 Magnetococcales bacterium
CGTTTTGCTTTGTGGTGTTTTGATCCTGCTGTTAAGATAGGGCTGAACAGTTACAGATCGGGTACCGACAGCAAATCCGTGGGTCAAACTATTGAGCAGCAGATTGGTTAAAATTTGGGTCAGGTACCCGGGCACACCGACAACGCGCAGGTGATTGGGGCAATCGACGTCGATGGCTAGAGCGGTCTTCTTGAACTGGTTACGCAGACTAAACAACACGTCGTTGACGACTTCCAGGACAGCATAGTCGCGCACGGCTTCTGAAGATTGATCAATAGAGGCCCGCTTAAAACTCTGGATCAGTTCGGTAGCACGTCGCAGGTTACGGACCACCAGAGAGGAGGCCTCATCAACCATACCAACAGCACGCATCAGGTCGCCAACGTCGACTTCTTCCTGCTGCATCATCGATACAATGGCTTGACTCTCCTGCAGCAGTTGCGTCGATGCCGAATAAGCCACACCAATGGGGGTATTCACTTCGTGGGCAATCCCGGCAACCAGCCGTCCCAGAGAAGCCATCTTCTCGCTTTCAATCAGCTCATGGCGTGTCGTTTCCAGCTCGGCTATTTTATGATTGAGTTCCAGGGTTCGCTCCGCCACTTTTGCATCCAGCGTAGCCAACAGTTGCGTGATTTGATGTTCGGCCCGATGTCTTGAAATAAGACCGGCCAAAGTGTTGGCAATGTTGTTCAGGAAGACAATTTCTTCCGAATCGAACACATGACCAGTGGGTAGATAAATATTCAAGACACCTAGTCTTTGCTGGTGGGAGAGGATCGGTACACAGTAATGGCCATGGGATGTCATACCAGCAAAGGATGTGTCATGGCGCTGATCGAGATCGTTGGTCATGACCACCTCGCCGGTAGCCATGGCCCGACCGCACAAACAGTAGTCCAGGGGTACCTTTCGACAGAGCGACAACAACTGGGGAGACAAGGAGCGATGAACCATAAGGTCCAGTGTCTCGGTGGTCTCATCGTATAGAAAGATAGCGCCACGCTGTTCTACGCCCAACCAGGGAATCGCGAGCACAGTCTCGAGGGCGTGACCGAGAATTTCCCGCAAGGTCAGTGGCTGCAACGCCTGTTGCAAGATACCGGAGATGGCGGAACGCAGATCCAGGGCACGCTCGATTTTCTTCTCGCTCTCCTCCAATTTGACCACCTTGGCACTGAGCTCGTGATTGCGTGCCATCAAGCTGGTTTTCATGATGTTGAGAGAGTACGCCAGTTTGCCTACCTCATCGCCACGGTTCATCACGATCTCGTGATCCTGACCGGCAGCCACCTTGGCCGAGACACGGCTTAAACCACCGAGAGCATGCAGGATATCGTACTGAAACCACGCTAGTAACAGGCCAATGACCAACAGTAATACAAAAACTGTCAGTTGCCCGATAAGGAACTGATCTAACAGTAACGATCTTTGGTGCAACTCATGCTCTTTGAGAACCATTTCCAACTCAGTTATGAGTTCATCGTAGGTGATGTTGATGATTTTGGTGCCCAGCCAGAATTGATCAATCAATTTTCCTATTGAGATTAATTCATCAAAAATAGTAAGAAGTCCATTTTTATATTGATGAAAAAAATTATAAAAATAATTCTTTTCATCGGCTGATAGCGAAACAGCCGCATCGACCAAAGCACTGAATCGCTCGGCTTCGCTCCTAAACTTATCAATATATTGAGGGTCTTTTCTATCAATAAAATCTTTCTCATGCCGACGTAACTGCAACATGGAAAGGAGCAATTCAGATAGTTGCTTATCTGTCAGAATGACTTCGATTTTGTGGATTGCATCGCGGATGTTTCCCTGTTCGCCGGAATTTTCATCCAATCCAATAACGGTGTATTTTTGCCTGATGTGTTGAATGGTTTCCAGTTGGGCGGCCACCTGTTCGCGAATCCGTCTGATAATGCCACTTTCAGCGAAGGCTGTGGTATGGTCCAGTTGCTCCAGTTTCAGGGAGACACTGGCCATGGTATCAATGGCCCTGGTGGATGTGTGGTGATTCTTGTTATAAAGGAAATGACTTACATCTTGGTGTGCATGATCAATATCTTCGCCCATGTTGTGAACCAGAATATTCAGGTTATCGATGGAGCGCTCTCGATCCAGGGCTTTTTGATTGGTGTTATAATTGACGACAGCCTGGCCAATATTTACCAGAAATACCAACAATAACAAAATCAGAAACAACCTGATCTTTTCTTTGAAAGGAAGGTTTTTTCCCATATTTAATGATTTATGTGTATCACGTTGAGAAATATAAAAGAGTACTAAAATTACCAGTCATGATAGCCAACATCTGTCAGGCACACAATGGACAAATTGATCAATCCATAAAATAATGTAGTTATGTAACTACGTTCTATTTGAGCTATTCCAAAAATCTATCGATTAATGCGGACCACCCCGTTTCGGGATGTGTTGACACAGGTCTGACAAGCCTTCACACTATAATGGCCGTTTCAGGACCGCACTGGGGAGATCGCGTCGGATGTCCGAGAAAATTCTCATTGTTGATGATGAAGCCACTAACCTGCACGTTCTGTATGGCATTTTGCGTCCATTTTACCCGGTTGTAGCGGCAACGTCTGGTGCAGCAGCACTGGAATTGGTACGTGACAGCCCGCCGGATCTGATCCTGCTTGATGTCATGATGCCAGGAATGGACGGCTATCAGGTCTGTCGCCTGCTGAAGCAGGATCCGGTCACCCAGGCGATTCCTGTCATTTTTGTAACGGCGTTAACCAGCACCGCAGATGAAGTGCATGGCTTCGAGCTGGGGGCTGCTGATTACATGACCAAGCCGGTAAGACCGGCAGTTGTTCTGGCACGAATTCGTAACCATCTCGAACTGCGTCGCCACCGCGAACGCCTCAGTACCGAACGCGAGATGATTGAGCGGGTCATCCTGCGTATGCATCAGGTACCTGATTTTGAATCAACCCGGATGCAGACATTGATCAAGCCGGCGGAGAAGACGACCGGTGATTTGCTCTGTTCGGCCGTAACACCGCAGGGCGTGCGCCATCTGTTGCTGGGGGATTTGACTGGGCACGGCTTGGTAGCGGCTATCGGGGGTCCGATGGTGACGGATATCTTCTACAGCATGAGCCGCAAGGGCTGTCCCATGACGGATATTCTGGCTGAAATCAACCGTAAGGTTCATAGCCGTATGGCAACCGGCATGTTCCTCGCTGCCACGGCTGTGAGTTGTTCTGCTGACGGTACAGAGGGGTTACAGCTCTGGAATTTCGGTCTGCCCGATGCGTTATTGCTGATGGAGGATCGGCCGCCGGTGCGATTTCCTTCCTTGCATCCGCCTCTCGGCATCGTGGACCCCTTACAACTGGCAACGGTTGGACAGGACTTTGCTGCTGTGTCAGGATCGACCTTGTTTCTCTATTCGGATGGTCTGATCGAAATCAGTAATGCGTCTGGAACATGGTTGGGTGAGACCCTTTTGTGCGATTGGTTGCAGCGCATGATGACAGATGGTCTTGATCTGGAGTGGTTCAATACGGTATTAGAAGAGTTTCACGCTGGTGTTCAGCAGGTGGATGACCTAACGTTGGTTCGATTCAATCTTTGAGATCAATAGGGCTCTGAGATCAACATAGGTGGAGGTAAACAGATGCGTATGAGAATCGGGTTATTGGCCGTTTTGTTATACTGTGTTTCATGGTTGCTGCCTGGGACGGCGCAAGCGTTCTGGTGGGGAGGACCGCCGTGGGGATACTATCCACCAGCTTGGTCACCAGCCTGGGGCAACTACTATGGGCCCGGTTACGGTGCACCGCCACCGTGGCTTTATGGTCCCTATGGTTATCCTGGCGCGGGCTATCCCAGCGCAACTCGTTCCGGCCAGCGTTTTGATCCTGGTTATGTAGCCCAGCTCAAGTCACAGCTTGGCGTAAGACCCGGGGAACAGGAAACTGCCTGGAATGCCTTGGTGCAGGCTATTCAGCAGGTTCCGGGACAGCGTAGCATACTGACGGATAAGGAGGTTCAGGTGGCTTACCAGAAACTGTTCAAGCAGCTTGATCCGCAACAGCAGGTCAAGGCGGAAGCGTTCCGTAATGCCATCGTCTGGTGACGATACCACAAGGGCGGGCATGGCCCGCCCAAACATAGCAAAAACTCCAAGGGAGCCTAGTGTTTTACGGCTTGCCCGATGGCGTCATTGATGAACTGGTTAAGGCTTTTTCCTAACGTTTTGGCCGTTGAAATGGCGCGGGCGTGGAGCTCAGGCGGGACTCGCGCCACAATTCTGCCAGACAAAGGCCTATCGGGTTGTTCGCCTCTTGCGGCGCATGTTGCCAGATAAAAACGGACGGCTTCCTGGAGAGCTTGTCTTGCCTCAACGACAGATTTACCATGAAACAGGCAGCGCCTCAATTTGACTCCACTCCAAGGATACTGGAACCGGTGTTGAGAAGATGGCCTCGAGTGTCTTGCGATGCCCACCATTCATGATAGAATGTTAGCACTTGTCGCTGGCATACGCAAGTATGGTTCGTTATAAACTCCTACACTTGAGGCCTCCTTATATGAAACAACTACGGTATAGGTTGATACCACTGATTGTCGTGATTTTATCGATGTCCGTCTGGTCCTGCGGACCACACAGATCTCACGATTATGGTGCCAGACACAGTGATGTTATTGAGTACGATGTCATTGAGCACAGACGCCATGACCACGAACCGCCCCGTTTTCATCGGTACGAAGTAGAGGAGCGGCAAAGACAGCTGGAGCAGCAGCGGGTCATCCTGCATCAGCAACGGGCACTGGAACGCCAGCGTGAGGTCATCGAACACCAGCGACGTCAGGAACGAGCACAGGAGGCACGACGTCACCAACGTCATCAGGAGCGGGAACGGCAGCAGGAAATACACCACCGTCAGCATCGCGAGGAGCAACCTCATCAAAAAAACAGGGACAACAGGGATAGAAGGCACAGAAAAGACGAGCATCATTCGGAACCGTCTTCCCATGACTGAAATTGATATGAATCAAGGTTAGCCTGTTTTTTAATTTGCACGATCAATCATTTTTTTATATGCTTCAACCGACTAGTTGGATCGATCAACTGGGTCAACTCAGGTTGAGTGGAATGGATCACGATGACGACAGGTGCCGATTCTCTAGAGCTGTTACTGCGCTGTGCTGTGCTGTTTCGGTTGATTGCCCAAGGGTTTGCTTGGCCATATCCATCGCATCGGCAGGTATTGTTACAGCAGTTGGAGGCGATTCCACTGGAACACTTGGCACCAGATATTGGTACCGCGGCTGCTCAGCTGCGGCAGGCTTGGTCCTGTTATGACGATGAACGACTGCAGTTGGATCATAGTCGGTTGTTCCATGGGCAAGCGGCCATCGCCCTGCATGAGACGGCTTACGGTGATGGTCGCCGCATGGGTGGCCAACCGGTTGAAATGGCGGACATCAACGGCTTTTACCGCGCCTTCGGCTTTGATCTGGCTACGGAGCAGCGGGAGCGGCCCGATTATCTCGGTACCGAGCTGGAGTTTTACAGCTTGCTGCTGGTTAAACAGGCCTATGCCATGGATCAGGTCTGGCTGGAACAGGAACAGGTGACCGCCAAGGCTTCTCATGATTTTCTCGCACAGCACTTGGGCCGTTGGGTAGCTTCTCTGGTCGAGGAGATCAGGCAGAAGGAGTCCTCACCTGACGCACCAGCAACCCCTTATCAAGCTTTGTCGACTCTGCTGATGGTGGCGGTGACTGTCGAGTGCCGGCGGCGCAGTGTGACACCGGTCCCGTTCACTGGACGGTTGCCACTCGATGAGACCATGCAGGGCGATACGTTGATCTGCCCCAGGGACGGCCATGATCACGGTGAATCAAAACAATGACGACTTCTCAACATCTCTTGACTGCGGAGGAAGAAAATGGGTTCGTCCGACACCCCGTTATCGCGGCGTAATTTTCTACAAGCGGCCAGTGCAGCAGGTTTTGGTGCTCTGGCAGTTCCGGGTGATTTATTGGCACAGTATCATTACCTGACACCGGTGGCTGTTGACAATCCCTTGGAGGCTTATCCGAACCGTGACTGGGAGCGCATGTATCGCGATATCTTCCGCCACGATAAGACGTTCGTCTTTATGTGTTGCCCTAACGATACGCATAACTGTTTGCTCAATGCTTTTGTCAAGAACGATGTAGTGGTACGTATCGAGCCTACCTACGGTTATGGCAAGGCACGGGATCTCTATGGCAACCAAGCCTCGCATCGGTGGGATCCTCGTTGTTGCCAGAAAGGTCTGGTACTGGCACGGCGTTTCTACGGTGACCGTCGTGTCAATGGTGCCTTCGTTCGCAAGGGATTCAAGGAATGGGTCGATAAAGGGTTCCCGAGGGATGGAAAGACTGGGGCAGCGCCGCGGGAACTGATGCAGCGTGGCTGGGATAGCTGGGTGCGGGTTAGCCATGAGGAAGCCTACCAGTATCATGCGCGGGCGCTGCATAACATCGCCAAGACCTATTCGGGTGATAAAGGCAAGGAGCTGCTGTTGGCTCAGGGATACGATCCTGACATGGTCGGACAGATTGGTGGTGCTGGTACACGGGTGACCAAGTTCCGTGGCGGTATGGCCAAACAGGGGGCGGTGCGTATCTTTGGCGCTTTTCGCATGGGCAACAGCATGGCCCTGTTGGATCACTACCTGCGTGGGGTCACTCCTGAGGAGGCTAAAGGGTCTGGATCGTGGGACTCTTATTCCTTCCATACCGATCTGCCTCCTGGCCATCCGATGGTGACGGGTGATCAGACCAACGACTTTGAGTTGTTTGACACCGAGAATGCCAAACTGATCATTGCCTGGGGGATGAACTGGATTGCTACCAAGATGCCCGATGGACATTGGCTCACCGAGGCGCGCATGAAGGGAGCCAAGACGGTTGCCGTGACGGTGGAATACTCGTCGACTGCCAACAAATGCGACGATGTGGTGGTGATTCGTCCCGGGACTGATCCGGCATTTGCCTTGGGTCTGGCGCGTGTCATTATTCATGAGAATCTGCACGATATCGCCTTTGTCAAACGGTTTACCGATCTGCCGACACTGATACGCATGGATACCCTGGAGCGTCTCAAGGCCACCGATATCATCGTTGGGCACAAGAACAGCGAGCTTAAGAACTGGACCGAAGTGCAACCTTACGGCAAGGTGCCGCCGACCACCAAACAGAAGGGGGTGCAGATTCCTGATACGCTGGTATCCGAGTTTGCCGATTTTGTGGTTTGGGATGTGCGGGCCAATCTGCCGTTGGCCATGACCCATGACCAACTTGGTCAGCACTTCGATAAGTTGGGCATTGATCCAGCCTTAACGGGCAAGTTTACGGTGACCACGGTTGACAAAAAGTCGGTCGAGGTGCGGCCGGTGTTTGACCTGATCAAGCAATATCTCGATGACAACATGACCGCTGAGCAGGTCAAAGCTGTGACTTGGGCACCGAAAGAGGCGATTGAGTCGTTGGCGCGTGATATCGCCTCCAACCGTGGCAAAACCCTGTTTGCCAATGGTATGGGACCGAACCAGTTCTGGAACAACGACAACAAGGATCGAGCCATTTTGCTGGTGGCGGCCCTGACGGGTAACCTGGGTCAGCATGGTGGCAATGTCGGCAGCTATGCCGGTACCTACAAAAACACGCTGTTTTCCGGTGTGCCTCGCTGGACCCTGGAGGATCCGTTCAACCCGCAGATTGACCCGGATGGACCGATCAAGACCAAGCTCTATTTGCGGCCAGAGTCGATGCACTACTGGGCTAATGGTGAGCGTATCATGAAGGCTGGCAACAAGAAGATCACCGCTGGTGCTCACACACCGACGCCGACCAAGGCCATCTGGCAAGTCAACTCCAATTCCAGTCTGGGCAACCAGAAGGGGTTTTACGATGTCGTGTTCAATACGTTGCCCAAGTGTGAGCTGGTGGTCTACAACGAGTGGTGGTGGACGGCTTCCTGTGAGTTCAGCGATATCGTCTATGGCGTTGACTCCTGGATGGAGTTTAAATTCCCCGACATGACGGCTTCTAACACCAACCCGTTTGTGCAGGCTTATCCGGTCACGCCAGTGCCGCGGGTCTTCAAAACGGTTTCCGACAACGAGACCTATCTGGGGGTTGCGCGTGAACTGACTCGCATGACCGGGGATGAGCGCTTCACCCAGATGTGGTACTATATCGCCGAGCACCGAGCCGAGGTTTATCTGCAGCGCATCATCGATGGTTCGACCCCGTTGAAGGGTTATCGTTTTGATGATCTGGCCGTGCGAGCGCGCCAGGGAATTCCAGCCTTGATGAACACGCGTACTTATCCGCGCGTTAACAGCTATGAGCAAGTGCATGAGTCGCGTCCATGGCATACCAAGACCGGTCGTCTGGAATTTTATCGTCCCGAGCCCGAATTTATTGAGGCTGGGGAAAATCTGATCGTTCATCGTGAGCCATCAGACGCTACTTATTACGACCCTTGTTCCATTGTGGCTGCACCCCATCCGGCCATTCGGCCCAAGACTCCGGCGGAGTGGGGTATTGCAGCAGACGATCGGACGCATATCACCCGCCAGATGCGCAACACCACCTACAGTGTGGAGAAGTTGTTGGCGACTCGTCATCCACTGCATGAACGTGGCTGGACCAACGTGTTTCATACCCCGAAGTTCCGTCATGGTGCCCATACCATGCCGATCGACACCGACTTTATGTCGACTCTGTTTGGCCCGTTTGGTGACATGTATCGTCGCGACCGGCGCATGCCGAGCGTCGGTGAGATGTATGTGGATATCAATCCGGAAGATGCCAGGAGTCTTGGCGTCAACGATGGCGATTACGTCTGGATTGATGGCGATCCCAACGACTTGCCTTTCCGGGGCTGGAACGATCCCAAACGTCAGGCCGAGTATAAGGTAGCCCGTTTGATGTGCCGGGCTCGTTATTATCCCGGAACGCCCCGTGGGGTAAGCCGTATGTGGTTCAATGGCTATATGGCAACGCCTGGCTCGGTCAAGGGGCACGAGAGCCGCAGTGACGGTTTGGCCAAGAATCCTGAAACCAATTATCAGTCTCTGTTCCGTTATGGAGGGCATCAAAGCCTGACGCGTACCTGGCTGAAGCCGACGCATCAGACGGCGACGCTGATCAGCCGCAAGTCGTGGACCAACGAGGTCACCAAGGGGTTCAATGTCGATGTCCACTGCGTGACTAATGCGCCGCGTGAGTCGATTGCCAAGTTCGCCAAGGCGGAGGATGGTGGTATCGGTGGTAAGGGAGTCTGGCGTCCTGTGGCGCTCGGTTATCGTCCCACCAATGAGAGTGCTGTGATGAAGCAGTATCTCCAGGGTGGTTTTGTCCGTATCAGCAAGCCGTAAGCGCAGAGACGAAGGAGTACCGCTATGCCTAAAGTATTCAACTGGCAAATTGGGCGCGAAATGGAATACCTCTATGAAGGGGTACGTCCAAAGAAGCAGTTTGCGATGATCATGGATACCAACAAGTGTATTGCCTGTCAGACCTGTACTGTGGCGTGTAAGACCACTTGGACCTCTGGTCGTGGCCAGGAATACATGTTCTGGAACAACGTTGAGACCAAACCCTACGGGTTCTATCCTTTGGGATGGGATGTCAACATTCTTGAGAAGATGGGTGTTCAGGATGTAACAGGTCCGGTGTACCAGGGCAAGACCTTGTTTGAGTCTGCTCCGGATGGGGAGCGCATTCTGGGCTATTTGCCGGATGATCTCGATTATGCCAATCCCAACGTCAGTGAGGACGACTCATTGGGTGTGATGGGGCAGGGAGCGTTCCTGCAGATGCCTCACATGCAGTGGATGCACTATTTGCCACGCATCTGTAACCACTGTACCTATCCGGGTTGTATTGGCTCCTGTCCCAGACAGTCCGCCTACAAACGCCAGGAAGACGGTATCGTACTGATTGACCAGATGCGCTGTCGTGGTTATCGGGAGTGCGTACGCGGTTGTCCCTACAAAAAGGCCTTTTTCAATCCGATGACGCGGGTATCGGAGAAGTGTATTGCCTGTTATCCGGCCATTGAAACTGGACGTCAGACCCAATGTACCGTCACCTGTATTGGCAAAATTCGCATGCAGGGATTCATCTCCCACGACAAGATTCGTGAGGAGAACCCCATTGATTACTTGGTTCATGTGGCCAAGGTGGCCAAGCCGCTCTATCCCCAGTTTGGTTTGGAGCCAAACGTCTACTATATCCCCCCGATCCATGTGCCACCAGCTTATCTGTACCAGATGTTTGGCAGTCAGGTGGAGCAGGCCATACAGACTTACCGCAAGGCTGTTGATGATAGAAAACTGCTGGGAGCGCTGCTGCTGTTTGGGGCAACTCCAATGATTGTCGATACGTTCAAGGTCAATGACCGCTTTGCCATTGGCTATGACGATCAGAATCAGGAGCTGGTACGTGTGCCGTTGCAGGAACCTATTTACATACGTGCTGGATACGACGACAAGTTTCAGACCTATCGGAGCAACGCGACCTGACGGAGGCCATCTATGAAACGATCAATTTTATTGGTTCTGGCTGCATCCTTGGGCTTGGCAGGATTATCTCAAGCCGTCGCTGCCAGTGACAAGGAAGGGACACTGGAGGCAGCACGGGTGCCTGGTTCGGGACCGATTCTGGATCCGCAGGCGTTGCTGTGGGAAAACGCCAAGGCTGTGCGCGTGGCCCTGCAACCCCAGAATGTCACGACGCCCAGTGTAACAGCTACCGCTGTCAACGATATTACCGTCCGTTCAGTCCATAACGGCCAATGGTTGGCGCTGCTGCTGGAGTGGCAGGACACTACTCGCGATGACAGGATTGTGGTGGACCATTTTGGCGATCAAGTAGCGGTGGAGTTTCCGGTACAGTATAATCCGGCGGCTCTTCCCAGCCCAATGATGGGCAGTGCTGGAGAGAGGGTCAATATTCTGCAGTGGCGTGCTTCGTTTCAGGCTGATTTGGAACGTGGCCACGATCTTCAGACGCGTGATCTGTATCCTAACGCCATGACCGACCTCTATCCGGATCAGGTGTTGAAAGTGCTGGATGTGCGTCCTTACACCGGTGCGGTGGGGGTTGACAATCCCGTTGCCAAACACCGGGACAGTCCGGTGCTGGATCAGATGGCCGAGGGGTTTGGTTCGCTGACCGTCAAAGCCTACCAGTTCGCCGATGGCAAGGGAGTGTGGAAAGATGGCGTGTGGCATGTGGTGATTACTGCACCAATGGCCGATGAGGGTTCCAGCGCCCCTCGTCTCTATCCAGGCAGCAGCAGTGTGGTCGCTTTTGCCGTCTGGGATGGTGGCCACAAGGAAGTGGGTTCCCGAAAGGCTTGGTCTGACTGGGTACCTATCACCTTCGTGAAGTAACTCCTTCACATAACCCCACCCACCTAGCCTCCCTCTTCATAAATGGCGAGGGAGGAATGAAACATACCGCTGGTTTTTCTCCCCTCTCCATTCATGGAGAGGGGTTAGGGGTGAGGTTTCTTGAAGGTGTTCTTCAGTTTCCGATTTCTACCCCTTCGTCAGGGCTGTTAGCAACTCGTTGATGCGACGCACGAAGGCGGCCGGTTCGTTGAGCTGACCACTCTCGCTGAGTACCGCTTGGTCAAACAACACCCAGCACCAGTCACTGAAGCGCTGTTCGTCCGTTTCGCTCTGCATGCGCAGCACCAAGGGATGACTGGTGTTGATTTCCAGAGCCCGTTTGCTGACCGGCGTGTTTTGCCCGGCCTCGCGCAGCAGCTTCTCGATCGACATACTCATGCCGTATTCGTCACCAATCAGACAGGCAGGAGAATCGGTCAGCCTTTGACTGATGCGCACACTGCTGACGGCATCGCCCAATACGGCCGTGATGCGTTCCAGCAAAGGTTTGGCTTGTTCAGCCTGTTCTTCCTGGATCTTCTTCTCCTCTTCGTCGGCCAGCCACGACAGATCGACATCCCCTTTAGCCACCGAATGGAGTTCCTTGCCATCAAACTCATGCAGCTGACTGGCCATCCACTCGTCGATGCGATCATACATCAACAGCACTTCAACATCCTTGCGGCGGAATATTTCCAGATGAGGACTGCCCTTGACGGCGGCAAAGCCATCCCCATTAAGGTAGTAGATATGTTGCTGTCCTGGTTTCATGCGTGCGACATAGTCAGCCAGGGAATGAACCTGGTCCGATGTGTTGGTATGGGTGCTGGCAAAGCGGTATAATTTCGCCAGCCGTTCACGGTTGCCATGATCCTCAATACCACCCTCTTTCATGACAATGCCGTAAGTCTTCCAGAACAGCGCATATTGTTCGCTATTGTTGCTGACCATCTCTTCCAGCAACCCAAGAATTTTATTGACGGCACCTTTGCGAATGGCCTCTGCAACCTTGTTGTGCTGCAGGATTTCACGCGAAATATTGAGGGGCAGATCGGTTGAATCAACCAGTCCGCGGACAAAACGGAGATAACGTGGCAGCAGCTGTTCAGCGGCATCCATGATAAAGACACGCTTGACGTACAGCTTCAGTCCCTGCTTGCGGTCACGGTCCCAAATGTCGAATGGTGCCCGTCCCGGAATATAGAGCAGCAGCGTGTATTCATACTTGCCCTCAAGGCGGGCATGCAGATAGGTCATTGGAGGTTCGAAATCGTGGGCAATGTGCTTGTAGAAATCGTGATATTCCTGCTCCTCGATTTCGTTGCGAGGACGCATCCAGAGCGCTGATGCCTTGTTGACCGTTTCCCATGAACGTTCCTCGCTTTTCTTTTTTTCCGGATCACTTTCCTGGCTGGTTGCCAGCATCAGGATCGGCCATGGCACATGATCGGAAAACTTGCGCACGATGGAACGCAGACGCCAGTCGTCCAGAAATTCGTCTTCACCTTCACGCAGGTGCAAAATAACGTCGGTACCCCGCGCAGGACGATGGACTGTTTCGATGGTGTATTCCCCATCACCACGAGACTGCCAGCGGGTACCCTGATCTTCCGGATCACCAGCACGGCGTGTGACCAAGGTGACCTGATCGGCTACAATAAAGGCTGAATAAAAACCAACCCCGAACTGACCAATCAGGTTGGCATCCTTGACTTGGTCGCTAGTCATGGTTTGCAAGAATTCCCGGGTACCCGAGCGGGCGATGGTGCCGATGTTGCTGATCACATCGTCACGATTCATGCCGATACCATTATCGGACAGGGTTAGGGTGCGGGCCTCCTTGTCAAAGGAGATCCGAATAGCCAGTTCGGCATCTCCCTGATAGAGTTCAGCATTGGACAAGGCCTCGAAACGTAGTTTGTCGGCTGCATCCGAGGCATTGGAAATGAGCTCGCGCAAAAACACTTCCTTGTTGCTGTACAGGGAGTGAATCATCAGGTCCAGCAGCTGTTTCACCTCAGTCTGGAAGGATCTGGTCTCCTTGATTTCGGTGGCACTCATAATGGTCATCAACCTCTCTCAATCTTCATTGCGATGTTCATGGGTCTTTTCCTGGTTCTGTCATGGATCCAGCATGGTCTACATAGTCACGACTGGAATCACCTGCAAGTCTTGCCGATCATTTTACTGCTGTTATAATGGCCACTCCGTTCATAACCTGATTACAGCAGTGAGGATGAAGGCAACGATGGCTGACTGTCCATGGATTATACAGGTCGCTGAAGCAACTTTTGACCGTGAGGTATTACAACGTTCACAACAGACACCGGTGCTGGTTGACTTTTGGGCGCCATGGTGTGGTCCCTGTCGCACTTTGGGGCCTATTCTGGAGAAGTTGGCCCGTGAGATGGAGGGTCGTTTCGTATTGGCCAAAATCAATTCGGATGAGAATCCCCGTTTAGGCCAGCGTTATAATGTGCGTGGTATTCCAACGTGCAAGCTGTTTAGCAAGGGAACCATCCTGGATGAATTTACCGGGGCCAAGCCGGAGTCAGCCGTCCGGCAGTTTCTTGATCAGGCCATTCCTTCTGATGCCGATCGTGCTGCTGTGGAGGCCGAGTTTTATGTTCGTCGTGGTGATCTGGATCGGGCTATCGAGATCTATCAGCAGGTGCTGGCGGAATATCCCAATCACGATGTTAGTCTGTTAGGTTTGGCCAGCCTGCTGGTCGAGCTGGGCCGTGGTCAGGAAGCACAGCCCTTGCTTGATCGTCTCGGTACCAAGGCTGCCGAGAGTCAGGAGGCCAAGTTATTGCGGGCCAAGTTGGCCTTCAGCGGTTCTGAAGGGGATGTGGCCGCTTTGCAGGCACAACTCCAACAGCAGCCACACGACCTGACTTTGCGCCTTCAACTGGGAGCAGCACTGGTGGGCTGTGATCGTCTGGTGGAAGGCATGGAGCAGTTTCTGGAGGTCATTCGGTGTGACCGTTCCTTCCAGGATGGTGCTGCGCGCAAGTCACTGTTGCAGGTTTTTGACATGCTGGGGCCAACCCACCCCTTGGTGATGCAATACCGGTCGAAATTGTCATCCATCTGGTTTTCCTGAGAGTTTGCGTGGTGTCTCTATGAGGCTGGCAGACCACGAGGCAGAAACGATCCGCCAGGCAGTCGGTGCCCTGTTTGGTAGTGACTCCGAGGTATGGTTGTTTGGATCACGTGTTGATGATACCAAACGTGGAGGGGATATCGATCTGCTGGTGGTGCTGTCGTCATCGAGACCCGACGAGGATGCTGCAGCCATCTGGAACAGTCGGATACGGTTGTTGGAACGGCTGGAGCGGCAGCTTGGCGAACGCAAGATAGATGTTGTCATGGCCAAAGCTGATGACAGCCGTCCGATTGTTGCGATAGCCCGCAGCACTGGAGTCAGGCTATGACCGGTCATGATCCCGACCAGATGCGGTTGGTATCGGCCCGAATCAGATGTCGTCAGCACGTTGCAGCCTTGCAGGAGGCTCAGGACGATTTGGCCAATAGCCCATTGGGTGGCCTATTGAGCAGATTGAGTCGCGAGAAGATCGAATGTTTGAACAGGATGGAGCGGCGTTTGTTGGACCAGTTCGCTTATCGCTACACGCGGTTGCAGGATGACATGGGGGCGCGTCTGTTGCCAGCTATTTTGCAGTTATTGGGAGAGGATGTTGCCTCCATGTCTGTTATAGACCGTTTGAACCGATTGGAACAGATTAACTGGTTGCCATCTGCACAGGAGTGGCAACAGTTGCGTTATACGCGCAACGCCTTTACCCACGACTACCCTGAGACGGCTGAAGAACGATGGCAGTCCTTACAGCAGGCGTTATCGGCGTCGCAACGGCTGGTACAGATTTTCACCGCCTTGGAGCAGAAAATCGATCAGCGATGGGGCGTCTCATGACTGACACTCCTCATACCATTCACCGTCTGGCCGACTATCAGCCTCCTCTGTTCCTGGTTGATACGGTCCAGATGGTCATTCAGCTGGAAGAGGACCATACCCTGGTCGAGAGTACCCTGGCCTTGCGGTATCATCCCGATCAATCCTGGCCGGATGGTGGAGTTGCGTTATGTCTGGACGGTCGTGAGCTGGAATTGCTACAGATCCGTTGCGATGGGCGCCTTCTGGCTGCCGATGAATACCGTTGCGATTCAGAACGACTCGTTTTACCTCGTGTTACCGATCCAGCACTGGTTCTGACCACCATTAGTCGTATCAGGCCACAGGATAATCAGGCCCTGGAAGGGCTCTACCGTTCTAATGGCCTGTTTTGCACCCAGTGCGAACCGGAGGGATTCCGTCGCATCACTTGGTATCCGGATCGACCGGATGTTATGGCGCGGTTTACGGTGACGATTGTCGCTCATCGTAACCGCTACCCGGTATTATTGGCCAATGGCAATCGCATCGATCATGGTCCGTGGCCAGCTAGGGCAGGTTACCATTTTGTCACTTGGAACGATCCTTTTCCTAAGCCGTCTTACCTGTTTGCCATGGTTGCAGGCCAGTTGGCCTGTTGTCGTGATTGGTTTGTGACGGTTTCCGGACGAACGGTGGCTCTGGAGCTCTATACCGATCCTGGTCGTGAAACAAGGGGTTACCATGCGATTGATGCCCTGAAAAAAGCCATGAGCTGGGATGAGCAGCGCTTTGGCCGTGAATATGACCTTGACTTGTACATGATTGTGGCCGTTGACGATTTCAACGCTGGAGCGATGGAGAATAAGGGCCTCAATATCTTCAACAGCCAGTGTGTACTGGCTGACCCTGATACAGCAACCGATGACGATTACGCTGCCATTGAGAGCATTATTGCCCATGAGTATTTCCATAACTGGACCGGCAACCGCATCACCTGTCGTGACTGGTTCCAACTCAGTCTCAAGGAAGGGTTGACCGTCTTTCGCGACCAGCTTTTTTCAGCCGAGATGGTATCCCCGTCGGTGCAACGTATCCGCACTGTTTTGCAGTTGCGCAGTCGGCAGTTCCAGGAAGATAGCGGACCGACAGCCCATGCCGTGCAACCAGATTCCTATATCGAGATCAATAATTTCTATACAGCCACTGTTTACGAAAAAGGTGCCGAGGTGGTACGAATGCTCCACTGTCTGTTAGGGCAGGAGCGTTTCAGTCGTGGTATAACCGGCTATTTTAGCCGTTACGATGGCCAGGCCGTCACGGTCGAGGACTTTGTTGCTGTGATGGAACAGGAGAGCGGAGGTTACGACCTGCAACAGTTTCGGCTGTGGTATCGTCAGGCAGGAACGCCGACGTTGACCATGGAGCGTCATTATGACGATGCGACCGGTTGTCTCACCATCACCCTCCATCAGCGTAGTCCGACAACTCCGGATCAGCCGGTCAAGCAGCCTCTGCATATACCCCTGACCGTGGCGTTACTGGAACGAAGTTCAGGGCGCAGGGTTCCCATGCAGCCCGACGGGGCTACCGAACGGGTGCTGGAGCTGCGGCAGCAGCGACAGCAGTTTTGCTTCCACGGTGTTCCGTCTGATGCGATACCATCGCTGCCGCGAGGATTTTCGGCGCCAGTCCGATTGCACGCAGAGAATTATTCCCGGCAGGAGCAGGCCTTCTTATGGGCCTGCGATGAGGACCCTTTCATGCGTTGGGATGCAGGTCAGCAGCTGGCTCTGAATACCATTCTGGAACGGGCCATGGCTCTACAGCGCGGCGAGCCGTGGCCATCCACGGCGGATCCGTTGCTGTTGTCTGCCTTCGTCAGTACGATACCGAACCAGGATTTGCATCCGGCACTGAAAGTGCTCGCCCTCACTTTGCCGTCCGAGACGTTGTTGCTGGACGTCATGCGCCCAGCTGATCCGGATCTTATTCATACGGCCCGTCAGCAAACCCTGCAACAGCTGGTTGGTTCGCTGGCAACAGAATTGGCGCAGGCGTGGCAGGATACCCTGGTACCAGCTTCCTATCACTATGATCCGATAACGGCTGGGCGACGGGGGTGGCGTCATTTCTGTCTCGATCTGCTGGTGCGTTTTGGTGATTCCCATTGGCGTACGATGGCCCTGCAACAGTTGTACAGGGCTGATAACATGACCGATCGCTGGTCTGCCATGGTGGCTCTTGTACACAGTGGATCCGAAGAGGGCAATGAAGCATTGGAATGGTTCGTCCATCGCTATCAGGAAGATGCTTTGGTCATGAACAAGTGGTTTCGGGTTCAGGCTACCGCTCCGTTACCACAAACCTTGCAGCGGGTCGAGCGGTTGCTCCACCATGAAAGATTCTGTCGTACCAACCCTAACCATATACGAGCCTTGTTGGGAGGTTTCTGTCATGCCAATCCCTATTGCTTCCACGTTGCTTCGGGTGCTGGTTACCAGTTGATCATGGAACAGATTTTACGGCTGGATACGGTTAACCCTCAGGTTGCCGCCCGGCTGCTGACATCGTTCAGCAACTGGCGTATTTTTGAGAGTAACCGGCAGCGACAGATGCAGCAGCAGTTAGAGCGGGTTTTGCAGCAGCCACATGGTTCGGCGGCCCTGTTTGAAATTGCGTCCAAGAGCTTGGCAGGAGGTTGAATCGTCATGACGACCGTTGAGACCGCAACCACACGTAATGACCCACGTATTCGATTCGTAACAGGGATTGTATTGCGCACCCAGGATAACTTGGTCATCGAGGGGCACACCTCCGATGTCAGCCTCAGTGGCGCTTTTTTGCAGACCAGTGGTAGTCATTATGACATCACGCCCGGTGAAAAAGGAGTTGCTGCCGTAACCGTTCAGGAGCAGGAACACGAATATACCATGGTTTTTCCCTGTACCGTAGCGCGGGTCACCCGCGATGGCATCGGTCTCAATTTTGACGATGACGAATAGGTCAGGTTGGGAGCACTGATCCGATGGCCATGCTTTTTCTTGCGTCGGGCCCCGATATGCCCATTGTTCCTGCGTCCAAGAGGGCCATCGTAACTTTGCTTTATGGCGAGGCCTATCGGGCTCAATGGGAACGGGTTGCTATGAAGGG
Organism: Magnetococcales bacterium; assembly: GCA_015229115.1. Taxonomy (GTDB): domain Bacteria; phylum Pseudomonadota; class Magnetococcia; order Magnetococcales; family JADGCH01; genus JADGCH01. The sequence continues at coordinate 18,487 of JADGCH010000040.1, forward strand.
TTGGCTGGTGTATGCCGAAAAGAACGGCTACGATCTCATTCTGGTTGTCGGTCCGCTGGAGAGTGGCAACCGCCCTATTGCTTGGCAAAAGTGTCTCATTCTGAGCCAAGTCTGGTCGTCACGCTATGAGCGTATTGTGTGGGTGGACGCGGATATCCTGATCAATCCCTCTGCCCCAGATGTCTGTTATGGGGTTCCAGCTGAAAAAATCGGCGTCGTGGCTCCTTATGGCCAGTTTTCTACCGCAGAACTGCTCATTCACCATATGAGGCAGGACTTGTTTACCGGTCAGTCAGTACCCGAGACAGAAGAGGTTTTCCTACCCGACGAGATCAACAGGAAGCTGGCTCGTGAGCACATAGACCGGGTACAGCTTAGTGAAGATATGGACGTTAGTGATGTCGATGATTTTCACATTTTGAATACGGGCGTGCTGGTTCTTTCGCCCCTGTTCCATCGCTCCATTCTGGAGGCGTGCTACCAGTATCCACACAGGACGCGATCCTATGAACAGAACGCACTCTCCTATCTGATCTATAAAAACAAATTATTTTTTGAGATCAACTACCGGTTCAATATGAATCTATCCCATATCCTATCGATCCATTATCCAGATCAGTTTCTGGTATTGTGTAACCAGGAACAGCATAGGGTGAACAAGGACATCCTTGAGTACGCGCTATCAGTGGAATTTATTAACAGCTATTTTCTCCATTTTTGCACCTTAGGCAACCTGTTTGGCCTGATTGATGAGGTGCCCTGTTATACGACACTGCGCCAGAACCATGCTGCCGTGTTGAATCGTTCAGTGAAAATAAAGTCTGTCAGCTGACGCTATAGGCTAGGTCGTACGTTCCGGATTATTTCCCCAAAACCACTGATCATGGCAACTGTTTTAACACCGGTTGCCAAGACCTGACCCATATTGGCCTGAGTGATACCACCGACTGCAACAACGGGGACTGTCACGGATTGAACGATCTCCCGGACATAACCAGGATCAACGGGAGGCCGGCCTGTTTGTTTAGTGGCTGTAACGAAGAAAGGGCCCAAACCGATGTAATCGCAGACGCTGATGACATCTTCACGGGTGGCTTGCTCGATGGTATGAGCCGATAGCCCAACCAGCTTGCCACAACCTGCCTCACCCAGCAGGGCGCGACAGACAGCGACCGGAATGTCATCCTGTCCGACATGGACGCCGTCTGTATTGAGAAACAAGGCCAAATCAGGGCGATCGTTCACGATCAGGGTGATGTTGGGTGCCCAGCGACGCAGGTTCTGGCTCCATTGTTGATAAAACAGCCATTGCTCACGACCGCTGCCTTTGCAGCGCAACTGCACGGTGCGGACGTCCCATTGTCGCCGAACGACGTCGCTTCCAAGAAATTGCGCCAAGGCGGAGCGACCCTCGGGGCCTGTCAAATCTGGCCGATTTGCTTGTAGCCAAGCCGCATCAAGAATGGGACAAATGGTGCCTAAATCGATCGGTGCGGGGGAATCAGAACTCACTTTCATCCTCAGCGGGAGGACGACGCGCCTTCTCCAGATGCTCCTCCTTGGTTTTACAGTCGATACACAGGTCAGTGACTGGGCGAGCCTCCAGACGTCTCAGACCAATTTCAACGCCGCAGGTCATGCAGTAGCCATAATCGTCGGTCTCGAGAATTTCAAGGGTGCGGTCGATTTTGCCGATGAGCTTGCGCTCGCGATCACGGGCGCGCAACTCAAAATTGCGGTCTGTTTCCAAGGTGGCTCGATCGGTCGGATCGGCAAAAACGGTCTGTTCCTCGTTCATGATAGCCACGATGCGCTCGGACTCGCTAACAAGCTGCTGGCGCCAATCCAACAGCAACTGACGGAAAAAAGCCTTTTGTTGCAGGCTCATATACTCTTCATCTTCCGAGGGATGATATCCCTGTGGTAACACGATCTCGGCTATCTTCGTTTTCATTCTGAGCTCTCCTGACCAAACCATCGTCCAACAGCAAGACCTAATGAAACTAGCAGACACAACAGACTAAACTCTGAATTATCGAAAAAGAACAGCTTACTGTCAATCAAGATTCTTTGCAAAATGGCAAGACAATATTTTCTTGCCGCGGCCATTCCTTTGTGGTATATTAAAAATCCTTAATATGTTGAAATACTCAAACACGACACGAAGGTGCTTCATCGCGTGACGACCTGGAAACTGGTTATTGCCACCCGCAATCGCAACAAGCTGAAGGAAATAGAGCGGGTCTTGGGTGATGTGGGAGTTGAGCTGCTGACGGCGCACGACTTTCCCCATGTGCCTGAAATTGAAGAAGATGGCGATACCTTCTGTGCTAACGCCGATAAAAAGGCATTGATTTTTGCCCGCTATACCGGGCTGACTGCCTTGGCTGATGATTCAGGGTTGGCTGTGACGGCTTTGTCGGGTCGCCCCGGGGTGTTTTCGGCCCGTTACGCCGGTATCCATGCTACCGATGGCGACAATGTGCAGAAATTGCTGCGTGACATGGAACCGATTCCGGACCAGGAACGGGGTGCCCATTTTGTCTGTGTCATTTCATTGGCTAGTAGTGATGGGCGGGTGCGCCGCTTCGAGGGTAGCGTAGCCGGGACAGTCCTGCGTGTTCAGCGTGGGAAGAATGGTTTTGGCTACGATCCGGTTTTCGTACCGGATGGGCGCACGGAGACTTTTGCAGAAATGAGTGCTGAGGAGAAGGATGTTATCAGCCACCGCGGACAGGCTTTAGCTGCTTTTGCCATGGCCATGCGGGAAAAATCGATGGACACATTCTGGATGCCGACTTAAGGCTAACTTAACAAGGAGTTTCGTATGTCAAGATTAGTTCCTCCTCATGGTGGTGGTCCCCTGAAGCCGTTGTTGTTGACGGGTGCGGCACTGGCGGAAACGCGGGAGAAAGCGAAGACGTTGCCCCGTGTCATGATGAGTTCCCGTGAAACATGCGACCTTATTATGCTCGGCATTGGCGCTTTCACACCCTTGGATGGGTTCATGGGCAAGGCAGATTGGCAAAGTGTCTGTGATCATACGCGGCGAGCCGATGGTCTTTTCTGGCCCATTCCGATCACGTTGTCTGTCAGCGAGGCACAGGCCGACGACTTGGCTCTTGGCCAGGAAGTGGCGCTAGTCGATGAAGAGAGCAATGAGACCATGGGAACCCTGGTGATCGGGGAAAAGTACTCCATCGATAAGCAGCACGAGTGCCGCAGTGTTTTTCAGACCGATGATATGGAACATCCTGGTGTGCAGAAGGTCATGAACCAGGGCGCGATCAATCTGGCTGGCTCGGTCAAGGTCGTCTCCGAAGGGGAATTTCCGGAGCGCTATCCTGGTATTTACAAACGTCCGGCCGAAACCAGGGCTATGTTTGAAGAGCGTAAGTGGCATCAGGTGGCGGCATTCCAGACCCGCAATCCCATGCACCGTTCACACGAATACTTGGCCAAGGTTGCCATTGAGATTCTCGATGGCGTGCTGGTTCATCAGGTGCTGGGTAAGCTGAAACCGGGCGATATTCCTGCTGAGGTCAGGGCCCGCGCCATTGACGTTCTGTTGGAAAATTATTTTACCAAAGGAACGGTTATCCAGGCTGGTTATCCCATGGAAATGCGTTATGCCGGACCAAAAGAGGCCCTGCTGCACGCCCTGTTCCGGCAGAATTACGGTTGTAGCCATCTGATCGTTGGTCGCGACCATGCGGGTGTGGGTGACTATTATGGTCCATTTGATGCCCAGTACATTTTCGATCAGGTCAGCGAGACCGATCTGAGGACCCGTCCCCTGAAAATTGACTGGACCTTCTACTGCTATAAATGTGCTGGCATGGCCTCCATGAAGACCTGTCCTCACGACAAGGAAGATCGTTTGCTGCTGTCGGGAACCAAGCTGCGCAAGATGCTGTCAGAGGGAGAGCAGCCCCCAGCCGAATTCAGTCGTCCGGAGGTTGTGCGCATCCTGCAGGAGTATTATGCCGGTCTGGAAGAAAAGGTGGACATTAAGCTCCACCGTGCTGCGACAGGCTGACGCAGCTGTTCTGTCATGAATCAATGAATTAAACAATTCCCTGTAGACTTATAGATTAACGAGGAGAGTGTTGTCATGCCAAGTTTCGTCATGGCTGAGAAGTGCGACGGTTGCAAGGGGCAGGATA
>JADGCH010000041.1 GCA_015229115.1 Magnetococcales bacterium
AGCAACAATAAAAAAGCGACAATACTATTACGATACTGTTTGAGAATGGCCAGCAGCGCCAGTTGCCGTTCAGCGCCACCACGCTCCAGCGAACGGGCTAAAAAGAGGATACGCATCTCAGGCCCCTGAATCGCACAGACAGGCCGACAGGATGCGATCCAGTCCAGGCACGGTCTGGTAGTCGCCCAGCTCCTGCGGCAAAATCCAACGCAATTCATCGTTCTCCCAGTCCAGCTGTACCTGGCGCTGGCTGGTCAAATCGAATAAGAACGGATGAATACGCCAGACAATACCAACACGAACACGATCAGCGATATCGACCGGATCAGCCTGATGGACCAATACCAGATCAAGGGATGGGATACCGGTCTCTTCCAGTATCTCGCGCAGGGCGTGGGTCAACGGCTCCCCCTCCAGATAGCCGCTGATACCGGACCAGAAACCCTGAAAGGAACCAACCTGGTTGCTGCGTCGCACCAGCAGGATCCGACCGTCACGACGGACAAAGGCGGTAATCGCCTGACGCTGTTCCATGGCTGTTACTCCGAAATTGACATCCCATGATTTTTTATTAAAATATCATGAATTGATCATTCTGTACACGATATTAATCGTCATGGGTATGAATAACCTGCCCGCGGCTGATGAAGGCCTGCCCCTGCGTGCCCCAATGGTAAACATTGACCGTCTCCAATATGGGCTGGTTCATGAGCTGGCTGGATTGCCATGTCACGACAAAATTGGCTCCTGATCCTCCTTCACGCTCCTTATATTCGACGAAGAAATTGACCGACTCCATCGGGGCCAGCACTCTGGGACCCGGGAGATATTCACGCAATACCATTCCGCGTGTGTCGTAATATTTGACCGATGTAATGGTCATGGAACGGCTCAGGTCGGTATTACGAACGCTCAGCATGGAAGAAAGCAGCATCTCATCCGGTTTGCCGGTGGTGGCATTGATATTGCCGTGCAACACCGACGAATAGACCGGCACATAAACGGCCTGACCTTTGGAAAGAGGCGGTGGCTCATGGGCATCGGCAGACCATGCCGCCAACAATAACAGACCGGCTGACACCCGCTGGATACCCCGCTGTAACTGCATCATGACTCTCACTCCTTGCTTGTGTTGATTTTCTCCGCCAGAGAGGCGTACAACGCCTGTCGTGCCTGGGCGGTCCATTGGTGGATCGTTTCCGGGGACTGCTGGAACAATACCATGGCATGCCGTCCCATTTCCAGGCCAGCTTCGAAATGAGGCCACACCACATCCGGCACACCAAGCCGCAATAACTCCTGGATATGCTCCCTGTTATCAACCCGGGTTATCACGGCCAGCTGGTCATTCATGGCGCGGGCCTTGGCAATGGCGGTACAGGAGGTCACCAGATCAGGCATGGTAACCAGTAGCACCCGAGCTCTGGACACACCGCAAGCCTCCAGAATGACCTCCTGAGTCGCATCGCCATAAAGAACCGGCCATCCCATCGAGTGGACCACCTCCATGCGGTTCTGATCGGCTTCCACCACGATACAGGGCAAACTGGCCTGCTGGAACAGCCGTGCCAGTTGCTGTCCGGTCCGTCCACCGCCAAGAATGACGGCATGGTTGTCGAGATGGGCCTGGGGCAGATTAAACTGGACCGGTGGTTCGCGATAGCGGCGTTTCTTCCACAGGGCATACAGGGGAACGGTCCAGCTCGATACCAGTGGCGTGATCAACATGGTCACCACGGTAACGGTCAGAAAAAGGGAATAGGTATCCTCATTGATGGAACCAGCTGCACGGGCGGTTTTGGCCAGCACGAAAGCAAATTCGCCAATCTGGAACAGACCTAGTCCCACGGCTAGCGGCACAACATTGCCGTAGCCAAACAGACGGGCTATGGCGAACAACAACAGGCCCTTGCCTGCTCCTGCCGCCACCACTAGCCACACGACTGTGCCGATATGATCGAACAAATAGACAGGATCAAGCATCATGCCCACGGACACAAAAAACAGCATGGCAAACAGGTCGCGTACCGGCGTAATATCGCTCAGAGCCTGATGACCAAAATGGGAAGAACCGAGCACCATGCCAGCAACAAAGGCCCCCAGCGCGAAAGACAGCCCCAGCAGGTAGGTGGCATAGCCGACTCCCAACCCAACTGCCATGAGAAAGAGCAGAAAGATTTCCCGCGAATTCCAGCGAGCCACAATACGCATGAACCAAGGGATCAGTCGTGTACCCAGCAGAATCATGGCAGCCAGGAAAGCCGTTGCCTTGAGTGCCGCCGCCGCCAGGATTGGCAATCCCATATCGGGACGCTCCAGCTGTGGCAGAATGATCATCATCGGTACCACAGCCAGGTCCTGCACAATCAGCATACCGATCATGACCCGACTGGAGAGCGTGCCCATCCAGCCCTGGTTCATCAGGGTTTTAAGAATGACCATGGTACTGGAAAGTGCGATCATGGCACCCAACCATAGGCTGGCAATCCAGTCGAGGCCGACCCAGCGACCCAGGCCGTAGCCCAGCAACAGACTCAGTACCATCTGTAACGGTGTGCCCAGCAAAGCCACCCGACGTACCGGCTGCAGTTCCTTGAACGAAAATTCCAGTCCAAGAGCAAACAACAGCAGTGCCACACCGATTTCTGCCAGCAATTCGATATCGTGGATGTGGGTGACCGTCACACCACCGGTATGGGGACCGACCACAACGCCGGCCAAGATATAGCCGAGAATGAGCGGCTGCTTGAGCAGATGGGCCAAGCCACCACCCAGCAGAGCCGCCACCATAATGAGGATCAGATCGGTTGTGATACCCACCCGGTCATCCTTTCGTCACGGCCCAACTGTCGTAAAAATGGTAGCGGTTCCTGCCACCCTTCTTCGATCGATACATGGCGGCATCCGCCATTTCAACCAGTCGATCCGGTTCGGTAGACTGGGCCGGAAAATGGCTGATACCAATGCTGGCACCGATGCGACATTCGATATCATGCAGGTAGAACGGCTGGGTCAGTACCTCAATGATCTTCTCGGCCACCTGGGCAGCATCAGCTGGTTGTTGGATGGCTCTGAGGATGACGGCAAATTCATCGCCTCCTAAACGGGCCACCAGATCCTCCTTGCGCGGCAGCACCGATAACAACCGCTGCGCTGTTTCCTGCAATAGCATGTCACCGATGGCATGGCCATGCGTATCGTTGACCCGCTTGAACAGGTCAAGATCGAAATAGAGCACAGCGACAATCTCGTTGCGACGCTGAGCCTCACGGATGGCTTGTACCAGACTCTGGCTGAACAGCATGCGGTTGGGAATGGCGGTCAGTGCATCGTAAAAGGCCAGTCGTTCCAGTTGTCCTTCAAACTGCTTGCGCTGGGTGATATCGGAGAAGATACCGACGTAGTTGGTGATGGTACCGTGGCTATCGAAGATGGCACTGATGCTGAGCCACTCTGGGTAGCTCTCACCACTCTTGCGACGGTTCCAGATTTCCCCGCGCCAGATACCCTCCGCCTTGATGGTCTGCCACATTTCCTGGTAAAAAGCGTCCCGGTGACGCCCTGAACGCAACAGGCGTGGGGAATGGCCCACCAGATCCTCAACAGAAAATCCGGTGATACGGCTAACGGCCGGATTAACCATCTGGATGATACCGTCGGTACTGGTGATGATGATGCCCTCAGCAGCATGCTCGATAACACTGAAACCCAGTTTCAGCTGCTGCTCAGCCTGCTTGCGCTGGGAAATATCGCGCAGGATGCCGACAGCATGCCAATGGCCATCACGCAGCACCGCCGCAGTAGAGAGTTCGAACGGAAATTCCTCACCATTTTTGCGCCTTCCCCATAACTCGATGGTGCGACCGATGAGGTTACCGGTACCGCTGGCGACAAACTGCTGAAAGCCGATACGAGCCACTTCCAGAAATCGTGCCGGGGCAATCAGATCGTGCAGGTTGCTCCCGATGGCCTCCTGTTCATCGTACTGGAAAATGCGTGTTGCTGACCGGTTCCACAGGGTGATTGATTCGGTATCATCGACCATGATCATGGCATCCTGCGCCGATGCCGTAATGCTGCGAAACAGATTTTCGCTAGCCAGGATGGTCTGTTCATGGCGCTGGCGTTCAGCCGATTCGCGCTCTTCAGCCTCATTCAGCTTGCGTTCCAGCCGCTCCAGCAGTCGCCAACCCAGCAAAGTAAGACCAGCAGCACTGACCAAACCCAATACCAGCACCAAGGCAACGGCTCGTCGTGACTGACGCACCTGGCTGGTCACATCCTGCACCGCTACCAGCGTGGCGATCTCCTGACCGACCACATTGGCCAGTGGTCTGCTGATGATATTAAAATGACTATAATCGATGCTCCTGTCGTGCAACCGTTGCAGTCCGGTTGATGCTGCCGACAAAAAAGGCAACAACCGGGGATGAGGAGCGTCCGTGGCGGTGGTATGGATCAAAACATGATGGTCAAAAGCGTCCCAGTCCGTTTGCTTGCCCAGCATCTGCTGGCCAACCTGCCAGTCAGACCGATTAAGCTGCTTCTTGTCGACCAACAGGTGGAGATCGACCTGATGGATCGCAGCAATAACGGACAGTTCCTGGTCAATTTCCTTACCTATTTCGACAAAACCAATCAGCTGGCGCTCATGGTACCAGGGCACAACACAACGCAGGGCCAGCGTTCCCAACGGCCCCATCTCCAGACCGGTCACAGCCTGACCACTCTGCTGGGCCATGCGCAGGGTGTGCCGACTGATGAGATCTCCATGACGATCCGGCTGATGCACCCGCATAAAATTGATCCGGTCAGGTTGATGGAAATAGAAGTGGGTGATACGGCTGCTGACATTCAGCTCCTGAAACAGCTCCTGCACCAGACGGTAAAGCGCTGACCGATCCCGCTGCAGATAAGCATTCCTGACCGCTTCCACACGCTGGATGGCACTTGCAGCAGCACTCATCAGCACGGCGTCTGCCTGCTGTACTAGCTTCATCGTATCCTGGATATCGTTAGCAACATTGTGCCATTGCTGCTGGTTATGACTGTCCTGCTGCCAGTAAACACCGACCGACCCGCCACAGACCAGAATGGTCAACAGGGAAACGAAGGGCAGCAACACCGTTGATTTGATAATGCTCATTTTACCTTTAGCCATGGTATGACACCGGTTATCATTGAAGTAGATTTCGTCATGGTAACCGTTTCACACATCAATGGCAACCGTATTAACTCTATCTACAATTCATATCATGTTTCTAATCTGTTATAATTATCATAACAAGTGAAAAAGTGTTTTTGCAGCCTATTCTCCTTTTGAAAGAAGCAGCACGGGCATGTTATCATGGTCCGCTGGTGATCGATAAATATCTACATCATTAGAGGAAGCTCATGCCTACTTTGTTTGATCCGCTTGCCCTTGGGACACTGACGTTGCCCAATCGAATCCTGATGGCACCCCTGACCCGGTGTCGAGCCGAAGAAGGACATATTCCTGGTGCCTTGATGGCCGAGCACTACGCCCAACGTGCCCGTGCCGGATTGTTGATCGCCGAAGCCACTATGGTGATGGAAGGTAACTCCGCTTTCTGGAGGGAGCCTGGCATCTATTCCGAGGCCCAGATTACTGGATGGCAGCAAACCACCCGTGCTGTTCATGCTGCTGGAGGCCGTATCTTTCTGCAGCTCTGGCATGGTGGACGCGCCTGCCACCCGCTGTTGAATCATGGCCAACAACCGGTTGGGGCCAGTGCCATCGCCATCACCAACGATGAGGTCCATACGCCAGAAGGCAAAAAGGCGTATGTCGTACCACGCGTGCTGGAGGATGCCGAACTGCCGTCCATTGTTGCCGGTTTTAAACAAGCTGCCATCCATGCCCAAAAGGCCGGTTTTGATGGCGTGGAAGTGCACGGAGCCAATGGTTACCTGCTGGATCAATTCCTACGTGACGGCACCAATCAACGCCAAAACAGTCTTTATGGTGGCTCCATCGCTAATCGAGCCAGGCTGTTGCTGGAAGTGATTGAGACCGTTTGCGAAGTATGGGGTCATGATCGTGTCGGCGTGCGGATTTCACCGCTCAACAGCTTCAACAGCATGCAGGACAGCGACCCGATTGGCTTGGTGACTTGGTTGGCCCATCGGCTTAACGACTACCCTCTGGCCTATCTGCATGTCATGCGTCGGGACATGTTCCAACAGCAGACAGGCGATGTCCTGACACCGATCCGGGCCAACTACCGTGGGATACTGATCAGCAACATGGGCTATGGTGCCGACGAAGCCACGGAAGCCATCGCCAGTGGAGCGATCGATGCCATCGCTTTCGGAGTGCCTTTCCTGGCTAACCTCGATCTGCCTGCCCGCTTCCGGCTCGGTGCACCGCTGAATCAGGCTGACCCCACAACTTTTTATTCACCCGGTCGAGCCGGCTACAACGATTATCCAGCCCTGTCGGCGTGATACGTCGATTGTTGCCGTACGGTGACCTGCAAATGTCCCAGCGACGCAATGGTCGCACGTATACGGTCTCCCGGCACCACGGGCCCAACACCGGCAGGCGTGCCGGTCAACAGCAAGTCACCGGCGGCCAGCGTCACCAACCGTGACAACTCGGCAATCATCTCGTTGACCGACCAGATCATCTGGGCTAAATCTCCCGATTGCCGCTCAACACCATTGACAGACAGCGTCATGGCGCCTTGCAGCAGCTCGCCCGTCTCAACCATCGGATGCACCACTCCTATGGGAGCCGAGTCGTCAAAATTCTTGGCCATATCCCAGGGCCAGCGTTTGTCCTTCAGCAGCGTCTGTAAATCACGCCGTGTCATGTCGAGACCGATGGCATAACCGAAAATATGGCGCTCGGCCTGTTCAGGCGCTATATCCCGCCCACCCAATCCAAGCGCCACCACCAACTCGACCTCATGCTGCAGATCGGCGGTAGCCGGTGGATAGTCGATCACCACCTCATCCTGCCATCGGTGCTGCGCCACCACGACATCCGGTGATTTCTGGAAAAAGAACGGTTTGGAACGCTCAGGCGTCACACCCATTTCCAGGGCATGTTCAGCGTAATTACGCCCGATACAGAATATCCGCCGTATCGGGAACAGTGTTTCCCGGTTGACAACGGTCAGACAACTCGGCGGATAGGGGGGATGTACGTAAGCCATCATCAACTCTCCTTCATCAATGTACCATGGGTCGCATCACTGGCCATAGCCGTTCCATCGTTAATGGTTTGGTCAGGTAAGCATCTGCACCAGCGGACAAACACTGTTGTTCATCGGTCATGCTGCTGTTAGCCGTCATGGCGACAATGACCAGTCCCTGATGACGCGGGTTCTGCCGGATGGCCTGGATGGTTTGCCGGCCGTCGAGGTTAGGCATGAGGAGATCCATCAACACCAGGTTAATCTCGGGATGCTGTTCCAGTTGCTTGAGCGCCTTGACACCATCCGAAGCCATCAGGATTTTCTCGACTTGATGTTGCAGCATTTTGGCTAGGGCAAAGTTGCTGCGCACGTCGTCGTCGACCAGCAGAACGGTGATCGGTCGGCCCTGGGTGACCAAGGTCTGCTCGACGGTGGGGGATGATGATGCCCGCACATCAGTCAATGAGACCCATTGGTTCAGCAGGAGCAACAACTGCTCAATCTGGAGCGGCTTGGACAAATAGGCACTGGCCCCTGCCTCCAGGCAGCGTTCCTGGTCACCCGGCATCGACTTGGCTGTCAAGGCAATGAGCGGCAGATCGGCCCATCGGTCCTGACGCCGAATCTCCCTCATGGCCTGATAACCATCCATGTTGGGCATCATGATATCCATCAGAACCACATTAATAGCGGGATGTTGTTCCAGCTGATGCAGGGCGTCGACACCATCGACGGCTGTGATGACCTGATGTACCCGATCCTGCAGCATTCTGCTGATGGCAAACAGGTTGAAGTCGTCGTCGTCAACCACCAACAGCGTGGCCTGTGGTTTATTCCCAGATGCGTGATTGACCCCAACAGGCGTTGCCTGTTCCATGACAGTGGTAGATAGCTCGCTGGCAAGGGTGGTCGCTCCACCAACCCGTTGTGGATCAATCGGCACCAACAGGGTAAAGGAGCTGCCCACACCCGGTTGACTCTGGAGTTGAATCGAACCGCCCAGCAAATGGGCAAAACTGCGGGCGATCGACAAGCCAAGACCGGTACCACCATAGTGACGACTGGTGGTTCCATCCAGCTGCTGGAAGGTTTCGAAGATGAGCTCCTGTTTGTCTTCAGCAATACCGATACCGCTGTCAGTGACCGTAAAGGCCATGGCATTGGCCTGATCGACACGTGCGACATGCATGACTACCGCTCCCCGCTGGGTGAACTTGAAGGCATTGGAGAGCAGGTTACGCAGGATCTGCTCCACCTTGACCCAATCGGTATGCATGCCGGATGGCAGATCCGGTCCCAGCTTCAGCTGCCACTGCAAGCCACGGGAATTGGCGATAGGCTGGAATTGACGCTGCAGCGAGTCGAGAAAATCCCTGAAGTCGCGCCATTCGCTCACTACGTCCATGCGTCCGGCTTCCACCTTGGACAAATCAAGCACTTCGTTGATCAAACGCAGCAGATGGGTACCACTTTCGTGGATGACCTGGGCCGACTCGATCTGCTCGGGTGTCAGGTTGCTGTCATTGGTCAACAGTTTGGAAAGGATCAGCAAGCTGTTGAGGGGCGTGCGCAACTCATGGGACATGTTGGCCAAAAACTGCGATTTGGCACGATTGGCCGCTTCGGCCACTTCACGAGCCTGATTGAGAGAAGCATGGGCCTGTTTAATGATGGTGATATCACGCAAAATGCCTGAACTACCGTCAAAAACACCCTGCCCGTCCAGCAAGGCGCTGGCATGCACCTCAATCCAGATCAGGAAGCCAGAACGGCTTACCCCCCTGGTCTCATAGCAGAAGGAGGATTGTTCTCCCTCTGCCAGCTTGTAAAAGTGATCCATAACGGCTGCATGATCATCCGGGTAAACATAGTGGATAAAATGCTGTCCCAAGGATTCCGACACCGAAAAACCGGTCACCTGTTGCCATGACTGGTTGAGAAAGGTCCAACGACCCAAATGGTCGGTCTGAAAGATAACATCCTGCAGACCTTCAACCATCCCTTGGTAACGTGTCTCGGCGATCGCCAAATCACGGCCAATGCGTTCCACTTCACGCGTGATACGTGCCTTCTGTCCCGAGATGATCTGTATCACGACGAACAGCAATATATCAGCGATCACACCCAGCACAGCGATGATCGCAGGCTGGCTGCTGTGGACCTCCTCTTCAAACGAAGCGCGACTCTTGAATAGCACGGTCCAGTTACGTCCCGGTAGTTCAATACGTCTCTGGGCACTATAGCGCGGTGTTGCAACTTGGTTAATGCGGCTGGATAGATCAATTGTTGTGTACAGCAAGGCTTCCGGGCTGATCTGATCGCCGTCATAGATCTCAAGTTCCAGATCAGGAACCCCAAGACCCAGAATCCCTCTCATCAAATCGCGAATACGGAATGGACTGTAGACAAATCCCATTAGGGCCTGACGGCGCTCTGCTATCGTTGTCGGAAGTTGTTGGGTACGGTAAACAGGCAGGTACATCAACAGACCAGGCTGGATAGCCTTGTCCGTTTCCTGCACCAGGATCACTTTGCCAGAGACAGCGGGTTGGCCGGTATCGCACGCCCGCTCCATGGCCGCACGGCGTATCGGTTCCGAGTACATGTCATAACCGAAGGCACGCAAATTGCGATCCCTGAATGGCTCAAGATAGATAATCGAACTATAAAGCGAACGCACTCCCTCTGGCCGTACCGTGTAGTGTTCAAACCCCTGTGAGCGCACCAAGGCGATATGCTGGTCCAGCTCTTCGGGAGCGATCATCAGGGAGAACCCAATACCCTGCACTCCAGGCCAGAAGGTATCGATCTGCAAGGTATCAACATAGGTACGCCAGTCATCACGGGTGACGGAACCATCGGCATTCAAAAACGCCACACCACCACGCAACACCTGCTCATATTCCTGCATGCGTTTGACGATGGCGGTACGTGCTTCTTCCACCTTGTAGGCGAAGCGGTCACTGGATCGATCCTCGACATAAAGCGTGGTTAAGTGCCAACCAGCAACGGTCAATGAAGAGGTTCCGACCAAGACCAGCCAAGCCATTTTCTGCGTGTTAAAAAAACGGGTCCAATAGCCAAAGGCCGAATAACGAGCGCCAAGGAGCCAATCGTACCTCCAGCCCACGACGACCAGACTGGCCATCACAACCAGAATCACCAGCCATCCGGTTAAATGATCGATAGGCCATGGTGCTACAGAGCCCCGGTAGTGATACGATGGTTGCCCGTAATATTGCTGATAACTGCTCCGATAATGAGGCGATTCGATGTAGTCGCGGAGAACCTTGTTGATGACGGGTAGCAGATGGGCCAGATCCCTACGCACCATCATGGCCCGCTTCAATTCCAGCAGCGGACGGCCAACCGCCTTGATCTGCCCGCTGACACCCAGGCCTTCTGCCTTATGCCATACCGCCCGTTCCGGAGCGACCAGAACCTCAGCCTGCTGTTGCAGCAACTGGTTTAACGAGGCATCGATACTCTGGGTGGCCAGTAACTGGATGTCATGTTCCTTTTCCAGACGCTGGTGACTGGCTCCGGAACGGACGGTGGTGATGGTTCGGTTGGCCAGGTTGTCGCAGCCATGAACGGTCTGGTTGTCACGCAGTACAAAACAGGCCACATAATCCCGTGCAACGGTCTCCGAAAACAGGAACTCCTGTTCCCAAGCCTGGGTGACGGCCGTAGCAGGAGAAAGGTCGGCCCGGCGATCACGCAAGGCATCTGTCAGCTGTTGCCAATTGTCAACGACCAGATAGCGCAGGCTCCAACGCGCGTTCCTGGCCACCTCATTGAGCACATCGATGGCGAAGCCAGCGGGCTGACCTGCAGCATCAAGCTGATAAAGCGGCGAAAAATCACGTAAAATGACAGCGGTGATCTCACGCTGTTCGTCATCACCTGACCAGGCGTCATGAATCATGCCGGGCCAAAACAACCAGCCTAGCCAGATCAGAAACAGCCCAAGGCGTGTGGAACAGTTGCCGGTTGTGTGCATCCTGATCACTCCATGCCATCCAGAACAAAGTCCTCCTGCTCGGCCCAGGCCTGTAGCAGAGCCAGCGCAGCGTCAAAGTCGTAGACAGCCAGCTTTTTCTGTATTGCCGCCACTTTTTGCTGGCCTGGCGTTTGACGGACCAACGCCTCGATGGAGGCACACAACGACTCGGCTGCTGAGTCGCAACAGAGCAACGCCGTAGCGGTCTGCTGAAATAACGCTGCCAGTTGGCTCTGATCCACCCCCCCAGCGGGTGCTGGTGCCGGCGTAGTGGCTGACTCATCTGGTGTCACTGGTATGGCCGGACCATCGCTGGCAGCCAAAGCCTGTTCAATGCTGTGACACACCCGACCCAACTCGCCAGCAACCTGTTCCAGCAGCTGGAAACAGTCTGCTGGAGCGTCCGCCCTGTGAATGGCCCCTTCCAACTGTTTAGCCAGCTGTTGTAGCTGCTCAGCACCGATGGTGGCAGCCAGACCTTTCAGGGTGTGACTGAGCCGCTCGGCAGTGTCCCACTCCTGCTGCTCCAGAGCGGTACGAATGGCTGCTGCAGCACGCGATTGACGCTGGTTGAACTTGGCCAACAGATCCCAATATAACGATCTTCGATGGTCAACATGCTGCAACCCAAGGTGGCTATTGATGCCCGCCATCTCTGGCAGCTCGGCAGCTTCATCCTGAGTGGGACATGGCTGTTGATGGTCTGCAACACCCGACCGTGCCGTCGGCCTGATCCACTGGACCAGCGTGGCAAACATCTCCTCAACCCTGATAGGCTTGGCAATATGAGCCTGCATCCCGACAGACAGACAGGCCTCACGGTCCTGATCCATGGCATTGGCTGTCATGGCGATAATCGGCAACTCGGCCCAGCGCGCCTGTTGGCGAATGCGTCGGGTGGCTGTCAGGCCATCCATCACCGGCATCTGCATATCCATCAGCACGCCATCAAAGGTCTGTTGTGCCAGACAATTGAGCGCCTGCTGGCCATCACCAGCAATCGTGACCTGGATGCCCGCACGCTGCAGCAGCTCCTGAGCGACCTGTTGATTGATGTCGTTATCCTCTACCAGCAGAATATGAGCTCCAGACAGCAAGCGGCAGGCATGGTGCTGTTGTTCGGAAGAGACGGTCGCCACCGGCTCGGTATGGCCGAAAGCCTCCATGATGCCATTGAACAGCAGGCTTTGGTGAATGGGCTTGACCAGCAAGCCATCAATAAATCCCTGTTGCAGGGCCTGTTTGACCGCATCATCCTTGCCATAGGCTGTCGCAAGAATGACCGTTGGCAACGGATGCCAAGACAGCTGCTGCTTGATGGCAGCGGCGGCGGCAAGACCATCGACTCCGGGCATCCAGTAATCCATCAGAATCAGATCGAAGGGGCTGTTGGCCTGAGCAGCCTGCTGTACCGCGGCAATCGCCTGCTGACCATCGCTGGCGGTCGTGACGCTGAAGGAAAAGGAGGTCAGGTAGTGCTCCATAATCCTGCGCGCCTGCTCGTTATCGTCCACCACCAGCACCTTGAGGCCATGCAGATCCGACCTGGGCAGTTTTATGGCTTTGGGAGCCGGATCGGCAACACCCAGATGCAAATCAAACCGGAAGGTTGAGCCGCTACGGGGCACACTCTCGACCGCGATGGTCCCCCCCATCAAGGTCACCATCCGTTTGCAGATGGCCAATCCAAGACCGGTGCCACCATATCTGCGCGTCGTTGACGCATCGGCCTGACTGAAAGCCTGAAACAGCCCGGCCATCTGCTGCTCGGTCATACCAATACCACTGTCCCGAATGGTAAATTGCAAATGGACCTGTTGGTCATCCTGGTCGAGCACTTGGGTGATGACTATGACCTCGCCCTGTTCGGTAAACTTGATGGCGTTGCTGGCCAGATTGAGCAGAATCTGGCCGATACGCAACGGGTCACCAACAAGCACGGCCGGG
Organism: Magnetococcales bacterium; assembly: GCA_015229115.1. GTDB lineage: Bacteria > Pseudomonadota > Magnetococcia > Magnetococcales > JADGCH01 > JADGCH01. The sequence goes on from JADGCH010000041.1 coordinate 13,114, forward strand.
ATGCGGCGATCGGTCTCCATCAAAAACTCAATCCGCTTCTCCTGGGCCTTGACGGCGATGACGGCGGCCAGATTACCCAGCACTTCTTCCAGCGTAAACGGGATGGTTTCGATCTCCAGCCGCCCGGCCTCAATCTTGGAAAAATCGAGGATATCGTTGATGATATGCAGCAAGGCATTGGCCGCATTGTGCACCTTGGTGAGGTAATCCTTCTGTTGCGCTGTCAGGGGAGTTTGCAGGCACAGGTAGGTCAGGCCAATAATGGCGTTCATCGGGGTACGAATTTCATGGCTCATGGAAGCCAGAAAGCTGCTTTTAGCCTGGGCTGCCCGTTCGGCGTGTTGTTTCGAGATTTGCAGTTGCTCCATGATCTGACGACGTTCGGTGATATCACGACAGGTGGCCACCAGCAGACGCTCGTTTTCAAAGGCAATGCCGCAAGCCGATATTTCAACGGCAAAAACGGAACCATCCTTGCGCCGATGTTCAGACTCAAAAATGGCCTGTTGATCAACCATCTGTTCAAAAGTGGTCCGCAGTTGATCATCATCCCACTGATAAGCAATGGCCGACATGGCCATGTCCTGTACCTCCTCTACGCTATAGCCGTGCATGGCGGCGAAAGAGGCATTAGCTTCCACGATGCGCAAGTTGGTATCGACGATATGGATTCCGTCGAAAGCATTGGCCAGAAAGGCCTTGTTGCGTAATAACTCCCGTTGCAGGCGATATTGACTCTCGCGCACATCTTCGGTCATGGCCTGCGCCATGCGCCAGGCCATCTCACGCCCCTTCAGGATGCGCCACAGCAGCAAGGTGATCAACACACTGGCCAACAGGCCGGTGCCCTGCACCATCCGTACCCATCCCCGATCGAGTTGCGCCTCAAAACTGGGTAGAGAGTTGACCTGGATGGTCCAGTGATGATCGACAACACTGAGCGTTTCGGCTCTTTCGAACAATGGCCTGGCGGATCGCTGTTCCTGGTGCAGCTGATCGGTGCTATCGTACATCAAGGTTTGCACCATGGGCGGATAGCCGTCATAGATCTCCAGATCGAGATTCAGGGATTGCGATGCTAAAATACCGGCCATCAGGTCGTCCATGCGAAAGGCCTCATAGACCCAGCCTACCAGCTGTTGCCGACGCTGTTCGACGGTATCGTGCTCCGTGCCATTACGGTAGATCGGTATATACATCAGACAGCCAACCTGCTCACGCCTGCCATCCTCCTGGACCAGCTTGACCTTGCCCGAAAGAACAGGCTGTCCGCTGTCACGGGCCTTTTCCATGGCGGCACGGCGCACAGGTTCAGAATACATATCGTAGCCAAAGGCGCGCAGATTGCGATCGACAAAAGGCTCAACATAGGTAATCGAGCTGTAGCTTGGCCGTTCTCCCGCAGGGCGCAGCGTGAAATCGGGAAAACCCTGCTGACGTAGAGCAGCGATATACTGTTCTTTTTGTTCCGGAGCAACCATCTCGGCAAAACCAATCGCCTGAATGCCAGGGTAATTGTGCTGCAGGTCAAGAGCAGCGACATAGTCACGAAACTGGTCCCGTTCAACACGGACAGAAGCGACAAACAGGCCACGCAAGCCATAAAGTACCTGCCGGTAGGCATCCATATGCTTGCGGACACGCTCGACCAGATCGTGGCTCTCGGTATAAAAATGATCGCGCAACTGGTGGTAGGCATTGTCGCTGAAGTGATGTTGCAACCCATAGGTGATCGCCAATCCGGCTACCAGCACCAGCCATGGTAACTGATTGACCAGAAGAATCCTGCGGCCATGCCGGTACAGCATCGACTCGGTCTGTTGCAGCACAGGCAGTTCCAGCTGGTGCTGGAAAGCATCCGTGCGGCGCCGTGCCGGACGCGGAGCGAGCCGACTGCTGCTGGAACGATGGGATAACCACCGATAGAGTCGACCCACAGGGCCACCAACCTTGCCAAACATCTTGCCTCCATCCCTCTGCATGGTTCTGGTTACCGTTAAACCGTGATCTCAACCAGGGTTATGTCATCCGCAAAGTCTGTCGTACCGGTATGATCGGTCAACAGCTGGACCAGTAGCCCCAATGGCTGCTGGCTGCTGGATGGCTGTTCCAGGAACGCCTGCAGCCGATCGATGCCAAACATCAACCCCTGATTCGATGCCGCCTCAACAACACCGTCGGAAAAGGCATAGCAACGATCTCCTGGCAGCAGTGACAACAACAGGCCAGCCCCGCCGACAGGATCGAACGCGTTGAGAATACCCAGCGGTGGCAGCAGCGAAGGCAGTTGTTGCGTCGGAGCACCGGCCCGGACCAGCAGGCAGTCGGGTAGACCGGCATTCCACAACAGGGCCTGGCTGCGATCGGCGGCGATTTCGAACAGGGCGGCCGCGAAAAAGAATCCGGTCGGCAGCTGACGATACAGCTGGCCGTTGATGTCCTGCAAAATGGCTGCACCCGAACGGCCGCGCCGAGCCTGGTCGTAAAAAAGGTGCGTCACCAGCGGCCCACCGATGGCGGCAGGCAGGCCGTGGCCGGTAAAATCGCCCAGCAATACCAACTGTCTGCCATCCGGTGCAAAAGTAGCCAGCAGCATGTCACCGGCGGTCTGTTCGACCGGTGCCACGATGAAACGCAGGTTGCGATCCTCGAACAGATCGGTACGGCGCATTTTCAGGATGATGGATTCGATCATCTGCCTTTCATGCAGCAGCCGCTCGTTGTACTGACACAGCTGTTTTTTGGTGCTGTGCAATTCGATGTGGGTCTTGACCCGGGCCCGCACGATAGGAATGCTGATCGGCTTGGTGATATAGTCCACCGCACCATCCGCCAACCCTTGCAACTCATCGACTTCCTCGCATTTGGCGGTGATAAACAGCACCGGAATATCACGGGTCAGTGGATCCGTTTTCAGCCGGCGACACACTTCGTAACCATCGATCCCAGGCATCATGATATCGAGCAGCACTAGGTCAGGCAGTGGCGCCATACGCGCCACCCGCAGCGCTACCGTACCGTTGGTGGCTAAACGCACGTTGTAGTCGGCAGCCAGAACACTCTTGAGGATGTCGAGATTTTCGGGCGTATCGTCGACAATCAGGATGGTAGGTTGGATCGCATCAGGACTCGGCATGGTCACCCCCCAGCCTTGCCAGTTGCTGTACCAGTTTCTGGTAGACCGAGCCAGCCTCTGACCATTCCTCCATTTCCACTTTACCGTTCAGCCGTGTCGACTGAACCACCACCGGTTGGGCCGCAACGGCAATGGCTGTCTTGATCAACCACTCGATCTCGTTCAGCGCCTCGTAGGTGTCATGCCGTTCCAGCGCCTGCTGTAGATGGTAGAGATGGGGCTGGGCTGCCACGGCAAAATCGGCCTGGTGTACGATAGGCTGGTCCTGAACCATGCCCTGCCCAGCTGGACCGAGCTTGGTACGGGTTGCTTGGCCGGTGGCCGGAGCGGGTAAGGCAACACGAATCTCGGTACCCTCCTCTGCTGAAGAGTGCATGGCGATGGTACCTGTCATGGTTTCCACAATCAGTTTGGCAGAGTAGGTTCCCAAACCGGTGCCGGACTTCTTGCCGTAAGTGACATTCTTGTCAAAAAAACAGTTGCGGATCGGTTCCGGAACGCTGCTCTGGTTATGGATGCGTACAACAGCCGTGGTGTCAACCATTTCCAGGGCAATAGTGATGACCTGACCGGGCGGCGAAGCTTCAACAGCATTCTTGATCAGATTGGCCAGCATGGAATAGCAGAGCACTTCCTCGCCTAATACCACGAAGTTATCCGCTGCGGTAACTGGTTGCCCAGTTACAGTCATGGTCCAGGTCAGTTGATTCTGGATCAACCACGACCTTAAATCGGCGCGAATACGGCGCAGAATCGGCGTCAGATCAACCGGTTTAGCCTCCAGCTGGTAGGTACCCAGCTCCATGCGGTATAAACCAAGCGACAGGTTGATCATGTGCAGGGCGTTGACACCGCCATGGCGTATCGATTGCACGGTCTCCCGCTGCTCCGGTGCCAGATGACCCTGTTCCAGCAACAGGTCGGCAAAGCCGATGATGCCATTCAGGGGTGATTTCATGTCGTGACGGACAATCATGTCGACCTGCTGTTTCAGTTGGTCGGCAGCAATCAGATCAGCATTTTGCCGTTCCAGTTGCTGGTAAGCCCGTCTCAGTTGCAGGTGCGTGCGCACCCGCGACTTGAGGATCGGCGGTGAGATCGGTTTGGTGATGTAATCAACCGCACCTAACGCCAGTCCTTGCAACTCATCGACTTCCTCGCTTTTGGCGCTGACGAACAGTACTGGAATATCACGCGTCAAGGCATCCGCTTTTAGCTGACGGCACACCTCGTAGCCATCGATTCCGGGCATCATAATGTCGAGCAGCACCAGATCCGGGTGGGGAGGCACACGAGCCACCCGCAGCGCCACCGTACCACTGGTGGCCAAACGAATCGCGTAGTCGGTTTTCAAAATACCCTTGAGAACATCCAGGTTCTCCGGCGTATCATCCACAATTAGAACAACAGGCAGCGCGACCGTGTCAGGCATCATAGACCTCCGGTTGTTTGATCGATGATCTCCAGCAGCCTGCTCTTGTCGTCGAAACGGATCTGACAGGCCCCCTTGCCACTAAAAGCAGCTGATCCGATGAACGTACCATCACCGCTGCCCGTGCGCAAGCTGGCCAGAATCTCGATGACATCACGACCGATGGTGAAGTTGGTCAGGGTATCCTTGGCCGTCGGTGATGATTCGGCCGCTGCCGTATAGCGAAACCGGTTCGGGCCACTGCCACCGGTCAGCTTATCCGCTCCGCCGCCGCCCATCATCACCGCCGTTGTCGAGCCAGTGAGAGTAAGGGTATCGGCTCCGCTCGACCCGATGACCGTTTCAACGCCGGCCACCACGATGGTACCGGCCGTGGCCAAAGTGACCTGATCGCTACCGCTGCTACCGACCACGCTTTCCACCGCCTTAAGCACCAGCTGTCCTCCGGTCATCAGGGTGATGGTATCGGTTTTTGCACTGCCGACGACACTCTCGACGCCACTCACGGCCAACAGGCCCCCGGTCATCAGGGTGACGGTATCGGCTTGACCCGAACCCGTCACGCTTTCAACCCCGGAACAGCTGACCGAGGCCCTACCCAGCAGCACGATCTGATCGGCCGCCGCAGTGCCGATCACTTTCTCAATCGACGACAGCGCCAAAGCCGCTCCAGTGCTCAACAGGGTGACGGTATCGCTTTTGCTGCTCCCGACCACCGAGACGCCGCTGGTTTCTGCTCCGCCATTGAGCTTGTAGCGTAGGGTCGTCATCTCCCGTTCCAGACCGATGGCCAGCTGGTTGATCGAACCGGCTCCAGATCGATCCAGCGTCACGATGCTGGTCTTGTAACCGCTTTTTTCGATGGTCAGGGTCGCCCCAACGGTAGGGATCAGCGCTTGCAGGCTGCCGTTGCGCTCACTGTTGCTGAGAATACGACCATTTAGCTTAACCGTGGCCCCGGTAATGGCGCTGTAATCGCTGTTGTTGTAGATAAAACCCTGCAGGATGGCCGGAATGTCGTTGGGAAAACTGAGGCTGAATGCCAGCGTAGCGCTGCTGCTTGTGGCCCCATAAGCATCGACCGCCTCAACGCGCCAGAAGTAATTGCCGGCTGGTAGGGTGGCCTTGAGATCGACAAAATCGATCAGACACTGCGACAGGGGTAGGGCCTGTCGTTGATAGAGGATCTGTTGCTGGTCGTCAGAGAGGATCAAATCATAGCTGATGGTCTGCTGTTCGGGATCGACGACATCATTCCAGTCGAACAGGCCAACCTGGCTGATGCTGCTGCTCGCTCCAGCGGCAGAAAAGATCTGCAGACCAGTGATGCTGCCAGGAGCCTGGTTGCCGGGTTTAGCCTTGTAAACATCGCCAATGATCGGCGTAGCCAGCAGGCCGGTTTCGGCATCGCGCATGGAATACTGAAATCGGTAACGTCCTTCGGCACTGAAGGCAAAATTGCCGATCTGGCTGGTATCCAGTTCCCAGCGTTGTGCCACGCTGTTATAACTCATGTTGGCTGTTGCCAGTGTATTGCTGATCTGGAGGTTGCTGCCACTGCCCAAGAGGTTGTTACTGGGGGGCAGGATGGTCACCCAGGCTTCGGAAGCTTCTCGAGTAGCGTTGTTTTCCCGGGCCCATAGCAATGTTGAGGAACCAACCTGATAGACCGTCGGTGCCACCGCGCCGATCTGTACCGGATTGGCCAGAGAGTTACTGCGGCCAGAACGTGAAAAGCCCAGCCTGAGTGACTGCACCACGGCCCCATCCTGACCACGTTGCACGGTCAGCTCGTTACTGCCGATCCGGTCGCCGTTATCATTCAGCAGCGGATGCTGACCGGCACCATCCCTTATTTTCTGCTCCATCGACTCCTGGAGATTGTTTGTGAATGCGTTCTGACCATATTGAGCCACCAGGGGATCCTGTTCGGTCAATTGCGTAGCTTGGTTGAAGGCGTCGTAAAAGGTTTTTCCCTGCGCCAGGGACTGGAACAGATATTGGAGAAACAGTTCGCCATCCTGCACCCCGTCCGCTTCCGTGGCACCACGAAACGACTTTTCTGTTGCCGTGGCACTGCTGATGACGATGCGATGGCGGTCTGGTTTGGCTATTTCGTTGATGAAGCTGCCGGAATAACAGGCTCCCAGAATGGCGAACTGGTTCTGGTCACGAGCGCGTTGACCATCCGTGCCAGCCTGCTGCAAACGGCTATCCAGCCCGTCGAGCCAGCTGGCCAGGTCTTGCGATGTAACGGTCTCCTGGCCCAGGTAGAAACTCTCCGCGCCGCCATGGTCGACAAAGATGATATACAGCGGTGCGGGTGCGGCCAGCATTTTATCGGCAGCCCAGCTTTCGATGGCCGTTTGCAGTTTGGCCCGTGAAGGGGCATTGACCTTGACATCGGCACGGTTGAGGTAATCGCCGGCCACCTGACTCATGCCATTGGTGTCGTAGTTGAAATATTGGATGTTATCGGCCGTGAAGCCACGATTGAGCAGGGTCTGGTAGATGCGGTTGGTGCTGCGCTTGTGCGCCAGCAATCCCTCGGCGACACCATTAACGAACAGCTCACCCTGGACCAGAATAGCATAACCAGCCGGATCGCCAACCTGGATATCAGCAAAGGTGGTTGACGATTTCAGCAACAGGTTGCCATCGTATTGAACCCGTACCTGGTAACGGCCTGGTTGAGTGAAGCCGGTCAGATCGGTAAAGGTGAATTGTCCCTCTTTATCGCAACTGGCGCTGGGCTGGGTCTGCCATGATTGTCCGTCCGGAGCGGTGATGACCAGATGGACCGGCTGACCGGCCAGTGAGCCACCGCTACCATCCAGCACCAGCTGTCCTTGCAGGGTTACAGGTTGGGTTGCTGTTGGTTTCACGACATAAACCGACTGCTTCAGATCGATATGGCTTTTGACCGTATCCCCAAAGCCGAAACTGACCGTGTTGACGGCCTCGTTGCCAGCCAGATCACGCACTCGGGCGGTGAGACGATAGGCATCTCCCGTGGTCCACAGGCCATTGACTCCGGCCAGTTTCCAGCTGTTCCATTCCTCGTCGCCACTACTGCCAGGCAGCCACTGGACGCTGGTGGTATCTTCGGTGAAACCGCTATACTGGTTGCGGGCCGGGTTAAACAGCGACAACTCAACCAGAGCCACTCCACTGTCAGCGTCACCAGCTGTACCGCTGATGGCGGACAGCCGTTTGAGCGTGCTTTGGTCGATCGGATCGGTGATGGCCACGGTTGGCGCAACACGATCAACGATCACGGTCAGAATGGCCGACCGCTCACTATCGCCGCTGCCTGTGCGTGTCTGACTGGCGCTGAAGCTATGCAGCCCATCGTTCAAACCCGTCACCGCAGCGGCCCAGACACCATCGCTGTTGACCGTAGCCGTGCCCTTGCTGCTGTTACCATCGAACAGGGTCACCGTGGCTCCAACAACGCCGTGACCCGTGACGGTGACATCACTGCGGTTGGTAATACCGTCGCTGTTGGATGTGCCACTATCATCGCTGGCCAGCAGGGCTAGGTTGGTCGGTTCGGCCGGTATCGGCAAAACATCCAGCGTGATGGTGGCCGTTGACGCGCTCCAGTCCGTACCATCCAACCCCTGCCACTGCCAACTGGTGCGGCCGGTCCAGCCCGCTGCCGGGGTAAAGGTCAAACCGCTCATAGCGGCAACAATCTCCTGTCCTAGAGTCACCGCATAACCATCCAGCTTCAAGCTGCCCTGATCGGGTAGGCTGGTGATGCGGATCCGGCTCAGGACATCACCATCGACATCCTGAAACGCCTCGTTAAAATCACGACTGGCAAAAGTCACGGTCCGGTCGCTACCGCCGCTTCTGCTGAAAGAGGTCAAAGTCGGCAGATCGTTGCGGGCGACAACGGTCAGGGTTACCTGAGCCGGATTGGTGGCATACAAGCTGCCATCGCTACCGTTCCAGCTCAAGCGGTCGCTGCCATTCCAGTTGGCATCGGGTGTATAGACCAGATCGACCAGACTGGCCGCAGCGATTTA